>NZ_CP138632.1:0-343333 GCF_036456085.1 Veillonella parvula | reverse complement strand
TACCATCTCCCAGTCGAATCTGTACACCTGAAACAGTATATGCCATTATCGAATCAGGATCTCCAATATTAACCTCTGCAATATTCTTGAATGTCTCCTCATCGAGTGAGTTCAAATATTCAAGAGCCGCCAATATCGGTTTATCTACTACCGTATCACCTAATAGTATATTTCCAGCTTTCACACCAGAAATCATAGGAACAGATGTGTCTTGTATAGCTGGCTCAGATGCGATCACTTGTCCCTTACTATCAAGGGTTAAGTATCCAAACTGGGCCGGTACAACTGCAACTGCCTTGCGTTCTACTACATTTACCACCATTGTCAGTGGCAACTGATAGCTAATTTGAGCCTCTTCGACACGTAAATCTTTCGATAATCTAGTTTTTAATTTTTCTGTACTAATCTGCAATATATTAACAGGTTCATGAATATCACCAGCTACCATTACATCTTGTACAGTTACCTTATCCGATCCAGTAACTTTTAAGGATCCAAAAGGAATAGGTAGTGTAAACAACCCCACCAACACGAGAGTAACTGCACCACCGATTTTTAACACTCGTTTTCTAAATACAGCCCGTTCATCACGAACAGGTGTAGAAGGCTGCATCTCCCCAGAGTTGGATGGATGGTTTTGCTTATCATCCATAGTTAACTCCTTATCTTCTATTAGCCCTTAAAATTTCCCTATACTAGCTGTTAATAGAATTTTTTCACATAATGTTGGGAAGTCAATTCCCATTTCTTTTGCTGCTTTTGGTACTAAAGATGTTGCTGTCATACCAGGCACAGTATTGTATTCAAGAACATACATATTATCTGCATGGTCTGTCATAACATCAACACGAATTACCCCACTGCCTTGTACTTCACGATACACAAGTTCCCCAATGCGTTGCATTTCAGCAGTCATTTCTGCACTAATAGGCGCTGGTACTAAATACTCAGTAGCACCTACAGTGTACTTACTCTTGTAATCATATTCACCAGAATGTGGACGAATTTCAATAACAGACAATGCTTTACCATCTAAAACAGATACTGTAAATTCACGACCATCAAGAAATTGTTCTACCACAAGAATAGGGTCATATTTTAGAGCTTCCGTTACAGCCTCTTCTAACTGTGCTTCATCGCGAACAATAGTAACCCCAATGCTAGAACCTTGCGTAGCAGACTTCACAACTACTGGAATTGTAAAATCCTTACGAATATGTTCAATAATAGCTTCTGCAGATTCAAGATTACCATTAAAGGACTCGGATGCCGCAGTCGGAATATTGGCACCTTTAAATACATCTTTACTTACTTTTTTATTCATACCTACTGCATGAGCCATAATACCTGACCCAGTGTATGGAATTTCAGCCATTTCTAATAGGCCTTGCAACGCACCATCTTCGCCGTAACGACCATGAATTGCATTAAATACAACCTCGCCACCTAAGTCTTCAATATCTTTTAATACAGTGCGCGGATTGAGTTCTAAAGTTTGGGCATTATAACCTTTGCTTTCAAGTGCTTCTGCAATAGCAGCGCCAGTACGACGAGATACCTCAGCCTCTTTGGAAGGACCACCCATTAATACGATTATTTTTTTATCTTTCATTGTAAGCCTTCCTCCAATATAGCTAATAATTTTGGCCCATATTGATTAATAGAACCTGCACCCATGGTGATAACCAAGTCATTAGGTCTTACTACTTTTGATAATACCTCAGGCAAATCGTCAACAGACTGTACATAATGTACATCTTGACCTGTAGCCGCTTTAATAGCATTTGGAATCGTATTGCCATCAATACCAGGGATTGGATCTTCACCAGAGCTATAAATATCTGTCATATATACTTCATCAGCGCTTGTGAAAGCAGTAGCAAATTCATCCTTTAACAAGCTTGTGCGAGTAAAGCGATGTGGCTGGAATACACAGATAACACGATGTTTTTCCAACTCTTTTGCTGCTTTCAATGTTGCTTTAATTTCTGTAGGATGATGAGCATAGTCATCAACAACCCACACACCTGCTACGTGACCTTTTGTTTCGAAACGACGTTTTGCACCGATAAACTTACCTAAACCTTTAGTAATAATGCGCGTTTCTACACCGCAGCAATCATGAGCAACAACAAAGGCAGCCAACGAATTCAATACATTATGTTCACCAGGAACTCGTAAGCGAATGCGCTCAACATTCACACCATTATGGTATACATCATATACCAAAGTAGAGTCTACATAGTGAATATTTTTAGCTACATAATCATTATTATCACTTAAGCCATATGTAATGAAATTACGATTTACACGGCTCATAACATAACGAATATTCTCATTATCTCCACATACGATCGCTTTGCCAGATTCTGGTAACGTTTCGACAAACTCACAGAAAGCGTTTAACAAGTTATCCATAGTCTTATAATGATCCATATGATCATCTTCAATATTAGTTATAACGATAGTATGTGGACGCAATTTTAAAAATGAACCATCGCTCTCATCCGCTTCCACAACGGAAAAATGTCCTTTCCCAAGACAACTGCTACCTTTGAGATAATCTACTTCGCCACCGATAATTACCGTAGGGTCCGCATTAGCCTCCACTAAAATTTGTCCAATCATTGAAGTTGTAGATGTTTTACCATGCGCACCAGCTACTGCGATACCATCTGTTACATCTAATACAGCCTTTACAATATCAGAACGATGTAAAATGGTAATCCCTTGCTCTTTAGCGGCAACAATTTCAGGATTGTCTTCACGAATCGCTGTAGAACGAACTATGGCATCAACACCATTTACATATTCTTTATTATGACCGATATGCACCGTGGCACCCATATCTCTAAACTTAGAAATCACTGCAGATTCAGCAATATCTGAACCAGATACATCATAACCTTTTTGAATCAAAATATTCGCTATCGCACGCATACCAGATCCACCAATACCGATAAGGTGAATTTTGTGAATACCGTCTAACATAAAACCTCTCCTTGTTACTTTGCAATAGATAAAGCTAATTTTGCAATATCATGAGCCGCATTCGGTTTCCCCAATTGCAATGCTCGGTCTCCCATTTGTGCCAACAAATCACGGTTGGCCATAAACATCTCGATTTCCCCTATTAAATCGTGAGCACTCAACATTTTATCTACAATCATATGAGCCGCCCCTTCTTGTACAAAGATACGTGCATTATAGGTTTGATGATCTTCCGCTGCGTATGGATACGGTATCAATACGGATGGAATACCGCGAACTGCTAATTCTGCTAGACCTATAGCACCAGATCTAAATACTGCTAAATCGGCTGCTGCTAGTGCTTTTGGCATATCATGTAAATACGGCAAAATCAAAGATGAACTACCTAAACCATCCCCATCGGTAATACCCAATTGGGATAAAACAGATTCATATTCTCCGTTTCCCGTAATATGGATTAATTTAATACCTTTCACACCTTGGAAGTGTTTATGTACATCTATCATAGCATTGTTAATAGTTCTCGCCCCTCGAGAACCTCCAGCTATGAGTACTGTAAAAGTATCATCACTTAAGTTGAAATAGTTACGTCCCTCTGTTCTCGAATCAACTAGCACATCTGGACGAACAGGATTCCCTGTATAGACTACGCGCTTTGCTTTAGAAAACGATGCTTCCGCATCCTTATAGCCTAGGGCTACCACATCAACAAAACGGCTCAGAATTTTATTAGTAATACCTGCTATGACATTCTGTTCTTGAATTATAGTAGGAATATTATGTAATGCTGCAGCCAAGAGAACAGGCCCACATACATAACCACCAGTACCAATAACCACATCAGGTTTAAACTTACAAACTATGGCATTAGCTTTTACAATGCCTAAAGCAGTTTTACCTAATGTAACTAATGTACCTAACGATAATTGACGCTGCAAGCCTTGCACAGGAATCGTAGTAAACTCTATCCCCTCTTTAGGAACTAATGTAGCCTCGAGACCTTGCTTGGTACCAACATATAACACCTTTGCATCAGGATTTTGTTTCATAATTTCCTTATATATAGTTATTGCTGGATATATATGTCCACCAGTGCCACCACCTGAAATAATAACACGTTTCATTAATGGTGTCCTCCCTCTTGCAACATATGAACACAACGTTTAAAGTCATCTCCACGCTCTTCAAAACAGCTGTACCAATCAAAGCTTGAGCAAGCCGGAGATAATAGCACAATATCGCCAGTCTCTGCCAATTTATAGCCTTGTTCTACGGCTTCTTTCATGGATAAAGCACGATAAATCGGCTTCACACCAGCCTCTTTTGCAGCCGTCTCAAAACGATCTGCTGCTTCCCCCATGAAAATAACAGCTTTAGTCTTCTCCTTAACTAACTCCATGAAGTCTTCTAAAGGCGTCATTTTATCATGACCACCAGCTAATAGAATAACTTGTTGATCAAAGGATTCTAATGCTTTAACCACAGAATCTACATTAGTCGCTTTAGAATCATTATAAAATGTAATACCATCAATCGTCTTAACGCGTTCTAAACGATGTTCAACGCCATGGAACTCACTAATAATACGATGAATTGTTTCTACAGGTACGCCCAATGCATGAGATAAAGCAATAACGGTCAATATGTTTTCAATATTATGACTGCCTGGAATATGAATATCTTCATTTCCAATAACAAATTTTGCTACCCCATCTTTAGCAATATAACATTGCCCATCAGCATAATAAGCGCCATTCTCTACGGCTTTTTTTTGACTAATTTTTAGAATATGACTAGGCGAACGATGTTCCATATCAGCTACAACGGGATCATCTATATTCAACACTAAATAATCTGTACTTAATTGATTTTCAAAGATGCGTTCCTTCGCAGCAATATAGTTTTCCATCGTCTTATGACGAGCTAAGTGATCTGGAGTAATATTGAGCATAATAGCCCCAATAGGCCTAAAATACTTGATTGTCTCTAATTGATAACTAGATAATTCAGCTACCAAAAAACCGCCTGCAGGCATAGAATACGCCACTTCACTAAGGGAATCCCCAATATTTCCACCGACGTGAACTGGTTTTCCAGAGCCTTCTAGTACTTTAGTTAATAAGGTTGTTGTCGTAGTCTTACCATTTGTACCAGTAACAGCTACGATAGGTGATTTAGATACTTCATAAGCTAATTCTACTTCACTGACCACGTCAATACCACGGGCATGTGCTGCTTTTACAATCGGAATGTCTAAAGAAATACCTGGAGAAATAACGATACGATCCACGCCATCTAGCAAGGATTCATCTTGACGTCCTGTAATAATATTTACCCCTGCCGCAACGAGTCGTTTCTCCTCAGCCGTAGGCAGTGTCATAGGCTTATAATCATTTAACACAACATGCGCACCCACTTGGGCTAATACCCAGGATGCACCTATACCGCTGGCTCCAGCTCCAAGAACAAGTATATGTTTATCTCCATATTCCATCTATATCACCTAAACTATTTATAAAATTAATGTATCCTATCTAATAAGCATACCATTATTTACAACTTCCGTTAAGTATTATCTTATAAAGTTATAGTCGCTAAAAGTACACCAATAATGGCTAAAACAGCTCCACCAAACCAGAAGCGATTAACAACTGTTTGTTCTGCCCATCCGGAAAGTTCAAAATGGTGATGAATAGGACTCATCTTAAAAACACGCACACCACGTGTTTTGAAAGAAATAACTTGAATAATAACAGATAATGCTTCCATAACAAAAATGCCACCAATCACCACAAGTAGCAATTCTGTTTTAGTTAAAATAGCCATTGCTGCAAAGGCACCACCTAATGCCAAAGAGCCCGTATCCCCCATGAATACTTTTGCAGGGTTCACATTATATACCAAAAAGCCAAGACATACAGCTGCTATTATAGCGCCGAAGTACGCAACACTTTCAGCACCAATAGAATTTGTCATCGATGCAGCCATCAGACCAATAACAGAGAATGCTATCGCCGCCACTGCTGATGTACCACCAGCAAGACCATCAAGACCATCGGTTAAATTTACTGCATTTGTAGCTCCTACAATAATCAAAAATGCCAATACATAATAACCCCATCCCAATTGTAATTGTGTATCTACAACAGGAATCCATAATGTGGTAGGAACAACCATAATCTCAGTAATGCAATAACAGAATACAGCAGCCAATATAAATTGTCCAAGTAATTTTTGCTTCGCTGTTAATCCAAGATTGCGTTTTTTTACAGCTTTTACAAAATCATCAAAAAAACCTAATAAACAATGACCCAGTGTTAAAAATAATAACATTCCTGTGCCCACATTCCATGGTGCAAACAATGCCACGCCAATAACAAGGGCCACCATCATGAAAGCACCACCCATTGTTGGCGTACCGGCTTTTGCTTGATGACTTTCAGGGCCTTCTTCACGAATACTTTGTTGTGCGTGCAAAGAACGCAACATAGGAATAGCAATTTTACCTAGCACTACCGTAATGATGAAAGTCGCTACGAAGGCTAATAGAATGTGATTTATCATATGAATCCTCTACTTATTAATAAATAGGACGGCTAGATATAACTAGCCGTTACCTATTATTCTCGATCCTTTAATTCTTCAACAACGCGCTCCATTCGTAAACCACGGGAACCTTTCACAAGGATAACATCCCCTTTTTCACGAATATCACTATATGCGTTGGCCATTTCTAAATGGCTGTTACAACGGAATGTAGTTAAACCCGCTTTTTTTGCTTCCTTTGCAATGAAGGCAGCAGCATCACCAAAGGTGAATACAACACTATAACCCTCTTCAGCAAGCAAATGGCCGATTTCACGATGTGCTTCTTCAGAGAAGTCGCCGAGCTCGAGCATATCGCCTAGCATCGCAATTTTACGCTTACCTTCTAATTGGCCAAGTGCTTTAATAGCTTCTGCCATGGATGAAGGGTTTGCATTATAAGCATCATTTAAGATAACAATATCTTCAAATGGAACGATTTCTTGACGCATTGGAGTTCCACTAAACTCACTCAAACCTTTGCGAATTGTGTTAGATTTAATGCCTAGCACTCGGCCTGCAACAATAGCCGTTAATGCATCATATACATTGTGTTCACCAATCATAGGCAAGAAGATATCAAAAACTTCATCATAACACTTACAAGTGAACTTAATACCGTCTTTTTTATAGCGCAAATGGCTACCAATACAAGTAGCATTCCGTTCAATACCATAGGTAATTGTTTTACCCTTAGCTAAACGATCCATAGCTTTTACATATGGATCATCTTCATTAAGGATAGCCACGCTGTTTTCAGGCAAGCAACGAATCAATTCACCTTTCGCTTCGGCAATGGCTTCTCGAGAACCTAAAAGCTCGATGTGACTAGTACCAACATTAGTAATAATCCCCATCGTTGGTTCTGCAATCAAGGCCAGTTCTTCGATTTGTCCGAGCCCACGCATACCCATTTCAACAACACAGGCTTCATGCTCAGCAGTTAAGCGCAATAGTGTTTTTGGTAAGCCAATTTCATTATTAAAATTTTTCTCAGTTTTTAATACATTAAATTCTGTGCCAAGTACGGCTGCCACCATTTCCTTTGTCGTAGTCTTACCAGAGGAACCAGTAATAGCAACTACAGGAATATCAAAGCGGCGACGATGATATCGTGCTAAGTTTTGATATGCTACCAAAGTATTGTCTACCTCGATGCAAGCAATACCTTCTACAGAACGTCCTTTTTCAACGATAGCCCCTGTAGCACCTTTTTCGATAGCCGCATTGATAAAATCATGGCCATCAAAGGTATCACCTTTTAAGGCTACAAATAAAAAGCCTGATTCAATAGTTCTTGTATCAGTAGACACATCTAAAAACTTAATATTATCGGTATGTGCACTCGTCCCCTTTGTGGCCTCCAGTACTTGAGACAATGTAAATTCTGCCATATTAGATCTCCTTGAGGGCTGCTCGCGCCTCTTCACGATCATCAAAATGGATCGTTTTATCCTTTAAGATTTGGTAATCCTCATGCCCCTTACCTGCAATGAGTACAATATCCCCAGATTTTGCATGTTGTATTGCATGTTGAATCGCTTCTCGACGATCAACGATAACTTCATAGTGAGTTCCTTCTCGAAGGCCGTCTTTAACGCCGACTTCCACATCTTTAACAATTTGTACAGGATCCTCTGTACGCGGATTATCAGATGTAACATACACAACATCACCGTATTGTGCCGCAATGCGTCCCATAATAGGACGTTTGGTTGCATCTCGGTCACCGCCACAACCAAAGACTACAATAATACGATTTGCTTGAATAGCCTTTGCTGTTTGTAAAATATTTTCTAACCCATCTGGTGTATGTGCATAGTCTACAACAACAGCAAATGGTTGACCTTCTTCAATCAATTCAAAACGACCAGGTACAGCACTAAATGTTTTCAACGCTTTATCGATGTCTTCCATGGAAATACCTTCTAATAGGCAGGCACCAATAGCTGCTAATGTATTATACACATTAAACAAGCCAGTCGTATTCATTGCAACTGTATAGTCATGACCATCATAAGATACCGTGTAACGGCTAGACTTTGGCGTCATATCAACGTCATGAGCATTCAATGTGCCGCTACCATCAATACTATAGGTAATGATAGGGGCTGTAGTTTTTTCAACAACCCGATGTCCATAGGCATCATCGATGTTAATGACAGCACCCTTACCAGATTTTACTTGGTTTGGTTTGCTAACCTGTTCAAATAGTTTACATTTAGCTGCCAAGTAATTTTCAAATGTTTTGTGAAAGTCTAAATGATCTTGTGTAAGATTTGTGAATACAGCCGTATCATACTCAACACCAGATACGCGTCCTAAAGCCAACGCATGAGAAGATACTTCCATTACACAATGTGTAACACCCTCTTCTACCATTTGATGCAAAATATGTTGTAAATCTACTACGTCAGGAGTCGTATTATGAATCGGATATGATGTATCACCAATCATGATATGAACAGTACCAATCACACCGACCTTATGACCTTGAGCTTTCAAAATATGACGAATCATATGAGTTGTAGTCGTTTTACCATTAGTACCAGTGACACCAATCATGCGCATGGAATTGGCTGGATAATCAAAAAAGTATGGCACACAGGCCATCATAGCCGCACGTGTATCTTCAACAGTGATAACACAAACGTCACTACTTATCTCAACAGGTTTAGATACTAATACAGCTACTGCCCCAGCCTCAACAGCTTTATTAACATAATCATGTCCATCGACAGTAGCACCATCTAAAGCAATAAATAAACTACCTGCTTTTACAGCACGAGAATCAGCGGTAACATCTAAAATTTCAACAGCTGTATTACCTTCTACATGCGGTGCATGTAAGGTTTTTACTATATCTTGTAAGTGTTTCATATACAATCTCCTTTACACGCAAAGGAAAGCAGCCCAATACGAGCTGCTTCGCCTGCTAGTCTATAATTTGCTGTTTCTCTTGTACATTACGTTCAGTAACAGCGCTTTTTGTGCTATAAACAAAAGAATCAGGCAAAACCATTCCTAGTTGTTCTTCTGCGATTTGTTGGATACGTACAGGAGACTTCAAGGAAGCCACTTCAACGTCCAATGCATCGTTATCTTTTGTTAATTGTACTACAGCTTGCTGTGTTTTAACTACCTCATAGCCCAACTTTGTACTGTATGCATTCATAACCATCATGATAAGTAAGCATGCAACTAATGCAGCAATACCATATACAACTTGCCACATCATAGGGCTTAAATCTAAAGCTACGTTTGCACTACGTCTTCTCCCTTGTGCAATGACCAACATATCACCTTTTACTTGGCCCACAACAGCCTTTCTCGCTAACATAACACTTAACCCCTTCCAAATCTACAACTTTACTGCTACGCGCAATTTAGCGCTTCTAGCTCTCGGATTAACTTCAATCTCCCCTATACTTGGCTCTATAGCCTTATTCTTTGCCTTTACAACTGCCTTGTGATTACAAACACACACAGGCAATTGTGGAGGACATATACATGCAGTACTTAACTCTTTAAAAGTTTGCTTTGTAATTCGATCTTCCAAGGAGTGGAATGTAATAACTCCAATCTTTCCCTTTGGTTTTAACATCGATACAGCATCTACAAAACTATCATGCAAAATTGCTAACTCTCTATTTACTTCAATACGTATGGCCTGAAACGTCCGTTTTGCCGGATGAGGTCCATCTTGTCGCGCTTTTGCAGGTATTGCATTCTTAATAATTCTAACTAACTCGCCAGTAGTAGTAATTCTTTTTTCTTGACGTGCTTCAACAATAAACTCGACAATTCTTTTAGCCCATCGTTCTTCCCCATAATCGCGGATAATTTGTAGTAATTGTTCACTGTCATATTCATTGACAATTTCCTCTGCCGTGAGAGGTGCATCTTTATCCATTCGCATATCAAGAGGTCCATCATTCATATATGAAAAACCTCGTTCAGGAGTATCTAGTTGATAGCTGGATACACCAAGATCAAATATAAAACCATCGACTTCATAAATGCCCGCATTTTGGAGGGCTTCTTTTAAGTTAGAAAAGTTTGTAGGTATTGTTAACACCTGACATTTCAAATCAGATAAACGCTGTCGAGCTACACTCAAAGCATCTTCATCCTGATCTAAACCTATAATCATGCCTTCTGGCTCTAGCATCTCGCCCACTGCATGAGCATGTCCTGCCCCACCAAGGGTACAGTCCACATAAATGCCTTTTGGATTAGTTACGACGGAGTCCACCGTTTCACGTAAGAGTACGCTAGTATGATTAAATTCCATCATAGCCTCCTATAACATAATCCCTTCAAGCCCTTCGACTAATTCTTCCATACTCTCAGCCACTTGCTCATCATAGAAATCGTATTTTTCACGGCTCCAAATTTCAACGTGGTCTCCAGCACCTACAATAACAGCCTGTTTATCAAGGCTTGCATATTCACGTAATGGTACAGGAATGAGGACACGACCTTGTTTATCATATTCAAGTTCAGCGGCACTACCAAAAACAAAACGTTTTAAAGCACGCACGCTAGCTTTAGTGGAGGATTGTGATTGTAAAGCTGTAGAAATTTTTTTCCATGCCTCTTCGGTGTAAATAGCCAAGCAGTTATCTAGGCCTTTTGTAACGATGCACAAATCGCCTAGTTGTTCACGTATTTTAGCAGGTATAATCATCCGCCCTTTTGTATCAATGGTGTGATTATATTCGCCCATGAACATACGTATCACCGCCTTTCACTATTTCTTATCCACCACTATATGGTAAATTCTACCACAATTCCCCACCTTTCACAACAAAAAATCCATTTTTATTCCACTTTTTTATATTTTTCTTGTTTAATCTCTATTTTTCTCCGCTTTTCTACAATACATATGTTCGATTAAATATTTAAAACTAATCAATTTAAACCACTCTCCACCACAATGGTGAAATACCACTCCTTAGATGGACATAACCCCCACTTTAGATGTATTATGTTTAGCAACTCATAAAAGTTAAAGATATTTAGGACTATATTCAAAAAAGCAAAAAAAAACCTCATCAATGTACAACACATACATTGATGAGGTTTTCCTCTATTTATATAGTTTTGATTATAGTATTAGAATTTAGATTCGATAGCCGCTTGAAGATCACCTTTAGGTAAGAAACCAATTTTACGGTCTACTACTTCACCATCTTTTAAGATAACGAATGTAGGCAATACTTCAACTTGTAAATTACGTGCTAATTCTGGTTCTTCATCAGCGTTTACTTTTACAAAGTTAGCTTTACCTTCAAGCTCACCTGCAATTTCTTCAATGATTGGCATCATACGTACGCAATAACCGCACCATGGAGCCCAGAAGTCAACAACAGTAACACCACCTTGGTTTACCAAATCTTGATATTCAGCAGTTTTTAAGTCTTTTAATTCGCTCATTGTACCCTCCTACGGTAATTGAACTAATACACAATCTTGAATGACATGCAGGTCTAAAGCATGTGCTTTTTCAACAACAGATGGTTTATCCGCCCCCGGTTGCAACCACACAATAGAAATGCCAAGTTCTTTGCATTCATCAAGTGCAGCTAATCCCGCTGCTTCTGGCACAACAAAATCTACCACAGCAGGCACAACGGGAAGTGCAGAAAGGCTAGAGTAACAGGTGTCTCCATCTATTTCTGCAATATTAGGATTAACTGGATATACTTCATATCCGTGATCTTTAAGACATTTATAAATCTTATAACCGAACTTTTCGGTTTTATGGGTAGCTCCAATAACGGCCCATACTTTTTGATCTAAAGCTTGTTGAATTGTCATTTCGACCACCTCTTATATACTATTATAAATAAATATCGAACATTGTCAATATATTATATCGAATTATATAGTTAAAGAATTATTCTCTTTTAGCAATCATCCTATAACATAAAGCAATACTATTCTATTACTCTATTCTTTAATTTGTATCTCAATCGTTTTCTGACTAAGACTAGGTAAATTTAAATCAATCTCAATTAATTCAGATAAACTAATTTCTCTACGACTAAATGTATGAGCATCAACTAATCCGCCAGCAATAGCTAGTTCACCTAAAATTCTATTAGGAGACCATTGACTTTCACGTAATTCACGAATAGTAATACTTTTTTGTCGTTTAGATAATCTATGCCCTTCAGAATCAATTAATAATGGAGCATGTCCATAAGAAGGTATTTGTATATTTTTAGATGTAAAACTAGATTGTAATGTTTTATATAAATATATTTGCTGCCCCGTAGTCTCTAGTAAATCGTCTCCACGAATGACCTCCGTTATCCCCATAGCAATATCATCCAGTACGACAGCTAAATTATAGGCATACATACCGTCACCACGACGCAATACATAATCATCTAATTCACCTTCCAAATGAATATGTTGAAAGCCTTGCCAGCGATCTACAAAATCTATATCACAGGAATTAACGGCTAAACGCAAAGATGGTTCCTTAGATGTCATAAACTCTTTTATCAATTTATCCTCTAGATGACGACAGTGTCCATCGTATCGATGAATTATTTCTCCAACGTGGGGCGCCGAAGCAATAGACTGGAGCCTTGTACGATTACAAAAGCAAGGATAAATTAGTTTTTCTAATGCAAGATGTTCTAATATGTCTCTATAATATGTTTGTCGCTCACTTTGCCAATACGTTGATTCTGGTCCACCAACACGAGGCCCTTCATCCCATTCAAATCCTAGCCACTCTAAATCATCTAATAGAGCTTCCCCTAACTCACGTTTAGAGCGTTGGGTGTCTATATCCTCCATTCGCACAACATACTGCCCTTTTTGTTGCTTCGTAGAAACATAAGATAAGAGGGCTATCCACACATTGCCGAGATGGATATATCCTGTGGGGCTTGGAGCAAATCGACCTTTCATGATGCCCTCCTAAAGTACAAAACAAGTGGCATATCCCGTAAATTTACACAGAATATGCCACTATAAATAATATAAAACGATTATCCTAGAGAAATAATGTTATCGAATACCTTACCAGCGTCTTTAATTTTTTGTTCGTTCCCCATTGTACAAATATGATTATCCTTCAATACAGGTTCAACCACATCTGCTAAAGCAACGATATCCTCTGGCTTACAAGCGATAACTTGTTTACGGAAATTCACTTTATCCTCTAGTTTAGCACCGCTAAAATACATGCCCATCGCACGTGGACCACGCAATGCAGGAGTCATTGGTAAATCTAAAGAACTCATAGTACCGATAATATATTTACGCATCTCACGATCAGTCAATGTGAACTCACGAAGGTATTGAGGTAACTCTTTATATACATTTAATGTTTCTACCAAGTTTGGATCGCGATAGCTACAGAAAATCATATTACCATCGTCGTAGAAGTTTGCAAAGGCCCCGTAAGCACCGCCTTGTACACGAATACGAATCCAGAGATATTCATAACGTAAAATTGTTTCCAATACACTCATTGGACCTACATGTTTATACCCATGGTCTATAAAGTTACCACCTTGAGCTACATATTGAACCTTACCAGCTGTAACGATACCATCATTACCAGACAAACGTGTAATCTTTAATGTATCATTACTTAAGTCAGTAGTATCCCAAGTTTCAATCAATGGTTTCATGAGATTTTCAAAGGCTTCTAATTCGCCTTCTTCACCAACGAACATGATATCTACATTATTAGCACGGAAAATCTTACGAGCCACATCAGCTAATTTTTCTGGCAATAATGGTAATGCCGCAGGATTAGAAGCCAATTCGCTAATCTTTTGATAATAACCAAAGTTACCATTATCTCTAAATTTACCAACTGCAGATACTTGTGCCATAACACGTTGACTTACGATGGAATTACCACGACGAAACGCTTCATTATCCCAAATAGCTTTGCTTTCTTGAACAAGTTCAGTCAAGCGTCTATCGTTACTATAATCTGCTTTTTGTACTACTTCGTTAATCAAGCGACATAAGTCAGGTAATTTAGAATGCAAGGCTTTAGCGCGAACAATCATGAGAGGGGTAAATTCATCACGCTTACCATCTTTACTAATAGCCGTAATATCTGAGCTTAAACCGCCAAGATTCATATTGATATCTTTCGCCAATGCTTCGTAGCCACGTTCAGATGTGTCGATACGACCGATAATATCACTTAGAATATCGGCATAGAACAACTCATCTTCTGTAAGACAACTTAAATTAAAGTAAAGACCTACATAGTTGATACCTTTTGTGAAAGTAGGTACAAAATGTACTGTAGTGTTGCCAATTTTACTTTCACGACGCTCTACCTCTTCAATATTAGGATTTAAATCTGATAATTCAAGCAATGGAATCGACGCTAATGCTTCGTCGCTATCTGGAGCTTCTTGACGAAGTTTAAGTCGTTTTGTTTGCTCTACAATCGCTTCGATTTCTTCTGGAGTCATCTTAGCTTTTACAGAAGCTAAATATTCTTTAACCTCTGCATCCTTGCGCTCTTGAAGACCACGTTCAGGATAAATAGAAACAAGCACTTTATGATTGTTATTTAAGATAGATTGACGAATCAAATCTTCAAAGTACGTACCGGATAAGCCCTTGCGAATATTCACTAATGCTTCTTCGTAGTGTAATAGCTCAAGCGGATCATTGTCATATAACCAATTATCCATCATACGGATAACATAAGCTAAACCAATTGGGCGACCACCAAAGTCACTTTCACGAAGAGCAAACTCAATGCTATTCAAGGAAGCTTCTAATAATTCTTTATCTAAACCGTTATCACAAAGTTCTTGCAATGTAGACTCCACAATGCGCTGCAAGTCGGCTTGCTTATCGAGATTAGAACCAGTTGCTTGCACGGTCCACAAAGGTTGACGAATGCTATCAAGATAATAACCACTCACATCAGAGCCGATACCGGCTTTCACCAAAGCCTGTTTAAGAGGAGCCGCAGGAGATGTCAACAATGCATGTGTTAATACCTCAAAAGCCAAGCTATGCTCAGGAGTTACATCAGGTAACACATAGGCAAAGGAATGTAAAGTTCGGTTGTCTGTTGGCTCTTCAGAACCTACGCTATATGGATAACTTACCACTTTACCTTCCGTAAATGGCGTTTGTATACCAACCTCTGTATTAACCTCAATAGCATCAAAATGACTTAAGTACTCATCATTCAAAAATGCCAATTGCTCTTCAATATTCATATCACCATAAAGGAAGATATAACTATTGGACGGATGATAATGAACTCGATAGAACTCTTGGAACTCTTCATAAGTTAAATCTGTAATATGGTCAGGATCCCCACCAGAATCGACACCGTAAGTGGTATCTGGGAAAAGTTCACGCATCATTTGACGTTCTAAAACGGAATCCGGAGAGGAATAAACCCCCTTCATCTCATTGAATACAACACCTTTATAGGTAAGTTCATCTTCCGCATTATCTAGTTCATAATGCCAACCTTCTTGCATCACGATTTCTGCATCATCGCGAACGCGTGGATATAACACAGCATCAAGATATACATCCATCAAGTTGTGGAAGTCTTTATCGTTCTTGCTGGCTACAGGATACATCGTTTTATCAGGATATGTCATAGCGTTTAAGAACGTGTTTAAAGACCCTTTAACAAGCTCAACAAATGGCTCTTTTAAAGGAAACTTACGAGAACCACATAAAACGGAATGTTCCATAATATGTGCTACACCAGTACTATTATGTGGCGTGGTTCTAAAAGCAATATTGAATACTTTATTAGAATCTGGTGAATCAATATAAATTAAACGTGCACCAGACTTTTCGTGTTTCATTTCATAAGCGGTACCATTGATCTCATCAATGCGCTCAATGCGGTCAAGGCGAAAGCCAGAATAAACCTTATTTATTTCCATGCTGTCCCTTCTTTCTATACTAATATAATGATTTCTCTCTGAATAATTTATTATATCATATCGATGACTCTATATATAGATGTTAAGAATAATTATCGAATTACAAAACCCCATAGGCAAGTATACCCATGGGGTTCATATTATTTATTATGTTGCATCTGCCACTTTTGATTGCGACGTAAGGTTAATAAGCCTTCTAACACGGCTTCAAATTGTATAAAGCTCAATGTATATGGTTGATACATATCTGGTACAACCTTGTAAGTAATAGTAACCTCAGACTTATCGTAATCATAGAAGATACCATGTAAATTACTCATTGTTGTATAACCAGTTTGAGCTTGTTCCAATGTTGGAATAGGCTGATTTTTTAGATTTCCTAGTAGATCGCTAATGAAACCTTCCTTACGACCTTGGTCATTGAGCATTTCATCCATAAAACTACGTAGACTATCCATGAAGTAATTAACCTCGTTGATCTAACAATAAGCCATTATGAATTACACGAACAGCATCTTTTACGCGATCTTCAGCAACAAGGCAAGAAATACTAATTTCAGAAGTAGAAATGATTTCAATATTGATACCTTCTTGGCTCAAAATATCAAACATTTGCGCAGCTACACCAGGCTGTCCTAACATACCTGCACCAATAATGGAAACTTTAGCCATTTTTTCATCAATATTAACAGCTTCAATATCTACTGCTTTTTGTAATTCTTCTAATACTTCTCGAGCTAATACCACATCATCCATAGCTACTGTAAAGATAAGATCAGTTTTTGGTTCTCCCACAGAACGAATAGATTGAACAATCATATCTACGTCAACGTTTCTAGCAGCTAATGCTTTGAATACAGTCGCTGCAACGCCTGGTTTATTTTCAACGCCTACAAGGGCTACTTTTGCTGTATTTGTATCATCAGCTACGCCAGTAATTACGTGTTTATTTGCTTCCACAGTATAATCCTCCCGAATAATAGTACCTGGTTTATCACTAAATGTAGAACGTACATGAATAGGTACACCATAACGGAACCCCATTTCTACGGCACGCGGTTGCATTACACCTGCACCAAGGCGTGCCATTTCAAGCATTTCGCCATACGTTACTTCTTCTAATTTGAAAGCTTCCTTCGCCACGCGAGGATCTGTAGAATATACGCCGTCTACATCCGTAAAAATCTCACATACATCCGCTTTCATAGCACCTGCCAATGCAACAGCTGTTGTATCAGAGCCACCACGGCCTAATGTCACCATATCACCATATTCAGTTATACCTTGGAAACCAGCAACTACTACAATTTTACCTTCATCCAAAGCTTCAAACACACGATTAGGATCAACGCCCAAAATGCGACCTTTATTAAACGTATCACTACTTGTAATACCTGCTTGATCACCTGTTAAGGATACAGATTCCTGACCACGTTCGTTAAAAGCCATTGCCATCAATGCAATTGTTACTTGTTCACCGGTAGACAACAAGCGGTCCATTTCGCGACCATACGGCTTGGATGTAACTTGTTTAGCTAAGGCCACCAAGTCATCAGTTGTATCACCCATAGCAGATACAACAAGAACGATTTTATCGTCAGCTTGCTTCTCACGAAGAACGCGATCAACAATATTAAATATTTTTTCTGGTGTAGCTACGGAACTACCACCAAATTTTTTAACGATTAAGGCCACAATAATCCCTCATTTAACTATGTTTACTAAATATCAATATGCATATACTTTACCACAAACAAATAGCACTGTAAAGGGATGTACAGCAATTAATCCACTGGAGTGATACAAAACTCCTTTTTATGCGGACATTAAAAATCAAATAATATGTCTATAATATTATGAATATGCATTAAACAATCCTAACATGTATTAGCCATAATGCCATTAAATATCTACTATTAAAAGTTTAACTTTGCCTCATTATTAAACTATGTGAACACATAGATATACAAAAAGACCAGCCCTAGGACTGGTCTTTATTAGTTGTAATAGTTAATTAAGCAACTACGATATCTTTTTCAGATTCCCACAAACCGTGGATATTGCAGTAAGAAACAGCGATCAATTTACCGGATTTTTTCAAAGCTACTGCTAAAGTACCTTCAGAAACTGCTGCTACAGGACCTTCGTTTGCAGTTGCACCGTCACCATGAACGTTGAACTCGATAGCGCCAACTTCGAATGGTAATTGAGTGCCTTCAGCTACGAAGTACAATTTAATCCAATCAATGTGATGTTCTACAGTGTTTGGATGTGCAATGTCTTTACCTACGGATAAAGTAACGTGGAATGTTTCACCTGCTTTTACAGTGTCAACTGTTTCGATAACAGGAACGTGTTTTTCAGTAGCGAAATCGCCAGATTTAATGTAATCATGTACAGCCATAGTTAACCTCCTGGTTAGTCTTATATACATACTTAATGTCAAGAATATTGAGCACCTCTGTGCTTATGACTATATTATACATTTTCGATATAGTTTTAGCAAGTTCTTTTTCGATTTTTTTCGATTTTTTTGAATTAACTCAAAATTCTATGCCTTTAGCAGCTTTTATGCCCTTTTCATAAGCATGCTTTACTACCTTCATTTCTGTTACAGTATCCGCCATATCAATGATTTCAGGTTTAGCATAACGCCCCGTCAAAACAACATGAAGTCTTTTTGGCTTATTGCTAAGCATTTCCACTACAGAATGCACATCGATAAGCTCATAATTAATGGCATTATTTATTTCATCCATAACAATTAGATCCCATTTATCGGAGTTTACTTCCTCTACTAATGTACGCCAAGCGGCTTGTGCTGCTTCTTTGTGGCGAGCAAGCTCAGCTTCCCCTACTTCATCCCGTTTATAGTAAATAAAGCCTTTTCCCATAGAGCGAATTTCAACTTGATCACCTAGTTTAGCGAGACCTGCCAATTCACCATAGCCATTGCCGCTCTTAATAAATTGTAATATAAGAACCTTAAAACCTTGTCCAACAGCACGTAGAACAACGCCTAATGCTGCTGTTGTTTTACCTTTACCATTCCCTGTATTAACTAGAATTAATCCATGTTCTTCCATAATAGCTCCTTTAATATGAACTGTCCCGCAGAATGTAATTGTGATAACACATAGTCATATAAACCTATTAAATACATCTACACATCTATTACTTTTGGGCTTTATAAGCAGCACATGTATCAACAAAATGTTGTGCCCCTTCATCAGAGCCAGCAAAGTTCAAATGTAAGTAAGAAGCTAATACATTTTTTGTTGCATAGCCTCCGTCATACGATTGAGGTTTACGGCCTCCTTCTAAATGAAAAGCCCATGGAAAGTCATCTATAGTTGGCTCCATTGTAGAGAAATGGAACTCATGACCACGAATAGCTGTATTCATAGCGCCTAATAAAGTATCTCTCTTTGCAGTTGCTGTAACATACCCCACCTTTTGAAGCTTTTGTTGCATCACACAATTGGCAGGTACAATACCTACAGTTTTATATACAGAACCTTCGAAGTCATGAATGCTTTCACAAAGATACATAAGGCCACCACATTCGGCATAAATAGGCATACCTTGTGCATTAGCTTGGCGGATAGATTCCTTCATAGACTCATTGCTAGATAACTGGAATAAAAACATTTCTGGGAAGCCACCCCCAAATACAAGTCCGTCTACATCGGGAATTACCGAATCATTAAGCGGACTAAAGTAAACAAGCTCAGCCCCTTTTTCCTCTAACGCAGAAAGACTAGCTGGATAATAAAAAGAGAATGCCTCATCATAAGCTACACCGATTTTCACACGTTTTTCAATGGATTTAACATCTATAGCATCTGGTAGTTCGATAGTTGGTGCATTGGTAGCAATTTCCAATAGTGCATCGAGATTTACCATCTTCTCAACAGCTTCTCGAATCGTATTAATCGCCTCTGTTGGATCGATTTCAGTAACTGGTGTAAGTCCTAAATGACGTTCTGGAGAATGCATACGATCATCACGATAAATGGCACCAATAACAGGTACACCGATTTTATCCATCCCTTCACGAACCATACGCTCATGATTGGCTGAGCCTAAGCGGTTCAAGATGACACCACCAAAGTTTACCTCTGGGTCATAGTCACGGAAGCCTTTTGCAATAGCAGCTGCACTTTCACCCATAGCCTTGCAATCGATAACAAGTACCACTGGTGCATTTAACTGTTTAGCAATTTGAGCCGTAGAACTAACGCCTTCTCGACCACCATCATAGAGACCCATAACACCTTCAATAATGGCAAGGTCTACATCATGTGCCATTGTAGCAAAGAAAGGAGTCAACTTGTGAGGTGGCACAAGCCACGTATCTAAATTATAGCTGTCACGGCCGGATGCAATTTTATGAAAGCCCGGATCAATATAATCCGGGCCCACTTTAAAAGATTGCACCGTACGTCCACCATTTGCATAAGCAGCCAATAAGCCCGCTACGATAGTCGTTTTACCAACACCAGAGTTGGTACCAGCAATGACAACACGTGGAATCTGTACTGTGTTCATAGATATTACCTCGCAATACGATGTGTTTGTTAACGATCCTTACGTTTTGCAAGAATTGTAGATAAGTAGTTGAGTTTAGTATCTTTTGGTATATTATCTAAACCTACGAATACTTGCTCATCAGGCAAACCTACACGGCTAATCATAACCGCATCATCTGCCATATTATGTTTAATCAAGGTTTCTTGTACTTCATCAAAGTTTTTATATACCTTCATGATAACTGCATCATCTGCAACAGCCAATACAGCATCGATTTTTTCTTTAGGCGCTGTAGCTGGAACGATGGCCAATACCTCTTCCTTCTCTACGATTGGGTATCCAAGGTGAGATCCGATTGCACAGAATGCAGTAACGCCAGGAATTGTTTCAATTTCATGACCTGTATTTTCAATCAAACGGTATACATACATATATGTGCTGTAGAACATAGGATCACCTAATGTTAAAAATACAACACTTTTACCTTCATCTAAGTAAGACAAGATAACGCGTTTAGCCTCTTGCCAGCCTTCCTCCTGTGTAGAATCATCCAATACCATTGGGAATACTACGGGAACGATTTCTGTATGTTCTTGGATATATGGGGATGCGATATCAAGGGCTACGGAACCATCTTTCTTTTCTGTTTTAGGTGTGATGATAATATCTGCTTCACCTACGATGCGAGCAGCTTTCACAGTCATTAATTCAGAATCGCCAGGGCCTACGCCAATACCATATAATTTACCTTTCATGGGTATCTCCTATTCTTATAGTCACACTCTATTTATAATTGCAATATCTTTTATTATAACCAATTTATACAATATATACAAAGATACTATTTAATATTTGGAATTGCAGGACGATGTGGGCTACGTTTGCCATACAAATCATCGATACAATCTTGCACATGTTGACGGAAAATATCATGAATCGCTTCATATTCACCTAGAGCACTATGAATTGGTTTAACCGCATATCCTGCTCCAGAAAGTTCATTAACAACACTATCCTCTTCGTCACCAAATAAATCATTTTGTGCATGATCCCCGAGTACCAATAATAAAGGATGTACATAAATTGTTTTTGGACGTTTACCATCAAGCCATTCCCAAGGCATTGCTACATCTGACACATATGGTGCATTTTCAAGTACAGCAATACGCACATTTGTAAGTCCATTACGGATTAGCTTAAACTGTAAATTACCATATGAAGAATTGCCAGAACCAAGACCTCCATGACCGACCAATAACAAACCATCATCTTTGGAAATATTAAGAGATTTAATGAAACGGTCAATCAAGATTTGGTAATCATCTGGGTGCTCTTCTTGTCCCATATAGTATACGAGAGGTCTACCTACACGCAATACTTCGAGTTGTCCTTCCCCTTCATGAGCAAGGATATTATTTTTCAATTTATCGAACTCTTCACCACCGGTGAAATGAAGTGGCTGCACATATACATGTGTATAACCTTCTCGAATCAGTTTTTCTAACGCCCCTTGTTCAGTAGGAATCTCAATACCACGCTCACGTAAGCGCTTAACGATGATACGAGAGGAAAAAGCTAATTCTACAGTATAATCCGGATACGATTTACGAATATGTTCTACTACGGAATCGATATTATGTTCACGAGCACTGTCCACAGTGGATCCAAAGGCAACAACTAAGATAGCTTGTTTCATGAATGTCTCCTTATATTAACTAATAATGTATCTTAATCATACCATAGACCATTCTATAGGGGCATACCGTGGTACGTATAAAATAGAAATTATTCTTATCTTTCATGGTAAAAGTAAAAATCCTCCTCATTGGATGTCCAACAAGGAGGATTTTTATTAATGTGAAAGAGTGGAGTGTTGTATGTCTAATTATGTAATAACAAATATCAAGAAATCAAACCTTGCGCTTCTAAGCGAGAATTTGTCATGACAGGTTTTACGGATTCTCTAGGCATGGGCCGTTTACGATCAGACATGCGGATAGCTTGACCTAAATGTTTCAAGAATAAATCTTGTACATGTGGATTTTCCCCAAGCCCTTCATTCCAGATATCAACATTGTAGCCTTCCTCAGCGAGTAAAGCATAAATGGAATCGGAGCGTTCACCGCCAAGGTAATCCATTAAATGTGTAGAACCTATGAGAGCCAATGGTACAACTAATAAATCTTTATGCCCCATACGATCCAAGAAAGTAAGAGCTTGTTTAAAAGTAGGGAAACCATTTGTAGTAAATACTACTACATTTGGTGCTGCACCATACATCGCCTTTAATTGCAATGTACTAAACTCTAATTGATTTTGACCATTCGCCATGAGCACAACAGATTTATTAAGTGCTTTTGTATTAACGTGACGAACAATGCTTTCTAATGTTGCTTCATAATCATCGGCATAATTTTTTACACCTAAAGAGGTAAGCAATGGTTTACCAATATTAACCTGACTAAAACCATATTCATTGCTATGTAAAAATTTTAATGCTTGTTTGCGCATTTGTTGGTAACACTGATCTGCCACCAATGTAATAGGTTGAATGTACACCTCATCGATACCCATACGAGCGAAATCTTGCATAGCCTCTGTGAAAGAAGAAATCTTATCTTCGTACTTCTCATTCCACTTCTCTACTAATGCATCAGATAAGAATACGCGGCGTACCTCCATATCACTATACATGGAACGTACTTTTTTCTCTATACTGCCAATGGATTTCTCCACAGCATCTTGGTAAATTGATCCAAAGGATGCAATAATTATGCCTTTCATATGTGACCTCCATATTACTCATACATGAAACAACTTTCACAATTGAAAACTGTTATCAACTACTATGTAATAATAGTACAAGATTAATCTATAGAAGTCAATGAGAAAAAATATCAAAATTAACATTTATAACGATCAATTTGGTTGTAGTAACGTTATGGGCCCCATCAAAATAGTCCTAAATAAAAAGGAAAAATAAAATTACTCACATATTCACATATTCATACCCTTATAACCAACAAGAATATAATTATAAAATGTACTATCATACTATATTCATCACATTAATTTATTAATACTTTCTTATTTCCTCTATACTTCTAGGGGTATAGGGTTTATTGACACTCCTTAGCCCCTCTGCTACGATTGATTTAAAGTTATATATATGCGATAAATCCATAGTTCTCATTATATTAGAACTATGTGAATGATTGCATATTAGTGTAGTTATAGTTATAAATTAGGAGTATAGAAATGAAAAAACAATTAGCTTTAGCATCCGCTATTCTAGGTCTTGCAGTATCCTTTGGTGCACCAGTTGTATCTAATGCTGCATATCAATTAAATGAAGAAGTAAAAGATCCTACACCAGCATTGAAAGAAGCCGCTGCAATTGGTGTTCGTACACATAATACAGAAGCTTTACAAAACTTGCCAAACAAGGATGCTATGGTTGTTATGAGCTTTGGTACAACTTATAAAGATACTCGCGTAAAAACAATCGATGCTACTGTAGATGCTATTAAAGCGGCTCACCCAAATACTAAAGTGATAACTGCTTTCACAAGCCATATTATTCGTGATCGCATCCAACAAAAAGAAGGTATAACATACCCTACACCTGAAGAAGCTTTAGCTGAACTTAAAAAAGATGGTTACACTCGCGTTGCATTGGCATCTCTAGATGTAATTCCTGGTATGGAATATAATTACGATGCAGCAGTATATAATTTATACAAAAATGATTTCAAAAAAATGACACTCGGTACATCTCTTATGTACTGGATGGGTCAAGAAAACCAAACTGACCAAGTTATTGAAACATTAAAAGCTGTTCAATCCCAATTCCCTAAATTAGGTAAAGAAGATGCTCTTCTTATCATGGCTCATGGTACTCCAGATCCTTCCAATGCATACTATTCTGTAATTCAAGACCGCATCCATACTCTTGGTATGAAAAATGTATTCATCTACACAGTAGAAGGTACACCAAATCTTGAACAAGTTATCCCTCAATTGAAATTACATGGTATTAAACATGTTACATTGATGCCTTTCATGATGGTTGCTGGTGACCATGCAAACAACGACATGGCTGGTAACGAACCAGATTCCCACAAATCCGTTCTTGAAAAAGAAGGTTTCAAAGTTGACACTTATATCCATGGTTTAGGTGAAAACCAAAACATCCGTAACTTATTCGTTGAACGTGCTAACGAAGCCTGGGATGCATTAGAAAAATAATCAATATAACTAAGATCGTTATTGCATATATAACATTCATAGGAGTACATCATGAAAAAACTACTACTCGTTAGTATCGCTTTGGTTATGATTGTACTAGCACTAGCTGGGTGTGGTAAAACCACATCCAGCTCTTCTGCTACTACGAAGGAATTGACCTTTAATGGTCAAACCTATACTGTACCAAAGGATCCACAAAAAATTGCTGTATTATCTAATTCTGTTTTATCTATGCTTTATGCTGTCGATGGTAAAGCCATTAGCCGTGCCAATACAACGGATAAACTAGCACCAGAGTTAGAAGCTCTACCAGCTCTTGGTCAAACTGCAAATATCAACATGGAACAATTATTAGGCTTGAAGCCAGATGTAGTATTGGGTTTAGTAAATCAACATAAAAAATATGAATCTCAATTACAAGCTAATAATATTCCAACCGTACTTTTTGATTACGATGGTATTAAAGATAATGTACCAATGTTAACATTTCTTGGCGAATTAACTAATCATCAAGATAAGGCTAAGTCTGTTATTACTACCTATGAAAACAATATTACCAAGGTAAAAGATGCAGTTAAGAATCAACAACCTGCACGTGTTGCCGTGTTACGTGCCACAGGAAAGGGTGTAACTGCCGAAACTGATGAAGCAGTTACTGCATCAATGGTAAAAGAACTAGGTATGACAAATGTTGTCTCCTCTCACCTAGATGGTACAACGAAGGACAAAACGGTCCCTTACTCTCTTGAAACATTGACTGCAGATAACCCTGATATTATCTTTGTTGTTACAATGGGTAAAGAAGAAGAAATTACAAAAGCTATGAAACAAGCTATGACAGATAATCCTGCATGGGCCAATTTAAAAGCCGTACAAAATAACCGCGTAATATACTTACCATCCAAACTATTCCTATTAAACCCAGGTCTACAAACACCTGAAGCTATGGCACGATTAGTTAAAGAAGCATACGGTATTAATGTTACATTCTAATATATTACTTCATACGAAAGAGGGCATCCCCCAAAAGGGAATGCCCTCTTTTTCAATTAGTATCAAACTACTCAACTAGTCCTTTTACGCGCACATATTTTTTATTATCAAAAGTATCAAGTTGTACATCTACAGAGAATACATCTCTAAACAACTCATCCGATATAATTTTACTTGTCTCTCCTGACGTTATTAAATGACCTTCTTTTATAACAGCCATATAATGTGAATATTGAACCGCCTGTGTAAGTTCGTGAAGTACCATGAGAACGGTTAAATCTTGTTCCTTATTTAATCGTTTCAATAACTCCATAATTTCTAACTGGTGATTAATATCTAAATATGTTGTTGGTTCGTCTAATACTAATAATTTTGGTTGCTGTGCTAGCGCCATAGCAATCCAAACGCGTTGCCGTTCGCCACCAGATAGGGATGGAATTAATTGTTCTCTCAAATGATTCGTTTTCGTAATATCTAACGCATAGTCAACGATTTCACGATCTTCTTTAGCCGTGTTTTTCCACCATGTTTGGTATGGATACCGTCCGCAATATACCAATTCTTCTACAGTCATATCCTTTGGCATATTCGGTACTTGTGGCAAAAATGCCATTTGCCGTGCCAGATGATTTTGAGAATATGATTGTAACGGTTTATCAAATATGGTAATACATTCATGAGGACTATGGATATATCCGATCATAGATCGTAAAAGCGTACTTTTACCACAACCATTAGGCCCTATTAATGTCGTAATTTTACCGATAGGGACCGATACATTAATGTCATGTAGAATATGACGATTACCAAGAGTTACGGATAACTGTTTTACATCAATAGCGGTATTCATTAGTTATCCCTCCTCAACAGATACAAGAAGAACGGAGCTCCAAAGAATGCCATAATAATACCCACTGGTACCTCTATAGGGCTCCACATAACACGTCCTATTGTATCACTGACAACAAGAACTAAGGCGCCTAATAATGCGGATCCAGGCAGCAAATATGCATAGTCGTTACCGATTATAAGACGTAACATATGGGGAATAACCAAACCTACAAATCCGATAAGCCCAGCTATACTTACAGCACCAGCCGCTAAAAGAGCAGCCACTGCAGTCATAATAAACCGTGTTTGTTCTACCTTAAGGCCTAGTCCCTTTGCAGTTTCGTCACCTAAACTTAAAATGGTAAGTCGTTTAGCTCCTAAACAAGCAAAAATAAGTCCAACTATAGCATATGGAAACAGCACTTCTACCTGAGGCCAACTGCGTGCAGCGAGTCCTCCTACCATCCAAAGCAATGCCCCTTGTACACGATCACCAAAGAATACAAGTAGTGCTGAAATACCTGATCCTAAAAAGGCTGCGACCGCAACACCAGCTAAGATAATACGACTAGGTCGCACTCCATTTTTCCATGCTAATGCATACACCATGAGTGCTGCAGCCATAGCACCTAAAAAGGCCACTAAAGGAACTATATGATCATACCCAGGAAATAAAATAAATATGATAACACCAGCTAATCCGGCACCAGAGGATACCCCTACAATCTGTGGATCTGCTAGGAGATTTTTCATAACTGCTTGCAAAATTGCACCAGATACAGCTAGACAAGCCCCCACTAACGCAGCTACAATATTGCGAGGCAATCGAATATTCCAAATAATTTGTGAAGATGTATCAGTTAGTTCACTAGACCATAATGTATGCCAAATCTCAGCTAATGATACGGGTGTTGATCCCCAAATAAGAGATATAATCATGCTCATAATAACGGCGATGATTAAGATACAAATCACTGATACACGAAATAATTTTCGTTTATTACTTGATGCCATATGAACCCCCTCTCAAAATTAACTATATTATAAGAAATTTACTATAGTATAATTATCGTGTTTAGCTAATTTATGTTTAGCTAATTATTGTGAAAAATATATACAGTAAAACCCGAATCGCAAAACTACTAAAACACGATTCGGGTTTTATATTATTTAGATTCTTTACCTTCTACAAAGAGCATGTCATTACGTTTTACGTCTGTGTAAAGTAATGCATTACATACGGAGGCAGCGATTGGGCTACCGCCTTTGTTGCCTTTTACAGTGATGTAAGGAACTGGGGATACTTCCATCAAATAGTCTTTAGATTCTGCAGCACCTACGAAGCCTACAGGGATACCAATGATAAGAGCTGGTTTAATGCCTTCTTCAAGAGCAAGGCGCAATACTTCATACAATGCAGTTGGTGCATTGCCGATAGCAACAATTTGTCCTTCTAATTGTTTGCCAAAGGTACGCATAGCTGCAATGGAGCGAGTTACACCTAACTCTTTAGCCATTTTAGCTACGTTTTCATCTTTAATTAAGCAGTGCACTTCATTACCGCGAATTTTAAGAGCTGGCTTAGAAATACCTGTGCGAACCATTTCTACATCTGTATAAATGTCTGCACCATTATCCAATGCTTCAATACCTTTTTGAACAGCATCAGGGCTCATTTTTACGAGTTGAGCATATTCGACATCACCAGACGCATGTACTGTACGAGATACTACGCGCACTTCATCATCTGTTAAGCCTAAATCCTTTACATAATCGTAAATGATTTCCATGCTTTTATCTTCAATAGCTTTAGGATTTTTAACGTAATCCATTAGTGTCCTCCCATAATTTAAAGAATTCATCATTTGATGATACCACGTGACTTTCAAGTTTAACACGCGGACGATCGATAACAATAACATGGATACCAAGATCCATAGCAGCTTGTAATTTTGTATCAGCACCACCTACAAGGCCAGAGTTTTTCATAACTACAACGCTTGCCTGTGTATCGTGGAACATGATGCGGTTCATATCATAAGAAAATGGACCTTGAACAGCAACAATGCGCTTAGGACTCACGTTGAGGTCTTCCATCATTTGTAACACCTCTGCAGTCGGCAAAATACGTGTCCATACTTCACAATCTTGTAAAGCATCAGATTTAGCAAAGATGTGCATTGTCTTACTACCTGTGGTCAAATACACATGTTTGTTATTTTCCTTTGCCAATTTGCCAGCTAAATTTGCGGCCTCTACCTCATCCACTACGATATGTAATTTATCATAATCTGGTAATGGTACCTCTTTACGTTCAAAACGAACAAAAGGAATACCTTTAGCTTTTGCTGCATCTTGAGCCGTAGCTGTAACAATAGCAGCATACGGATGGCTCGCATCGATTAATAAGCGTATGTTGTGTTCCTTAATCAAATTTTGCATAGCCTCTTGGTCAAGGCGGCCAGTATGAACGGTAATTCCCTTATGGGCAGCAAGTTCTGCCCCATACTGACTCACAACAGTAACGAGAACCTCTTCACCTGTCCGTTCTTGAATATCTACCGCTAAGGTACGACCATCTAAGGTACCAGCGATGACCCAAATCATAATTTGTAGCCTCGAGGTGTAATCATGCGACCATTTTCAACATAGGTTTGGCTATTACCGATAATAACAAGTGTTTGCATATCCACTTCTTCGTTTGTGAAATTCTCAAGGTCAGAAATTACCATGTGTTGCCCTGGGCGACCTGCTTTTTGCACGATCCCAACAGGTGTTTTAGGATCGCGGTATTTAAGAACGATTTCACGAACTTCGTCTAAGTGTGTAACACGTTTTTTACTGCGTGGGTTGTACAAGGAGATAACCATGTCACCTTGCGCACAAAGGTCAGCACGTTTTTTAATTAAATCCCATGGAGTCATCAAGTCACTAAGAGAAATGACCGCAAAGTCATGCATCAAAGGTGCGCCTAAAACAGATGCTGCTACGTTTACAGCGCTAAGGCCAGGTACGATATCTACGGAAGGACGTTTTTCTGCTGGTACTTTATTAGCAAGTTCCAACACAAGACCTGCCATACCATATACGCCAGAGTCACCAGAAGACACAACTACGACTTGATGACCTTCTACTGCTAAATCAACAGCTTGTTGGCAACGATCCACTTCTTGCATCATGGCAGTGCCTACAGTCTCTTTACCTTCAATTAGGTCTTTAATCAAGTCAAGATAAGTTAAATAACCTACAACACGGTCAGCTGCCAAAATAGCTTCGCGTGCTTGAGGTGTCATGAACTCTTCATCGCCAGGGCCAATGCCGATTACTTTGATGTTACCTGTGCAATGGCTACCGTTGTTTTGGGATAAATTGTTTTGTGCTGTATTAGTGTTCGGCTCTTGGCCGCTAGTAATGCCGTTGTCTCGCATACGTTTCCTACTCCTATAGTTCCTTTTACAAAATTTGATTCTTCTAATTTTTCTTCTTCAATGAGTGGTGCCATATCGTCCTGCGTATAGAACACGATAGGCCACCCCATAATTTGCATAGCCTCTAAAAGGCCTACTTCATCTTGTTTTACGATGACCGATGCAGCCGTTACGAGGCTCTTTGGTGAAAGCTTATGTACTGCTAGCGATTGTTGAATGGCGTCAAGGATCAATTCCTTTGGTGTGCCTCGACGACAACCAATACCCATCGTATACGTACGAGGGCGCAAAATCAATTGATGAACATATTCGGTAATTACTTTGTCCGTAATGACTACGCGAGAAAAATCCTCTTCAGCACTTTCATTTTTACATGGTGTTTCACCAAGTTGCTCCATAGAAACAACATGAACCGATCCATGTTCGCCAATATGAGCTTTCGCAGCTTGCTCTAAATGTGCTGCATTCGGTAAGCTTTCATCGATATAATAATCAATACACTCTCCCCCAACGATGGCAGAGTTCACATTGATTAAGGTTTGAAAATCATCTACCAACAAATGCTCGTGGCGCGCCAACACGTCAGGCGCAGGCAATCCGTTTACATCCGTTGCGGTTGTAATAACAGGGTCCGCATCGATGGCCAGCGAAATGGACTGCGTCCATTCGTTGGCGCCCCCAAGGTGTCCAGATAATAAACTGATTACATGGTGCCCCACTTCGTCCATTACGACTACCGCAGGATCCTTGGATTTATGCTCAATATATGGTGCAATCATGCGCACTACGATGCCAAGCGCCATAATGCATAATACTTGATCGTAATCCTTGAAAATCTGTCCAATATGATTTTTAAGGGAATCAAAATAAATAGCCTCACCACCAGAGGGACGGTTTTCTTTTTCAAAGCAATCCGCATGAGGTGCCACCAAAGACTTGATGCGTTGACCCAGCTTTGCTCCTCGTTCAGAAACAGAAAGAATAGCCGTTCTATTCTTCTTAGCTTCCGTCGTAGGCACAACAGTTTCTAGATTTTTCATATTACTAGTCCTTAGCACTGCGGTACATGTGAGCAAAGCCTTTGTCATAGAGTTTAGACAATTCGTATTCACTATCTAATACATGACTTACTACAATCATAGCTTGGCGCAATACGCCTTCTTTAGCTACAATATCCGCAATAGTTTCCAATGTGCCACGAATAATGCGTTGGTCTGGCCAAGAAGCTTTTACCACGATAGCCACTGGAGTCGTTTTGTCATAACCACCCTCGATGAGTTCAGCTACAACCTTATCTAACATTTGAACACTAAGGAAAATACACATTGTCGCTTCATGAGATGCTAACATGCGCAATTTTTCCTTTGGAGGCATCGGCGTACGGCCTTCCATACGCGTAATAATAACTGTTTGAGATACATTTGGCAATGTATATTCTTGTTTCAAAGCCGCTGCTGTAGCAAGGAAAGAGCTTACACCTGGCACGACTTCATAAGAAATACCCATGCCAGCCAATGCATCCATTTGCTCTTGAATAGCACCGTAAATAGCAGGATCACCTGTGTGAAGGCGAACTACACGTTTACCAGCCTCAACGGCAGCTTTCATAACAGCTAAAACCTCATCAAGGTTCATCGTAGCACTGTTATGAATTTCACAGCCTGGTTTACAAGCCTCTAAAATGGCAGGGTTTACCAAGGACCCCGCATAAATTACAACATCTGCCTCTTGTACTAAACGATACCCTTTGCGAGTAATTAACTCAGGATCCCCAGGGCCTGCACCTACGATATGTACGTCAACCATATTACTCTCCTTCTGCGATACGCGTTGCAGATACAATGAAAATTGGACTCAATGGGTCTAACAAATGATAGGGACCAGCCTTGCGGTAACGGCTGATGGACATTTGGTAGCCTTCATACGTGAAAGGACGACCTTTCAACTCTTTCAAGATTGTATAACCAGTCTCCATCGTTACAGCAGTTACTACTAGACGGCCGCCTACTTTTAAAAGACGTTGCGCTTCGTCCATGATGCCTGTCATACCACCAGCGCTACCTCCGATGATAACCGCATCAAGCTCAGGCAATTCTTCCATGCCTTCAGGAGCTTTGGATTTGATTACGGTCATATTATTTACATTGAATTTCTTTATATTCTCATTGATAAGGTCGATGCCTTTATCAAAGCGCTCAATTGCATATACATGCCCTTTAGGAGCTGCCAAGGCTGCTTCAATAGAAATAGAGCCCGTACCAGCACCTACGTCAAGGACGATGCTATCCTCCTCGATGCGCGCCTCATTCATAACGGCTTTGCGAATTTCGCACTTTGTCATCGGCACATCGCCGCGGATAAACTCCTCATCAGGAATTCCGAAAAAATGTCTCATCCTAGTACCACCATTACAGAATGACCAAAGCCTTCGAGCTCAGTTAACACCTCTAGCGTAGAGTCTACGATTTTTTCATCATCATAACTCAAGCGTTCAAGGGCCGCCGCTCTCGTTTCTTTTGGCCAACCTGCATCTATTAAAATACGCGCAATATGCGCTGGATTATATTCTGGGTCAGTTAAGAATCCCATCTTTTTACCTGCTTCATATACGAGTTTCTCTGGTGCCGGTTGGCGACCGTGAAAGCTCATTAAATCCGCATCATGCCACACCTCATTGAGTCGAGCAAAGGCAAAGGTCATAGAACTAATGCCTGGTACCACCTCAATAGGATTAGCAGGGAATTTTTTCTTTAAATATGGCAATAAGCTATAATAGCCTGTATCGCCACTAACCATAACTACAACGTCATGGTTGTTGAGCTCACGCTCAATTTGCTCCGCTAATACGCTGAGCTTACCCGTTACAGGATATGTAATTTGGCCAGGCTCTTGAAAGTCCTCTAAGGACCGTTCACTGCCTACCAATACTGTAGCATGTTTAATTAAATTAAGGCCTCTAGGCACCACATAATCAGGATTACCCGGACCAATGCCTACGATATACAAGGTATGTGCCAATGTTCAAGTTCTCCTATCTCTTTTGCATGCTTATCCATTGCCAAGATTTCGCCTTTTAAGGTCGTAATAATGATGCCCACCTCTGCTTCGTTAGCAATATAGCGCTCACTACGTAAAGATGCACGATCTACAACACGTTGGTACACACCAGTCAATCCTTCTCGCTCCAAGATAGGGAATGTAGACTCTGTGGTTTGGCAATTAAATAACTCTTCACACACCTCTTGGGATGCTCCTTCTAAAGCAGCATAGGCCACGATACTTTCCATACGGCCATCACTCATGCGATTATGAGTATGGAAGCTACCACTAGCTAGTTTGATTAACTTACCGATATGACCGATAATTAAGATTCGCTTGAATCCAATCTGTACAGCCTTTTCTAGCATAAATCCGATAAAGTTACTCGTTTCTGCCATTTGGTTCTTATGAATACCTAATACTTGCTCTGCAAGATCTTGACCGATACGCCCCGGTACGAGAACAGCTGTTTCACATCCGTTAGCCTTCATAACTTTCAACTGTGGCACTAACGAGTTCTTAAACCCTTCTTCACTCATAGGCTTAACAATACCGGTAGTACCAATAATGGAAATGCCACCTTCGATACCAAGTGTATGATTTAATGTTTTCTTAGCTAATACCTTACCATTAGGAACACTAACGGTTACCGTCACACCTTGACCATGGACACAATGTTCTTCAAAAACTATTTTCATCATTGCCCGGGGCCCTGGATTGATAGCCGGTTCTCCTGGTGGCATAGCAAGGCCTGGTTTCGTTACAGTACCTACACCAAAACCGGCTCGGAATCGCAGTTCACCAGTATTATCAAGGGTCACTGTCGTTTCCACATCATTGCCATGAGTTACATCAGGATCGTCACCGCCGTCTTTCATGACGGTCACCTTTGCCTCTATATCGGATATAACCTCTATCGCTTTAATAGGAACCTCAATATATTGACCTTGAGGGTTCTCAATGACCACTTGGTCCACAATATTCTTATCTAAGAGGGCCAATAAACCAGCTTTCATACCTGCCGTAGCACATGAACCTGTGGTATATCCACCCTTCATGTCCTCCACTTTCATAAGGTCTCCTACACTGATAGTATTAGCGACTCAAACGAGTCTAACTAACCTATCCTATGGACATATGTTATTAAGAACGGAAGTTAACGAATTGCAATTCAACAGGAATATCCAATTGTTTTAACATTTGGATTACTGCTTGCAAATCATCTTTATCCTTACCAGATACGCGCACTTGGTCCTCTTGGATAGATGCTTGTACCTTAATTTTCATGTTTTTAATTGCTTTTACTACTTCTTTAGCATTTTCTTTAGTAATGCCTTTTTTAATCGTAATGATTTGGCGAACTGTTGCACCTGCTGCTGGTTCAACTTTGCCGTAGTCAAGATTTTTAATCGCTACGTTACGTTTAACCATCTTGCCTTTTAATACATCGATAATGGCATTCAATTTGTATTCATCATCACCGATGATTTTGATAGTGTCGCCTTCAAGACTAATTTCCGCTTTAGAACCACGGAAATCATAGCGCGTACCAATCTCTTTTTTCGCTTGGTTTACCGCATTATCCACTTCCTGCATATCCACTTCGGACACAACGTCAAAGGAACAATCTTTAGCCATTTTATACCTCCTACACCTGAACCTATTGGGCATAAGGTTCATAGCATTACTTTCATCATCCTCATATTCCAAGTGAAAGTGTAAAACTACACCAAATCGGAATACATCTCTATAATTATACCTTAAAATACGCTTATTTTCTAGGTAAATCGATTTTCTTAATTATAATTGTTAGCTATGTATTAATGAAGCTTTTATAAGTATAGTGAAAGTTTTCTAATACGGTTATGCAATACACAAGACAAATAATATAAAAAACTAGCAACATACATAATATATGTACATTGCTAGTTCTATATAACGCTATTCTGTTGTATTTAGTCTATAGCTAAGAACTATAACTAAAAAATACTAATTAAGCCAGAACTAAGGGCAATACAACTTCATAGAGATTCTACAACCAATTATATTATAAAACGTTTACCGCATCATATGTAGGTTGTACAAGCCATTCACCTTTGGAGTTCATGATTCCCCATTTGCCTTTAGACTTAACAGAGCTAAAACCATGGTTAAAGGACTTAGCGTCTTCAATAAGTTTATTTGTATCTCTAAATAAAATATGACCATTATTATCTATGATTGTATAGCCCTCTTTACCAGTATGAACCCATGTTACAGTATCGTTGTTGAACGGTTCAATAGTTGCTTCTGTTTGAGCAGAATACAAGGATTTACCACTATTCATATCGATAAGGTTTTTAACATGATCTTTCACAACTACTAAACGATCAGTCCCTGCAAAAGAAATAGAATCATATTTGAAGGTTACTACTTGCTTACCTGTTGATACATCGAAAATGCCCCATTTCTCAGTCTTATTGTCTCTTAACGCCAATAGACCATTTAATTTATCCATTTCACCTGCATCGTAATCGCCTGGTTGAATAACAACTTCACCTTTACGGTTCACAAAGTATAAGTTACCAGCATCTTTGATTACCGTACCATAAGCTGTGATAGGCCATACTTTATCTTTTTTGCTGTCGATTACAATATTACCAGAACGATCAATATAGCCACGTTTTGCACCATCATAGGCAAAACCACCTACGTGATAATGTTGACCACCTAAAAGCGCACCTCCAAGGATACCGCCCACGATGAAGCCACCTACAAGGCCACCTAAATTAAAGCCACTCACGGAACGACGGTATTCAGCAAGACCATTACGGTATCTATATACCTCTTTAGATGGAGCATTAAATAATTCTTTACCAGTACCATCAATCGCTACAATTTTACCTTTAGCATTTTTAACAAAAGCACGATCTTCGCTAAATCCAGTCACGATTTGACGGAATTGTGGAGCAATCACTACTTTATCATCAGTAGTTTTAAAGCCATATTTGCCTTTTTCTTTAAACTCTACATAAGAATCGCTTGCATACTCTTGAGTTGCTTCTTGTTTTACACGTTCTTTTAAAGCTTCCTCTTCAGAGATTTCTATACCCTTAGGCGTAACCCAAGTGTCTGTTTTCTTATCTACTTGAGCTAACACATTGCCCGTTTTATAATCAACATCTTTAATTTCTTTATATTTAGGCTCAATAGCAACGGTACCATCTGGACGGATAACACCCCATTTACCACCTTGTTTCATAGCTGCCAATACACCATGTTCAAGGACTTCGTCATTTTTGAAAGTAGTGCCTTTACCAGATTTTAAAGATTTAGGAGCATTGCGATAAGGGTTTAATGCGCTCGCCACATCAGCTGCGATATAGCCAGAAAGTGCACTACGCTCTTCAATTTTTTGAGGAGTCATAACTCCTACGCTAGCTTTTGTGCTTTTAGAGGAGCTAGAGCTCTCTGTACGAACAGTAGAAGTTGATGTAGTCGTTGTATGTTCCTCACGAGTTACACGTGTACTAGTAGATGTTGGTGTATCGTGGTTTGTTACCGTTGTGCTACTAGTAGATGTTGTAGTAGATGCCGCAAAAGTTGTTGTAGACATAGCCGCTAACACACATGCGACTAATACAGATTTCTTGTTAATATTCATAAACCTCTCCTTTTATAGAATAAGCTATAACTATACAGTCGTTAACATACATATATAGTTCATAAAATATACTGTTATAACTAAACACACAGTTTTACAGTAAAAAAAGTTCACACATAAATAATGTATAAAATTTAATAATTCAAATTATACTATATGGACCTTCATAAAAACAACGAACTATGAAAAATTCTTCATTTTTATTTTATTTGTTATAATAATACGTATGAAAACAGCAACAATAATCGACTTAATTGTAGATTTTGATGTACACACACAATCTATAAATCATATTATAAAACAACAGCATATCTCCCATCGCATGAGACGACGTTTACGAAGTGATGCCATCATAACAGTTAATGGTAAACCTGCTACCTGGAATACGCTTATTCATGGTCGTGATCATCTCATTATGAAGTTAACACCAGAGCAAGAGTTTAGTTTAAGCCCTATGGAACTAGATATCATATATGAGGACGAATATATTTTAGTCATTAATAAGGCGGCTGGTATTCTTATGCACCCTACGTCTACCGTACGAGATCATACGCTAGCAAATGGTGTACTTCATTACTACCAAGAAACAAATCAGTATTATGATTTCCATCCCGTACACCGATTAGATAAGGATACCTCAGGTATTGTTATCATTGCTAAAACATCAGTGGTCCAACATGCTTTTGATAAAAAACACACCCATTTTTACAAAAGCTACGACGCCATTGTAGAAGGACATCTCCCTTCTGTGCCTATAAGCATTAACTGGCCTATAGGTCGTAAACCAGGCAGTATCATTGAACGTTGTTGTACAGACCAAGGAAAGCCGGCTCGCACGGATATAACAGTAGTTAGTAAAAATATAAGCAAAATTAACTATAGTAAAAACAACTCTGATGATATGATTAATAATAGTAATATATGTCCAGCTGACAACTCTATAATAGCTTATAATCACTTTACTCATGTGCAATGCTTATTACACACAGGGCGCACTCATCAGATTCGAGTTCATTTATCTCAACTAGGGTATCCACTAGCTGGTGATGACTTATACGGTGGTCATCTAGAATCTATTCAACGCCAAGCACTGCATGCATCGCGCATAAGCTTTTACCATCCCATAACAAATGAATGGCTCGAACTGCATGCAGAGATGCCAGAGGATATGAATGTATTGCTGAATGATTGATCTGATATAACACCACTAAATAAATGCTAACACACAGAAATAACCCATATGGGTCACAAAATAAGACGAAATTTATGCATAAGTTATACAAAAAATATTGGCCCTTTATAGTGTTTCTTGATATACTTAACTTGAATTGATATATGATTGCAATAACAGAAATTCATCTAGTTCTTACAAGCTAGAAATATTAGCAGTCACGGTATTAATAACATGATATAACAGGCCCTATGGCCAAGGAGGACAACATGCCATTAGTTACTACTACAGAAATGTTCAAAAAAGCCTATGAAGGCGGCTATGCTGTTGGCGCTTTCAATGTAAACAACATGGAAATCGTACAAGGTATTGTAGATGCAGCAAAAGAGGAACAATCTCCTCTTATCTTGCAAGTATCTGCAGGCGCACGTAAATATGCTAAACATATTTACCTTGTAAAACTTGTGGAAGCCGCTCTTGAAGACAGCAATCTACCAATCGCTCTTCACCTTGACCACGGCGATTCCTTCGAAATTTGTAAAGACTGTGTAGATGGTGGTTTTACATCCGTTATGATTGATGCATCGCATCATGATTTCGATGAAAATGTAAAAATCACAAAACAAGTTGTTGAATATGCTCACGCTCACGGCGTTGTAGTAGAAGCAGAATTGGGCCGTTTAGCAGGCGTTGAAGATGATGTAAACGTATCTGATGCAGATGCTCGCTTCACTGATCCTGAACAAGCTGCTGAGTTTGTCCATCTCACAGGTGTAGACTCCTTAGCAATCGCTATTGGTACTAGCCACGGTGCATACAAATTCAAAGGCAACCCTTACCTCGATTTTGATCGTTTGAAAAAAGTGGGCGAATTATTGCCTAACTTCCCAATCGTATTGCATGGGGCATCCTCCGTATTGCCTGAATTCGTAGCAAAATGTAATGAATTTGGTGGCAACATCCCTGGCGCACAAGGCGTACCTGAAGAAATGCTTCGTAAAGCAGCTCAAATGGCGGTTTGCAAAATCAATATTGATACAGACCTTCGCCTTGCTATGACTGCATCTGTACGTGAATACTTGGCTCAAAACCCATCTGAGTTTGACCCACGTAAATATTTAGGACCTGCTCGTGATGCTATTAAAGGCATGGTAGCTCACAAAATCAAAAATGTATTAGGTTCTTCTAACAAACTATAATCAATGGCTAGTGGATTTTTAAAAGGAACCTTAATTTTAACAATTGCCGGTTTCGTAGTGAAAGCCATCGGTAGTATCAACTGGATTCTTCTATCTCGCATCTTGGGTGGTGAAGGCATCGGTATCTACCAGATGGCCTTTCCTATCTATTTGTTACTATTACAAATTTCGAGCGCAGGTGTGCCGATTGCCATCTCTATTTTGACGGCAGAACGATTAGCCTTACACGACTTTGGTGGTGCTAAGAGAGTATTCAATATTTCTTTTACAATGTTGACTATAACAGGTTTTATCGCCAGTCTTGCCATGTACTTTGGTGCAGATTGGTTAATCTCTAGTGGTCTCATTGCTGAAAGCCGTGCCTACTACTCTATCATCGCGCTCGCTCCGGCAGTATTCTTTGTAACATGGATTTCCTGTTTCCGCGGGTATATCCAAGGCTATGAAATGATGACGCCCACGGCGATTAGCCAAATTGTAGAACAATTACTACGGGTTATCGTTATGCTCGGTGCTGCTGCTATTTTATTACCTTACGGTTTACCAGCCGCAGCAGGTGGCGCTAGCTTGGGTGCAGGTGTAGGTGCTTTTGGGGCCTTCCTGGTGCTGTTGTATTATTACTACAAATTACCTAAGGCTAGTAGTACTGGTGAAAGTTACGATGGTCCTCGTGAATCAGCTAAAGAAATTTTGTCACGACTCTTAACATTGTCCATACCAATTTCCTTAGCAAGTATCATGTTACCGTTGACGGCGAATCTCGATTTACTTATCGTACCACGTCGCTTATTAGATGCTGGATTCCCGATGAACGAAGTAACAGAACTCTTCGGTTACCTTACTGGGATGGCGGTACCGCTCATCAACTTGGCTACCATCATTACCGCAGCCCTTGCGACAAGCATTGTACCAGCTATCTCTCATGCCTTTGCAAAACGCGATCATCAAGGTATATATGATCGCACTGCAGGTTCTATGCGACTAACATTTATGGCAACCGTACCATTTACAGTGCTATTGTATGTACTTGCTGCCCCCACCGTTACACTGATTTACAATGCGCCTAAGGCAGAACTAGCAACGCAGATCACGGCGTTCTCGATATTCTTCCTAGGTGTACATCAAGTAACAACAGGTATCTTACAAGGTCTCAACAGGCCACGTATTCCAGTCATAAATATGGGGATTTCCCTCATAATCAAGGTTATCCTTAACTGGACACTGACTGCTATTCCTTGGCTGGGCATCGGCGGTGCCGCCTGGGCAACCGTTGCTGATATAGGCTTTGCGGCGTTACTCAACTTGATTTATATCAAAAAGTACACAGGCTACTTCCTTGATATTTCCCTTCTTTGGAAAAACGTGGTCAGTGCCGGTGTTATGGGCGTACTCATTTTCATGAGTTACCACTATTTAACAGGTATCTTACCAATGTGGGCTAACTTTATACTCACTGGTATTGAAGGGTTACTACTGTACGTAATTATCATGGTTCTTTTAAAAGGCCTTAATAAAAACGATGGTGCAAGCATGCCACTCGTTGGTAGATTCTTTAGATAAGAGCTGTATATACTTACATAAAAATAGGTTCCTAATAGTCACCTATATGACCATTAGGAACCTATTTTTTATTTACTTATTTTAATCTTCTCCTTATTTTAAGCCTGTATACCTATCATTGTTAAAATTTCCATTATGATTGGAATTACTACAACAAATAGTATGGTACTAATCATGACTAGACCTGTAGCAAATGGCAAATCAGCTTTTGATTCATTCGCTACAATTGGCAATACTGCAATAACAGGTCCTGCTGATTGTACAACAAAGGTAATGATTGCAATTGGTTCTAGAACAATGCCTGCTCCATATTGTAAAGCCGTAATCAAACAGAACATAATAATCGGGGAAATGACAAAGCGTCCTATAATCCCACCGATGGAGTCTTTATTTAAACGCATGCTTTTTAAGCCCGCATCATGAAGTACAATACCTATATAAATCAAGGATAATGGGGTTACCATATCACCTAAGTAATTCAAGGTAGTATGCAAAATTGGAAGTAAAGGAATTTCAAAGAATAAGAAGATTAATGCCACAAAAAAACCTATCAAAGGTGGTGGTAATAACTTCTTCCAATCAAATTTAGGCTTCTTGCTTTTACCTTCAGTAAATACTGAACTATTATGTATACTATCAATCTTATGGGTGTCATTATTAAAATCTACTTCAGAATTTGGCAGTGGATCTAGTTCTATGAGGAATACCCCTACCATCCATACGGAAATAGTGTTACCGATGTAATATAACAAAAAATACGGCAACGCCTCTTGTCCAAAGAGTGCAATTTGCACTGGTAACCCAATAAACAAGCAGTTATCATTTACTACCATATTGATGAAAATACCACGTCGTCCTTTAGGAACTTTCAACATTTTCATCATAATGAACGCTACGATATATGCAATAATATATGTTAGGACAACTACTAACATGCCATATCGTAAATTCCATATATCTGAAGTATGTAGGTGATGTAATACAGATACAAATACTCCCGCTGGTAATGCAACCGACATGATAAATCGCGATAAATTACCACTAAAGGTGGGGTTAAACATGCCCCGCCCTTTTAATATATATCCTAACAAAATAAGTAGCACAATAGGTATGATACTTTGCAAAGATGTTAGAAAAACCATAGTAAACCTCCCGTACAGTTCATTCGTAGTTTATCATATCATGTTTCGCAATAAACTTATACAACTATATCTTGAAAGAAAATATAGTAAAATGTATCAACTTTAACATATTTTCTCTATTATAAGTCTTATAATTATAGCTATTAGTAGTGTTTTTATCCATAAAAATCTGATACACTAACATCAGGTTGTACAGATTTTTACACATATGAGGTGATATTATGACGAAACCATTTATTGGCATATCTGGCAATATCTTACGAGATAATGGTGGTCCTTACGTAGATTTATTGCGTTCTTACGTAAACCAAGACTATCCTCGTTCTATTGAGGAAACTGGTGGCATTCCTGTTATAATTCCATTTACCCAAAATCTTGATGTAGCTCGCGAAACGGTAGCAAAGCTTGACGGCTTGTTATTATCCGGCGGTCATGATGTATACCCTCTTCACTATGGAGAAGAACCTTTGCAAGGTCTTGGCGATGTATTTCCGGAGCGCGATCAATTCGACTTTGCTTTAATCAAAGCAGCAGAAGAAAAACAAATTCCCATCTTTTGTATCTGTCGTGGCTTACAAATCTTAAATGTATATCGTGGTGGTTCTTTATTCCAAGACTTAAAATATGATCAAAACTGTACAATAAAACACTCTCAGAATCAAACGCCTTCTCTTGGCACTCATACGGTAGATATTGAATCAAAATCAAAACTAGCTAGTGCTATAGGTTGCAATACTTGGATTACGAACTCCCATCATCACCAAACAGTAAAAAATGTTGGTAAGGGATTACAGGTTGTAGCAAGAGCTAAGGATGGTACTGTTGAAGGTTTAGAGGATCCAGCCTATCCTTGGTTAGTAGCCTGTCAGTTCCACCCAGAAATGATGTCTACAAATGATGAAAATGCAAAACGTTTATTTACTGCATTCGTAAAAGCAGCTCAAGAAAATATAACTAAATAGTAGGAAGATTGTATCATGAAAGAAACAGGAAAATTTGGCTTTTGGAGTATTGTACTCCTTGGCATCAATGGTATTGTAGGGACAGGTATTTTCCTACTGCCAAATAAAGCATATTCCATAATTGGTTCCGCTAGCTTAGGTGTACTCTTATTTGACGCCGTTATCGCTGGCTGCATCGCCCTTTGTTTTGCTGAAGCAGCTAGCCTATTTACACGTAATGGCGGTCCTTATCTATATGCAAAACATGCATTAGGTGATTTCTGGGCCTTTGAAGTAGGCGTTCTAAAATGGATCGTCACCGTTATTGCCTGGGCGGCTATGGCCGTTGGCTTTGCTACAGCATTAGGTGCTGCAGTACCAGCTTTAAGTGGTGATTTTGCAAAGGACGTCATTTCATTTATCTTAATTGTAGGTCTTACCATTGTAAATATATTTGGTGTTAACGTATCCAAATTCGTTAACAACTTAATCACTATTTCTAAGCTAGTCCCTCTTGCCCTATTTATTGCAATTGGTATTTTCTTTATAAATGGTGCTAACTTTACACCAGTCTTTCCTCAAGACATCTATGTAGATGGATCATTTGCTCAAGCAGCGGTTCTTCTATTCTTTGCCTATACAGGGTTTGAAGTCATTGCCATTGCTGCAGAAGATATGAAAAATCCTAAAAAGAACTTACCACGTGCTATTATCATGTGTATGCTTCTCGTATCCGTTCTGTATATGGCAATCCTTGCTGTATCTATTGGTGTACTTGGTACAGATTTAGCAAATGCTAAGGCTCCAGTACAAGATGCATTCAATGTGATCGTTGGTCCTATTGGCATGTATATCGTATTAGTAGGTACCTTAATCTCTATGGGCGGTATCAACTTTGCTGAAGCTTACTATGCGCCTCGTGTGGCAACATCCATGGCGGAAGATGGTATGCTACCAAGTGCTTTAGCAAAACGCAATCGTTACAATGCACCATATGTAGCAGCGATTGTTACTGCCATTGCCAGTGTATTACTTGCATGGTCTGGTTCCTTTACAACACTAGCAGCCATTAGTGCGGTATCTCGTTTTACACAATATCTACCAACGTGTTTAGCTGTCATTATCTTCCGTCGTAAATGGGCTGACAAAGCTCGGTCTTATACAATCCCTGGTGGCTATTTAATCCCAGTCATTGCTATCGGCACATCCCTATGGATGTTAGCACAAGCTCAAACTAACCAATTATTATGGGGTCTAGGTGGCTGTATCGTAATCTTGCCATTCTACTACTCCTACTGGAAAAAGAAAAAAGCTGGGCTCATTAAAGACCATGACGAAATATAAATAATACAAAAAACTACCAGTTATTCATAATATCTAGTGGCTTATCCTTCCATAGTAGAAGGTCTATTTAAAAGATATATGTTTAACTGGTAGTTTTTATTTTATCTATTAATCGTAATTAAATTAGATATATCAAATGAGTAGTATCGACTAATATAGATCCTCTTCAATAATAGTTTCCTTCGTTAAGTCCTCTTCGATATAACCAACCTCATCAGTCGCTTCATCTTCATCGCGTGTATCGATATAAATACTGATAAGTACTAGTGCACCTTCTTCATTGAGGGTAGCAATGGCACTCATAGGGCCGTAGGTTAAGATTAATCCATCTTCTTCATCGCGAATAATATGAGGCACTGCATCAAAGTGTTGGTTCATTAATTGATCAAAGTAATCCTCTACATCAAGACCGCTTTCAAGGGTAATAGATTCAGCATCACCCTTTTGGAATACAACACGCGTATCTTCATCGATATATTGATAGAAATCATCAATATCTACATTTGCCGTTTCTAACCACATGCTAAGGGCTGTAATCCAGTCTTTCACAGTAGCTGGTGCAGAAATAAAAGCATATTCGCTTTCATCAGCGCCAAAACGAAGATCATCATACTCAATACTATAATTTTCTTGGCTTGAAACGATACGATCTACAAGGCCTTTATCATTTACATCTACAAAAATCATATACACGTAATTATCGTTGTTTTCATAGGAAACGGTTAAACCATGACGACCCTCGTGAAATAGCGCATCCTCCTCATACACATCGGTAATATGCATGACCTTGCACGTAACAGGCACATTATCAGCCTTGATGGACTCAGTCATAGAGGACAAAAACTCAACAGTTTCATTGCGGTTTCGCCCAATAATACCACGACCTGTAGACATATACTCACAATCTTCACTTAACATATGTTCAATACCGTGAATATCTGCGGATTCGAGAATAGATTTTATCAATAAAAGAGCTTGTATTTCAGTCATACTATTTCTCCAAATCTTTTTTAACTATATCTTCAATATTAGCAAGATCAACATTGCCCTTGAATTTCTCAGGAATAGTAACTAACTTAACATCAGTTATCATATTACGAAGTTGTTCTTTAGTATAAGACATATTTCTATTATAAGTCAATATACTAGTTAAAGCTGTCGTTCCATCCTGAATATAAAATACCATTATACCCTCTTTATTAGCTTTCTCTTGTTCCACTAAAATACCTGGTACACCATCATTCCATACAATGCGTTTAGAGAAATGGACAAAGTCTTCAGGCGATTGGACTGCATTCATAATCACCTCATCCATAAAGCTAGCTAGCGCAATAGAATCAGTTCCACGCTCCTTAGCTATGGAATCTATAAAGATAGTTTGTGTTATACCAGAAGGACTTTTATAAAATAAACCACTTTTAAAATCTGCTAAAGTAGCACTAACTTTTGCATCATTAAGAATACGATAAATAAAATTTTCACCGTCTATTTTTGTTGTATGAGAATATACATTGCTATCTGTTAAAGGTTTAATAGATGGTAACACATAATTAACCAGTATGGGACTAATTACCTGCCCCATATCCCGCTTAGCTTCAGTTATACCTACATGATATCGAATAGTCGAATCATTATCAAAAGCAAAGTTTAAATTAGAGTAAAATTGAGCTTTATTATTTTTCTTAATTTTGCCATACAAAGAATCCCAATAGCTATCCATTAAACCAGCATAAGAAAAACTCGCTCCGTGAATATCTTCTGGTTTATAAGAAATCGATTCAAACTCTTTTATGTTTGTAGGTCGTTTATAATCTTTACGTAAATCCTCTTCCGTGATCGAATTAAATGGCTTTCCCATATAATCAGAACTTTGCCAATTCTGCTTATTTTCAACTATTAAGCCTGTTGTCATATTATGAGAGAAAAGTTCATACCCTATATATTTATCAGTTATATTATGTTTCTGCACTTTATAATAACTCATATAAGGTACAAGGAAACGAATCCCTTTTCCACTATGATCAATAACCTCTGTTTGCCCCTCATACAGATTAAGGGGACCTACATAACTTTCTCGAATGACTGTTTCAGCCTCTTTTTCAGATAGGCCATTATCTCTATATAGCTGCTTAGTTTTATCATACTGTTTACTCTTTTGAAAGTCTCTCAAGGCTTCCTCTTGTATATTTCTAATTAAGGAATCATGATGTATATAACTTTCATAAGCATTTGCAGAAATTCTATTATCCGCACCGGGAATATTAACATCAACAGCCCCTACTAAACCAGTAATTAAGCTGATATATACTGAAAATACTATTGTTTTACGAATCATTTATCTCTCCAATTTTAAAATTCCCAACTATAGTACGTTAATTGTAACATAGTCCAATTTTTTATGAAAATTTTCTCCGCCTGTCATATAATAGAATAGTTAATAATTACATTTGGAGGTCCCTATGAAATATACTACCATCGTTTTTGATTGCGACGGCACATTGCTCAATACAGCTACAGATTTAGCCAACGCCGTAAATCATGTTCTACGTACACATAACTTCCCTGAAAAATCTCTAGCAGAGATAAAGGCAGCTCTGGGTAATGCAGTAACCTATTTGATGCGTCAATGTTTACCAAGTTCTGTAGCAGATAACGAATTAGAGCCATACATTGAGGAATTCAAAGCTTACTATGGTGAGCATCTAAAAGATACAACAGCTCCCTACCCAGGCATCCTAGATATGCTTGATGTATTGCGTGAACAAGGTTATAAATTAGCTATCGTATCTAACAAAATCCAAGAAGGTGTAACACCACTTAATAAAGAGTACTTTGGCGATCGTTTGCCTGTTGCCATTGGTGAACGGCCAGGATTACAACGTAAACCTGCTCCAGACATGGTGTTACAAGCGTTAAAAGAACTAAACTCTACATCGGACGAATCTATTTATGTAGGTGACTCTGAAGTTGACGTAGCTACTGCAGAAAACTCCGGCCTACTTTGCATTGGTGTTACATGGGGCTTTAGAGAGGAATCGCTCCATCAAGAACTAGGCGTAACACATATTGCTCGTAAAGCAGAAGATATTCTAAGCATTGTTGAAACCTTGAATAAATAATATATACACCTACTCATGGACCTTATGATAGGATTAGCCATATTCAAGATACTACTCATATATTGAGTATAGTCATTGACATATTCTAAATTCTTGTCAATAATCTATAGCAAATTCATATAAATAAGAGATTTATAATTTAAAATCGTACAAAATTGGGAATTAAAATCTTAAAATTCTCATCTTGTACGGTTTTTCTTTTATTTGCTCAATTTTATTTCATTTTTCACATTATACATTTTACGCATAGCTCCTATTTCAAATCTATTGCCTCAAAAATGTGATATATGTTACATTTATGGGGCAGTGCTTTCACATAGATACGCCGTCAATTCAATAGAGAGTATATTAAACAGGATATGACCGCACAATACCATGTGAATATTCTACTGTATGGTTGTAGTTAGTTGACAGAGAAATGAGGAACAAATGGAAAAGGAAGTAAGAAAAGTTGAAATGAGTGAAAATGTAGCAGATCCTACAGGTCTTGGTCTACTAGGTTTAGCTATTGTATGTTTTGTGGTATCCACGTCCCGCGTAGGCTGGTCTGGCCCAACAACATCCGTTATTATACCTTGGGCTGTTTTATTAGGTTCATTGGCCCAATTAATGGCAAGCTATTTTGATTTCAAGAAAAACAATCCATTTGGATCCGTTGTATTTGGTGCGTACGGTTTATTTTGGTCTGCAATGGCTGGTGTTTGGTTAATCCAAATGGGGTCTTTCGGTCCTGAAATTCAAAAAGGTTTCGATGTAACACAATTAGCATTCGCTTTTGTAGGCTTTTTAATCTTCTCTATCTTTGGTACTATTGCATCTTTGAAAACAAACAAAGTTGTATTCGCTATAATGCTACTTATCTGCTTCCTATTCTTCGGTCTAGCAACAGACCTATTCTTAGGCGGCAAAACAGGCTTCTTCGCTCTTGCAGCATGGTCTGAACTATTCATATCCCTCTTGGGCTTCTACGGTTCTGGTGCTGTACTTGTTAACAAAGTATTCGGTAAAACTATATTTCCTTTAGGTAAAAGCATATTATAATAGTTTGAAAACTATATAAACTCTTGCACAATAAAAGAGGTTCCTAATGGTCACAAGTTGACTCATAGGAACCTCTTTTTAATTTACTTTTACTATACCCGTTCAGCTAAATATTACAGACTGACTAAATACATTAGGATAAACAAATATGGGCGTCTGATCAAATACACCTTATTTATAACTAAACCGCGCATCCATAATCATCTGGCGCAACTGCTCAATGCGAACACCATTTGGTAGCTTGTCTCTATAAAACTGCAACTTATAATAGTAACGAGTATCTTCATAATCAGTAACTAATACCATATCCGTCCTATTATGTAATGGCCAGCCATACATAAATTCGGCTAGTAAACTACGCACACCATCATTATCGACCTCTGTTACATCATACTTAATAGGCAATACCATCTTTGCAGTAGGTTCAGGAACCGTTCTATCTTTAACAATTTTTTCAATCTCTTTATCTAAAGAAATACTTGTATTATCGATAGATCTAGCCTTCACATGCATGAAGACACCATCAGAGGTTCTAAAGGCTCTGCCATCTATATCTTTAGTTTCCCCTTTAGTCTCCACAGAGCCCTTCAATACACGGAACTGATACGGACCAAAAAACTTGGTTTCTGTAATAGCATCTAAACCCTCATCATATTGACCATTATGTATATTCGTAACATGTATTAGAGGTCTAATATCGTTAGCGTTTGAAAGCATTGGTGCCGCTAAACACAAACCTAAATTTAGTAATGTAATACAACGTTTCATAAATATCTCCCCCACTAAACACTAATATTAATTGTATTGTAACATAGTTAATTCGTTTTTATGATAGTAATTACAAAACGAAAGAGGTTCCTATTGGTCACCTAGGTGACTATTAGGAACCTCTAATCTATTTACTTTTATTATTCACAACACTATATTGAACTTGAGGCCTCTAAATGGGTCCAGCCTTTGCTAATCTTCTAGAGATTGGCGGTGATCAATATGAGTACATTCAAAGTGTTATCGCTCATGATTTCCTTTGGCATACTTGTGGCGACCATTATCATGGCAGCAAAGTGATTGACCTCTAGCTAAAAGCTAGCTTTCTAATCGTGGTATGAAAAAAGGCCCGACATTGAGAGTCAGACCGTTTCTTCAACATTAAATTCTAGAAGCGAAGTCTGGCGTCGAAACCATTTATGCCTCACTTTTATATAAATTATATCATATCTAAACACAGAAAGGAATCGAATTGTTTCTTTCCTTCTTTTCTTTTATAAAGCCTTATAGTGCATACGATAGTGACTTATATCACCGACAAGATGTCCTTTCAATTGCTATATTTGTAATATATTCCTACTGGGCTGACGGATACGTAGAATTAACTACATGCACAGTAGCACACATCGTGTAATAGCCGACCGTCTGGGCAAGCTTTTGTTCAGATGGTCTTTTTTATTGCCTTCCCGTAACAAATGCTTCTTTATCTATATCTGAATATCTCACCTATATGAAAGGAGTTTTCTTATGAGAAATCGTTGGTTTATTGCATTAGCAGCCATTGGTCTGCACATATCCATTGGTAGCGTATATGCATGGAGCGTACTCACACGTCCTATTATGGCAGATATGGGTTTTACTTTATCGCAAACAACATGGACATTCTCATTAGCCATTTTAATACTCGGACTATCTGCGGGCTTTCTTGGATCCTTTGCAGAAAAAATTGGTCCTAAGAAAAGTGGACTTCTCGCTATGTTATTCTGGGTAACCGGATTATTGGGTACGGCCTATGCACTTAGCATACACAATCTTACCTTACTCTATCTCTTCTACGGCATCATCGGTGGCATTGGACTAGGCATTGGTTATATAACACCAGTTTCTACACTCGTGAAATACTTTCCAAATCGCCCAGGATTTGCTACTGGTTTAGCTATTATGGGTTTTGGGTTTGCTTCTCTCATTGCAGGGCCTCTTATGCAATACCTTGTAGCTCAGGTTGGATTGGTGGATACTTTCATTATCCTCGGTGTAATCTATCTCGTAATTATGAGCGCCTCTTCGCTATATTTGAAAGCACCTCAACCAAAACACCCAACTCGAACTACGAAAGATAAATCCACCATGTACGTTCATACCCATGGCATGCTAGCCAATGATGCCATGAAAACTTGGCAATTCGGGGCCCTTTGGTGGGTATTCTTTATTAATATTACCTGTGGTATAGGCCTACTATCCTTAGCCTCCCCTATGGCGCAAGAAGCCATTGGTATGACACCTACAGCAGCTGCATCACTGGTTGGTATCATCGGTATCTTCAATGGCGGTGGGCGCATTGCATGGTCTACTATCTCTGATTACCTTGGGCGAGCACAAACTTACATACTATTCTTTATTATACAAATCATCGCATTCTATTTACTCGCCGAAACAAATAGTGTTTTAACATTCCAAATTTTAATCCTTCTTATTATCACCTGCTATGGCGGCGGCTTCTCCTGTATGCCAGCTTATCTTGCGGATCTCTATGGCATACGCCAGCTTTCTACTATTCACGGCCGTATCCTAACCGCTTGGGGATTAGCAGGTATTGCTGGACCTATGCTCGTATCATACTTTCACGAAGCCGGATATGGCTATACTACAGCCTTATTATGCTTTGCTCTTCTATTCGTATTAAATACAATTATTGCTATAATCTTAAAAATATACGGCAAGCGAGGACTGCATAACTGATACTTACTATTTAATATAAAAAACGGTCTGACATAGAAGTCAGACCGTTTTTTCAATAATCATATATGATTATTAGCAAATCCAATTTAATTTACATTCGTAATGAATACTATTATAGTATCGCCTTAAGATTATTAATAAATCTCTCTTCATTTAGTTGAATTTCGTCCACGAAGTCATAGTAATCATTACACCCCTGAGGTATCTCCAGCCCGAGTTTTATAATACTAATATCATTACGGCCCATAACATTTTTTTCATAGGTAGATCCGCTATTTAGCTTTAACTGGAATGACTCCTGATGGTTAATATCAGGATAAAAATAATATCCTTTTTTGGCATCAAATCTGTACATATAGGCTAATACCTGTAGATAATCTTTGTTCTTAATATTTTTTATAGGTTTATACTTTGCATCCGCAATAACCCGTGGCTTATCAACTCTACTAATAAAGTCTGGGTATATTCTTCCCTCATTATTAAACAAATATTGTGCTTCTCTTTGGGATTTATTCATAGGATGGTAAAAAATATCACTAACTAAAATATTTATATATTCTTCCCATAACCAAGCACCATCAAAAAGGATGCCAAAGATTTTCTGACTATTAAAACCAAACTCATGTTTTTGATACCGTAAAATCATTAAACATAATCTTTGTAATGCGGCGTACTCTTTATAATAAGCGTGACGAACGATATTCCTTTCATTACTTTTTATAATGGCTTGTCGATCATAGATTTCATATGTTGGTGTCGCATTAACAATTAGCTTTACTTCATCCTTTATATTAAACAATATATTATGGCCGACTTGGATACCTTTAATAACTTCAATTGTATGCCTTACAAGCTGGATTAGCGAATTATCATATGAAAATAATCTTTCATTATAAGCAATTTTACCTATAAAAGGCGTGTTTTTATTAATATGTCGAGGAATATCGATTATACCTTTTATATTCGAATCATTACTCTTCCTATTAATATACTCTTTATAAAGCCCTTTCCGCATAGCAGCTCTTAAATATTGAGGAAACATGAATAGTAGAAGGTTAAATAACTGTTTGTCTTTATTTGCATCAGTTTCTAAATCTACAATATTAGGTAAGTCGAGTACTCTCTTCAACAAATACTTAAAAAAATAATCGTTTCTATTATTACTAAAGCGAGATTCAATAATTAAACGCTCCGTACCATGGCCTACAACCCCCATAACATTTCCAGTGCGTATAGAATTATTAATAGTTTGTAAAACCAATTGATCTCTTGTCAGATCTTCGGAGTTATTTATATAACGAGGAAAGATAAAAAGTCCCTCATGCTCAAGTTGGTGTAACGTTTTATTCAATATACAGTTAGTAAGATTTTTGCAATTTAACATAATAGAGGAGTTATAAGAAGTATTATCCTTTATTTTCAAAGGTTCCATTGCCATCTCCTATTTTATCCTCTTTATAACCATATGCTTTAGCAAAGGTTGTCATTATTTCAGCTTCATTATATAGACCTTGGATATACTCTTGTAATAATGGCTGTAAATAGTCTTCCCATAATTGATTAAAATCCAATGTTTTTAGTTTTAAAAAGTAAGCTGCACCAATTTGGTAATTTTCATTTAGCCCTTCAACTTCAACGATAGCTTTATTAAGACGTTCCATTCGATTCAGAGCGTCTTCTTTCAAAGTGTCATTTTCTAAACTATCTAAATTTATATTAATGTTAGTTAACCCATCTAACATATCTGTAGTAGAATCAGCTTTAATTTCAATAAATCGGAAACGCCGTCTCATTGCAAAATCAAAACTATCAACAGAGCGATCTATATCATTCATAGTCCCAATAATATAAACATTTTCAGGGATATAGAATTTCTCTTCATTAGAACTCATAGTGGAATATTGAGTAGATATCGCTCCTGCTCTACCACGATAGCCTGGGTCAATAGCAAAGAATAACTCACCAAAGATTTTTGAAATTTCCCCACGATTAATTTCATCAATTATAAAAATATATTTCTTAAGTTTTTCGGATTCTACAGTTGGTTTAATTCGTGCTTTTCTACTTTTTTTAATAGCTTGAAAGATAGCAAAATAATAAGAATATACCTGAACATTAAATGTTTTACCAAAGAATGTTGATATATCTTTAACCTTTTTAAAATCTACTCCAGACTCAAGCATTTTTTTAATGTCAACTATATTAATAGATAGTTTATTTACGATATTATTCTCTGGTATCGTAATATAAATATACTTTCCATCTATACTTGATATATAAAAAGTACTTCCCTTCATAGTCTGAAATTGATCAACCCCAAACTCTACCTCATCTAAAAAGGAAGTAATATCCTCTTGTACTTCGATCTCTTTAGCGATAATTTCAGGTGTTTTTTGGGAGTTCTCATAATTTGCTCTTGCTTTAGCTACAAATTTTTTAAAAATTCCATCTTGTAATTCAAAAAGCATTACCCCCTCATTAATTCTTGGACGTAAGCCTTCAACAAAATCGGAATAATCGTAACTTGGATGAAATTGAACAAACTCAATTTGCTGCTTTTGTTCATCACTAAGCAATTCGTAATTATCATAATAGCCATCACTAATTATATCTGCAGCTATTTGCTTAGCTAAATAGGTTTTTCCTGTGCCAGGAGCGCCTCTAAAAATTATATTTTTAGACTCGATGAGCTTACGTGAATATGGATTTCTATATTCTTTAATTGGTTTTTCCAATTCTTCTTGAACCGTAGCTTCAATTGTGTTCTCTTCACTTTCTATACTATCTTTGTCCCGATAAGTAAGTATAAATTTATCTCCTTCTTGGCCAAAACGCTTTAAACACTCTTGAACAAAAATAATAGTAGAAAATAAGTTCCAACAATAAATGACAAATAATCTACCCTCTCCATAGGAATATTTCATATATTCAATGGAATTGCGATAGCGTTTAAAGGATGCAACACTCGAGTAAATCCCATGCTTTAGTTCACTATCTGGATTATATTTACAGACAGGAAACATTTCTTTTTCTTCTGCAGATAAATTAACAATTTCTTTTTCAAATATTTGAAATGCTAATCTAGGCAAAGTTTGATTCGAGTTTTTTCGTTCGCCTTTATTATAGTTACGTGTGATTATCTCCCCATTACTATTCTCAAATTTCACATCTAACGTTTTGTAATAATCTCCTAAGCCAAGATTATTAATATCGAATCGTGAATCAGTAGATATAACTGTGTTGGCAGTTATTGTAAGTATAAACTTCTCCTTTATAGTATTTTCTGTAGACATAAAATACCTCCCCATAATATAAAGCATATTTTAAAATATATTCTTCATTAAACACTCATTCATTATATTTTCATTTTACTGCAAAGTTACATTAAAATAAATAAGTAACTCTAGTAATATATTAAAATACAACACATCTAATAGTGTTACTAAACGAAAGAGGTTCCTAATAGTCACCTAGGTGACTATTAGGAACCTCTAATCTATTTACTTTTATTATTGACAGCACTATATTGAATTTGAGGCCTCTAAATGGGTCCAATCTTTGCTAATCTTCTAGAGATTGGCGGTGATCAATATGAGTACATTCAAAGTGTTATCACTCATGATTTCCTTTGGCATACTTGTAGCGACCATTATCATGGCAGCAAAGTGATTGACCTCTAGCTGAAAGCTAGCTTTCTAATAGTGGTATGAAAAAAGGCCCGACATAGAAGTCAGACCGTTTCTTCAAATATTTACTTTAGAAGCGAAGTCTGGCGTCGAAACCATTTATGCCTCACTTTGATATAAATTATATCATATTAAAACAAGGAAAGAAATCTAAGGATTTCTTTCCTTATTTTGTTAGTAAGATCACAATTTACTCGCTTATAAATCCTCTAAGGTATAAATAGGTAAGTATCTTTGTGCGAAGGCAAGGTTTTTATTAAGTTCTGCCCATTTAGTAGCATCACCAATAACATAGATATATTCTTTTGCTCTAGTAAAGGCTACATTTACATTATTGGCGTTAACCCATTTAATAGCTCCATTAGCAGCGCCATCGCTTTGACAGCCTAACATATAAATAACGACTTTAGCTTCTTTACCTTGGAAGGTATGAACCGTACCGATATTATCATCTAACCAGTCTTTCTTATTATCCTCTTTAGTCCAATTCACAATATCATTACTAAGGGATTCCATATACTTTTTAAAACCATATGCCACACTGGTAAATGGTGTAATGATAAAAATATCTTTAAATTTGGTATTTCTTGCTCGTAACTTTTGAATCAATTCAAAAGCAATTTGACCTTGTACTTGTATATATCTATCTTTACCAGTAGTAGATTCAATATTACTTGCATCATATGTTATCCAACAGCTCTCTTTGCATAAATCAATAGTCTCTTTAGTATCCAGAGTCTTATTAATCATAAAGCCACCATAGGATAAATCATTAGCTACTGTAAACATAGGATCCTTACAGCGTCTATGAATAACGAGTGGACAACCAACCCAAGATTCAGAACCATCAAGATTTTTGATAATGCCTGCAAATGAATTTTGTGCATCAGCTAAACTTTGTACAGATAACTCTTTAGTCCGATATTTACCAATACCTTCGCCACCAATTTTTTCGACAAACAAATCCTGTACAGTTTGTACCGGTTCAATCTGTTTAGGATCACCAACTACTATTGCCTTTTGCGCACGGAATAATGCCCCTACAAGCATATGAGGTGACGCTTGTCCTGCTTCATCGATAATAATTGTACCTAACGAACTTTCAGATTTACAATTAATCAAAAATCTCTCCACAGCAGCAAAGGTGGAAGAAATAACTGGTACTGCAACCATCAAGGAATTAATTAATGCAGGGAATATGGCATCAAGGTCAAAATTTTTCTGTAAATTTTTCCTATCATTTAATGAGCCCCAATACTGACTAAGTAATTGCATATTTTTTCTGAAAGCATTACTCATAACAACAGCCTTTTGCAATTGTAAAGCATCATATAACAAATGCTCTCTACATTCATTTAAGTAGTTGCACATATATAAGAACGCTGTATGGGCCTCTGCTCGGTCCTCATCAGGTGACATTAATTTTGATACTATATCATCAAAGCAATGTATAGAAGCTTTAGTACTAATTTTTAATGTACCTAAAATATCTTGCTGTGTTTCTTCTATTTTTTGAAGAGTATTATCAAACTCTTTAATATCAGCTAATAAACCATCTTTCGTATTGATTATAGATTCACGCTCATTAACCAACTGGTGTAATGCATCTAATTCACCTTTAACATTTTGAAGCTTTGTAGTCTCGTCTTCAATAACTGATAACAATGCAGCATTACTCATGGCTTCTAAAATAGACCAGTTAGTAGCACTCCAAATCTTATCAATAATAGAACGTTTGCTGTTCAACTCTATTAATTTAGACTCAATACTATTTTTACGCTCTATCAACTTCAACAAATTATCATCTAAATCATCATACTTACTTAATTGTTCATTGATTACAAGAACTTCCTCTTTTAATTTATCGATTTTACCCTTTAATTCTTGAATCAAATGAATATTCTCTTCATAGACTGTTACATAAGTAAATAATGCTTTTACAAGATTATGTTGAGCCTGAAACTGTTTCTTGGCACTTTCAAAAGCATCTTGAGCACTAGGCATACGCATAATAGAGGACATATCTGAGGATAATACATCTAATACTGGCATAAATGTGTTTATATTAGACTTCTTACCAAGTCTCGCAGAAATTAAGCCCCATTGTTCATTACTCTCTGCTAAACGATCTGCTAAAAAGGTAAAATATACCTCATTAGATTTAACAAATTGATACTTCTTATCCTTAGCAAAATAAGATAAATCAACCTGTTGATTAGAGGAATCTGGATGAAATAATGTAGCCCCATTAGTCCCCTCTTCCACAGAGGAAATATTTGGCAATTCTAATGTAATATTTTCAACGGCCTTATTATTTGATGAAAGCACCAGCATGCCATATAATGCAATATCACTAGGTATATCATAGTAAAAAGAGATCCCATCTCGGCCCACAACCTTTTTGAAGATATCATTTACATGATTACTTTCACAAAACTTAGCAGCACGTTCAACAATATTACTAGCAATGATATCCTTCAATAACGTAGTTTTTCCTGTACCAGGAGGCCCATTAACAGAAAAGACGTCTTTAGGATTCTCCTTAGCAATATTAACAGCAATTTGCTGCATAAAGGATAAGTTAAACTTTGAAGGCCATCTACCATATGGTAATACCTTCGGATTATACCATTTACGCATCTGCTTAGTATCTTTCAACAAATCATAATGCTCAATATCCTGATTAAGACTATTAATATAAGATAATACCTTATCATCATCCTTTAATGTATCAATGTGCCGTAAGACCAACTGTAAATCATCAAGGAAAAAACTAGATTTTAAATCATTAATAGGCATTGTATCAGCTTTAACAAGCTGAATTTCCTCTTCCTTAAAACCACAATAACCATAAATATCACCGGCACGAAACATGGTAACGCCCATAGGATCCAAGATATGCTCTTGTATATACGCATTGATCACACGTGCAGCCTTATCAAGGGATACCTTTTCCTCAGGAAGATTAAAACCATCCTCGATTTCTTTAACAACCTCATCCCATCCATCTAACTTAATATCTTTAAACTCCACATCAGGCTGAAACATCATTTGATAAATCACCCAAATAAAAGGAGCAATTTGTAGACTGCCCTCTTTATAGTATCCATCTGCATCAACGATAAATGATGCACTATACACATTCCCTAAATATGGTTTTTCAGGATATTCAATTTCTAATTTATCAATGAAAGCCTCTAATATTTCAGTCCCTTTAACTACACATAACAGAACAGCATGTTCATCATCTAAAACATATTCCTTTTCATCCTTAAAATATTTAATCTCATCAGTAATAGAGTAATTATAAGGATCATTTGGTAACGGGACTACATACGTAGAAACACGCGAATTTGTTCTTTTCCAATAAGGTTTTATTACAGACTGTTGATAAATAGTAGTTGTATCATTCTCAGTAGTAAATACAAGCTCATTAACATACTTCTTAGGAATTGCTTTATACTTAGGAACCTCTTTCGGTTGCAAACATTCAAGTGAATACCAATACTTTATAATTTGCTTTGCAATATCTTTCATCTATACCTACCCTCTCATTAGACTAATGAAAATATTATACAGGTAGAAGAAAGAGATTTCATGAAAATCAAATAAAAACAGTCCAACCGTAAAGTCAGCCTATTTCTTAAAGATATTACCCCAATAAGAACTTCTTATATTTCTCATTTATTTCATAATTTAATAACTAGTTATAACATAAAATATCAAAAATCCACCAATAAGAAAAGCAATTCCACTAACAACAACAGTTATAATTGTAGTATTACGCCAGATAGTACCATTCTTAATCATTTTATCATTACCATTAGCTTCGTTATAGTATGTTTGTGATATATAGGCAAATAACCAAGAAATAGTTGAAAAAAAGGCACCTATCGAAAAGAAAACTAATCCCCATGCAATCCCTCTAATCCAACGATCAAATTCAGTTCCCAAAATATTTCCTAAAAAAGCTAAGATAGCTATACCAGCTGCACCATTTAATAAAAGTAGTGCCTTTAAGCCGCCACTAGCATATTCTTTAATTAAAGATAATCCAATTTCAGACAGTTTTACCTCTAATTCACTTACCTTTAATCGAAACTCAGTTTCACTCATTTTTTCATATTTTTCATAATTATCAAAATTCTGCATATTTATCTCCTTAAAATTACTTGGGAACAGCGTAAGTTATCAGATATTTTAGTTGAACGTAATGAGCAACAAGTTGAAACAAATGAATATCCATTAATGTCGTTTGTTCAAGGGCATGGTGTAGTACCAAAAGGTGAAAGATATGATAGAAGCTTTTTAGTATTAGATCAATCGAAAAAATATAAAAGAACTGAGCTGGGAGATTTTATATATAGCTCTAATAATTTAGAAACAGGCTCTATAGGAATAAATAAAACGGGTAAAGCTGTAATATCACCTGTATATAGTATTTTTTACGGTGTATCTATTGGTGATAGTCAATTTATTGGGATAATGTCATTATTACCAAGATTTATTGCTAAGATGATTCGATTTAGGCAAGGTGTTGTTTATGGTCAATGGAGAATTCATGAAAAAGATTTTCTTGATATTTCTATATTAATACCATCAGAAGCTGAACGTACTAAGATTACAAAATTAATTCTAAGTATTGAAGAACTTATTACCCTTCATCAGTAAAAGCCATTTCTATATAATAATTCTCATGCTAATCCAGCCATAGACCGCATCACTAGATCAATATCTCTATTTTCCATTTCTTGAATAATATGTATATATGTTTTTTGTGTTGTTGTCATACTCGCATGCCCAAGTCTTCTTGCGACACTTGCAATCGATACTCCTGCAAAAAGTAATAGTGAAGCATGCGTATGTCGTAACCCATGGATTGATATAACTGGTATTCCTAACTTTTTACAATATCTTTCTAATACACCATTAATTGTGGAATTAAATACACGACCTTTCACAAATATCGGCTTATCTTCAGGTAAGCCTTTAATTAATTCTGAGAACTTTATGATTGTTTGCCAATCAAGCTGTATTTTTCTAACTGATGAGCGATTCTTTGTTGGCAGAAATCCACCATTCCCTTTATAATCCCACGTTTTATCCACAATCAATGATTGATGTGAAAAATCAAAATCCTTTGGCGTTAATGCTAAAGCTTCTGAAAATCGCATCCCAGTTTTAGCTATTATCAATATCAACCAATCCCAGTTAATCTCGGATGTCAATTTCAAATTAACTAACAAGGTATGTAATTCAAACTGATTTAGATATTTAATCTTCTTTATTCTTGGTGATCGACCTTTTATAATGGCCTTCCGCGTCGGATCCCTATCAATAAATCCTTCATCTACTGCATCCAATATAGCCGCTTTAATTTGATGATGAAAGTCCATTGTTGTTTGTCGTTCATGAAACTCTGCATAATCATTTAATAATTGTTGATACGATATTCTGTTTAATTGTGAAAGCTTAAGTTCAGGAACTAATTTTTTTAACCATAATAGAGTTATCTCATATTTTCGCATTGTTACATTACGAATAGCCCCTTCTTTATAAATTCGTATCCATTTTTCGTAATAAATATAAAATAGTTCGGATTTTTCCTCTATTGTCAACATAATTCTACCCCACCATTTACGCTGTTCCCACATAGAAATGGCTCTTGCTGATGAAGGGTAATATTTATATCTATCGTTTCTATAAATTTCCCTATAACGCACTGTTCATCATAATTAGGCATTGATATAGGTATTTCTAACAATGCTTTCAAATTAAGTTTTGATCTTCCACTACCAACAATAAAGGTAGTCATTTTTACAGTTTTTAATGAATAAGATAAAAATTTATTTTCTAGTTTTTCCTTATAACCTGCTATCACATGTGCATGGTTATTTACCCAAATCGCTCCATTTACATATTGAATAGGATAGTCATTTAAATCATTAGCACCATCTTCTGCAATCAAGACAAATTCTCCAGAATGCGTATGTCCTGATACATAATCTTGTATACCATTTGCTCCGTAATACGGTATTTTACCAGGTACCCTATCTGATGCCGTGACTGGTACTCTTAAATTATCAAAACAAGTAGTTACCTCTGACAACTTACGCTGTTCCCAAGAATACAAAAAGAGGTAGAAAAGTCCTATTTGGTCTTTTCTACCTCTTTTCCTTACATTTTGACACCTAATAGGGCTAATTGTTCGGCTATTTCTTTTTCAAGTTGTGCAATTTCTCGGTTATCTTGTTCAATCATACGATTGATTTCATCAAGATTAAGTTCTTCTTCTTCCTCAAATGTGTCTACATATCGAGGAATATTTAGATTATAGTCATTTTCTTTAATTTCTTCGATAGACGCAACATGTGCATATTTATCAACGTCTTGTCTATTTCGGTATGTTTCAATAATTTTAGTAATATTTTTATCACTTAAATTATTTTGATTTTTACCCTTTTCGAACTCATTGCTAGCATCAATAAATAGTACATCGCGTGTCGTACGGTTTTTCTTAAACACAAGAATTGTTGTAGGGATACTTGTGCCATAGAACAAGTTCGCAGGCAAACCAATCACCGCATCAAGGTAATTCTTTTCTATAATAGTTTGGCGAATCTTACCTTCTGCTGCGCCACGGAATAGAACACCATGAGGTAAAACGATTGCCATTGTACCTTCATTGTTTAGGTGATATAAGCTATGTAATATGAAAGCATAATCTGCTTTAGAGGCTGGTGCTAATTTACCATATTCACTAAAGCGTGGATCTTTAAGTTTACTTTCACTATTATCCCATTTCGCAGAATATGGAGGATTCGCAACAACCGCATCAAAGGAACGTGGTCTATCAATCCCATCACGGTCAGGACCATCTGGCCAATCACTTTCAAGAGTATCAGCATTATTCAGTGTCATATTATTATACGTAACACCATGCATCATTAAATTCATACGTGCCAAGTTATAGGTAACTGTATTTAGTTCTTGCCCGTAAAAGCTAACTGCACCTTGACGAGATCCATCAGGCAATTCATTACGAACCGTCAATAGTAGTGAACCAGAACCCATTGTAGGGTCATAGACTGTGAAAGTATCAGATTGAGATTTTATATTGCCAGTAACAATTTTAGCCAAGATTTGACTAACTTCATGTGGTGTATAGAACTCCCCACCTTTTTTACCAGCATTAGCTGCAAACTTACCAATCAAATACTCATAGATCTCACCAAGTATATCTTTACCATTTTCATCTTTATACTCGATTTCATCAATTTTAGTAACAACCGCATTTAAAGTCTTCGTTCTTCCGGCTGTTGTTGATCCAAGTCCAGAGTCACCAAGATTAATGTAGTTAAAAATACCTCTAAAATCTGCTGCAGCCTCTTTATTAATTTCAGCATTCTTATTAAAATTTTCAAATAATCGTTGATAATCACTAGGAATAACTGAGCCATTATGAATACTTTCAGTCAAAGAAGCCCATGTATCCTCAGGATTAATAACATATCCTAACGTACCTGCAATATCAATTAAACAAGCCTCTAAGCCTGCCTCTTCGACAAGTTCCTTATATGCCTCATTAACAGATTTTCCATCTGAAACATCAACCAAGTCATTATTAACTAAGTACTCTTCTTGATGAATCGAAAGATATTTATAGAACAAAAATGGAAGAATGTAATCTTTGAAAGAGCTTGCATCCATTGTGCCACGCAAATCATTGGCAATAGCCCATAATTGGCTTGAAATATTCTGTGCTTTTGATTCTGCCATACAAAATCTCCTTTATTTATACAAACATCTGTTGAAGTAATGCTTTTTTCTGTAATTGTAAGTGATCTAACTTACGCTGATGAAGGGTAATAGATTTATCAAGCTGATTAAATAGTGTACTAATTAATTCTTCCTCTTTGGGATTTGATGGTACATAACCATTAATATTATCAATAGTAGTTTTAGATAAACTAGGAACCCCTGTTGATTCATCAAACTTTTTCCAAGGCATCAATTGCATTAAATAGTATAAGAATAAAATTGAATGCTTATCTAATGCGGTAAGATAAAATAAAGTGTCTACTGTCCAAAAAGGTGCTTTGAGATATTGCGGCTTATCAATCGTTCCTTTTCTACCAATTCCTATAGCATCTATATTAGATAAAGACTCATTCACACTTAACATATAGCCACCAGTACCATATACAGGTATATCGCCTTGTTCTAGATGTTTATAGTCTTTACCGGAATTAACTTTTAAAATATCTGATAACTTACGCTGTTCCCAAGCATCAGTAAATCCTGGAAAACGAAGTTCAGGATATCGTTTTCCATTTTTCGGAAAAAGTTTCTGAAGCAACGCTTTTTTCTTTAATTTAAGATTATTTAACTTACGCTGATGAAGGGTAATAATACTATCTGTCTGCGACAAAAGACTAGCAATTAAGTTCTGCTCTTTTATTGAATTAGGTATGGCTATACTTTGTTCGATTAAATCAGTTTTACTAATCCCTTTTATTGATGTTCCTTGAAGAACTTTGGCATTTTCTTGCATTAATCGAAATAATTGATATGCAATAAATTTGATATCATTCCCATCAAAATCACTCAAAGATAAAAAATCTTGACTAGTAGTAAAATCTTGATTTATTACTGCAACTTTACCAACTCCAACTCTCGTAACTAAAGCAATTGAATCACGAGAAATTAATTTTGCAGCTGAATTTTTTAATGCATTATTGTCAATAAATTTTTTTATATTAACATGTACAACATCACCTTCAACTAAATCAGATGATTGTATCCAAGGTATATCACCACTCCAATATTCAAGATTAGTCGTTTTAGGAGTCCCTCCACCAGTTTTTATTTTTGCAATATTATCTAACTTACGCTGTTCCCAATCTTCCGTAAATCCCGGAAATCGCAATTTAGGTACTCTCCGTTTTTCTTTACTCATCATAACCTCGCTTTCCCTTTATCACAACAACACTACCTTTCATTAACATAAGAATCTGCAAATTTATATAAAGCTGCCACAAGTTCATTACCATATTTGATTTTATTAAGACTTACAATATCCGTATCTTGTGCTTTTGCTTGGTATTCCGCACGTGCATCTTTTTTTAATTTACTAATTCTACCAGTACTATCCAAATCCTGTTTGCCAGCCGTATGTCGAGAAAATAGATCTAATATTTCGTCATTACTGATAACATCAATGATTCCCCATTTTAAGCGGAAATCAAAAATATCATCTTTCATAATCATAGTATTTACATCTTCAATGACTTCCAAACTAGTTAACTTTACAGGATATTGAATAGTCTTTCCTTCTGGAGGATACGTACCTTTATAAATTGCATCAGCCGCATTATTAATTTGTTTTGCATATTGGCGATCATCTAAAGCCATTGCAAAGTCATTAATTTTTTCACGATAATCTGCAGCTGCATCCATACGTTTTTCATGAACAGCATTCATTAATGCTTCTATCAATTCAGTGAGATAGTCATAGTTAACACTAATTTGTTTTACATGTATCATGCGTAGTTCAATTTGAGCAACCGGTACATCATGATTTTCAGCAATACGCTCTTTCAAATCGTTATACAGAGATGTCGTTAACATTTCTTCTTGTTCAGGTGTCATTCCTAGCAAGGTGACAAGTTCATCTGGATTATCATAGTCAAAACCGATGTCTTCTCCATTAACAACATCCGGATCATATTGTTTTAGCTTTGACATTCCCACGCTATATGTACGCATAAGATTAAACATTTCCTCTTGCTTAGCTTCGCTAGCAGGAACTTCTGTAAAATTATCCGTCATATCTGCAAGGCGGTCTACCACTTGTTTTACCTCTTCAAATTGTTCTTTGAAAGGTTTTGCCAAAACACCAGTATCAACTAAAGCCCTTGTATCAACTAATGTTTCTTGTACATCAGCGGAATGCTTATTAGCATAAATACTTAAGGCTCTATTCATAAACTCTTCGTTCTTAGCTGGCCATCTGTAATTGACTATACGGCCCCACGGCTTACCTTGATTATCGGCAATACGATTTGTTCTAGAATAAGCCTGGATTAGCATTGCATCCTTCAATGTACGGTCTACGTAAAGTGTATTTAGCTGCGGTGCATCAAAACCAGTCAAGAGTTGATCCACAACAATAACAATGTCTAAATATTGCCCATCTTGTGCTGTACGGTTCAAACGTGTGGTTAAATCCTGAGTGTATCCAGATACATCATCAAGTCCAAAACTAGTACCAAACATCTTATTATAGTGTTTCATTGCACGTAATAGACCATCATTTGTAGTTAATTGGTTATCACTATTATTAGTACTCATACTGAAAGTAATACCAACTTTTAACGTAGGTAACTCTTGCGCCTTACGTTCTTGGTTCACTCGATCAAATTCTTCAAAGTACAATAAGGCCATTGGTGTACTAGGTCTATTGCCACCTACATGTGTAGTAAGCATTGCGTTATAAGCACCATCATTAGACCGGTTTCTCCAATTTTTAAAGATATCTTCTACAACCAATTTTACGTGCTCTTCATTATTATCATAGAAGCTTGGTTCTATCATATCATCCATATCATTATCAGTAAGGTTAGCAATCTTTCGTTCAATATCTAACTCATTCCAATCAGGATATTTATCTTTATAGAACTTTGGTAGGTATTCAAGTTTCATTTTGTCTTCCGCAATAGTCGTTTCGAAATCCACTTTAAAACCTAATACATTTTTATCTGCAATGGCTTCCCGAATAGTATACGCATGCAACAACTTACCAAAAACTTCATGTGTTTTAGTACCTTTTCTACCGACCACCTTATCAAACATAGGGGTTCCTGTATAGCCAACCCAAGCAGCACCTTTGAATACCTTTTGTAAATCTTCAAAGCTTTCACCACCGGTAGACCTATGTGCCTCATCGACAATAAATACAAAGTTTTTCTTCGGTACTACAAAGTCTTTACGATTAATGAGGGTATTTAATTTTTGTACAGATGTCACAATGATGCCATACCCTTTTTCATTTAATTTCTTCTTTAATGCCGAAGTATTTTCTGTTCCACCAATGGTATCAAATTGTTTACCATCAATATCAATAGAACCTTCAGGGTCATATGCCTTATAGTTTGCTTCAGTTTGTTTCGTTAACGCTATACGGTCAACTACGAATACAACCTTGTCTACATTTGGCATGCGACTCGCCAACCATGCAGTTTTAAAACTAGTAATCGTTTTACCAGATCCTGTAGTATGCCAAACATAGCCTAATTTATTAATTGGCAAATCAAAATCAGCGCGTTTTAATTCATTTAAAACTGCTTTTGTTGCATATACTTGGTAAGGACGCATAACCTTAAGCATCTGTTTATTCTTAGTCCCATCAAGAATAGTAAACAATGTAGACATTTGATGTGCCATAGGTATGCTAAGGAACATATCTGCAAATGTAGTCCAATTGCGAACAACCTTGTTATCATTAGGATTTTGCCATTCAAAAGCAAAATCTTTATTAAACAAATCGGCCGTAGTATTCGCCATATATTTAATTCGATTAGGAGTCATTGCGACTAGAATTTGAACGGTTGAGAAAATATCACTGTACTGTTTTTCCTGAATATATTGATGCATTTGATTTAATGCTTCATCTACAGAATGTTTTACAGATTTTTCTTCAATTTGAATAATTGGCAAGCCATTAATGAGTAGTGTTGTATCAAAACGACGTTCTGGGCGACCTGCAATTTGTGGTTCTCTCTTAACTTGGCTAACCACTTGATAAACAGTATTACCTGCCCCAATTTGCTTTTGATCAAATACTGTTAAAAATACATGGCGACCATCATCTAGATCGACCTCTACTTGGGATACACCATTAATACCATATAGAAACTGTCCTGCTTGATATGGAGTGTATAGTTCATTAATTACCTTTTGAACTTGTTTAAATTCCGTATCACTTAATGGTTGTGTCAATTGATTTTGATTCAATTGATATAAAATCTTACGGAAATTCTCCCAAAGAGCCTCTGTTGTTTTTATGGTTGGCTCATACTTCCAGAGTTTACTTTTATAAACCTTCATATTTCCATAAGCATCTATTGTATCGCCTATTTGATTAGACTTAGCTGCATTAGTAACAATCCCAGTTGATAATTGCTCAATTAATTTATTTTCAAATTCTAGCTCTGTCATATTAGTTTACTCCCTGTAACATATTAATTGCTTTTCGATATGTATTATCTGCCACACGCTGTTTTAATGCTCTTAGTCGTAATTGTTTAAAATAAATATCCCCCATAATACGTTGTGTTTCAATAGATGGTAATTTTGGTAACTGGATTTCTTTTAATAAGCTAAGACTATAACGTACAACTTGACTACCTTGTAAATTTTGTTTGAACTGCCTTTTAATTTTAGAATTCTCATTAATCAAATAAGCCATAAACTTTTTATCAATAGGCGTATTTAACGGCTCCATCCGAACATAGTTTTGAGTAAAAAGATAACCTTCATGATCACTGGTAACGAGGGTAGCAATGCCAGATATTGTACTAAATATTAAATCTCCTGCTTTAAGAGTAGAGCCTTTATATTCTGTACGAATTTGTTTTCTATCACTCATAGATCCAGGTACACCAGTTAAATCTTCATATAATTCGTTCTGTCCATACAAGGTATATAGCACTGCATCTTCACTAGTGCTTTCCTCTAATCGATATTGTGATACCCCTGTATTACTATGAAATATATCTTTAATATACACTATGTCACCTCTTCCTCAAAAATAGTTTTCATTTTATATTTATTTTTGCATGTAAAAAAATTACACTGTATAACTTTTAACTTAAGTATACAGTGTAATCCATACAAAGGCAATAATAAATTTGTAATTTTTAAAAATGCAGAACGGTTTTCTTTAATTCTAAATAATTAACTAAACTATTTTATATTCTTAATATCATAAGTAACCATTTCTTTTGGCATCTTAGCCCCTAGTCCACTTTGGAATGTATTATAGTAGTCCTTATTGTTATTAGTATCCACATATTGCACAATATCACGATAGTCTTTTACCAATAGATTACTATTATTAGATATAATAAAGTGCGTATATACAAATTGTTTGTCATGAGATACTAACATATACAAAGTTGTTTTAGGGCGCTTAATTTGCAAGTATACAGATGGCATAGCATCATTCCATACGGTAGCAAATTGAATTGGTTGTCGCATTGAATATTTATCAGACATAATGATACTTCGTACAACTTTTGGGAATATATTCTCTAGATGCTGCATATCAGTATCTGCTATTGGCATCACCATAATCCCCTCTTTATAATGATCGCTATCATGTATGTACATATACGAATCGCTTTTATCTACCCGTACCATTTTACTTGTTTTTAGTGTTAAAAATGTAAAATCATTAATTTTTAATGTCTTACTTTTAGAAAGGATATCCTTAGCTGGCTCAATAGATGGTAGAACATAGTTTACCAAAGGTGACATTATAATCTCTTTAGTCTTATCTACACCTTGTTTCTCCAATGAATTGAACTGTTTTTTAGGTGTCAAATTGTAACCGATATGATAGGAAATTGTAGGTGTATCCTTCATTGTAAAATTGATACTCCCTACCATCGGCGTCCCCTTAGCATATGTTACATCCCATGTAGCTTTTTCTATAGTAGGATACATAAATTTATCAGCATATAATGAAGGATTAGGCGCTTTATACACTCCAGCTGTTTTCTCTGCAATAGCTTTCATATCATCAATAGTCAACTTGTTATATGGAATCTTACTATCTTCCCAATTATTTCCAGCTGGTTGATGTCGTAATTCATAGGCCATAATCCCATTAGGACTCATAATCATTGCCTGTTTGAAAGCAGAGGTGCCATCTGAAATTTTTTCAGTATTACCATACCTACTTGGATATGGCATAGTAAATTTTATATTTGCCCCATCCTCCTTTAAAATAAATACTGTTGAAGAAAAATTTAACGAATGGTTTAACTCACGATTTGAATAAATTACCTTATCTAAATCTATGTCACCATTACCTACCACAGCTTTGGGCATATAATCTTTTATCTCTGCTTCAACCTCATGTTCCATCTTATGTACATCTAAATCAGTCTTGCGATAATTTTGATATGCCTCCTTTGATATTGTAGGATCCGCACCTGGTATATTAATATCAATCGCATGACTTCCTAACGTAACACAGCTTAAACATAATGCAGCCATCAATATACGTTTCATAATAGACTCTCATCCTTTCACATAATGTCTCTCAAATAGTATATATGTATAGAATATCATATTTTAGTTGACATTTAGTAGTACAATATAAGTATAGAATTAAGGAGATGATACATATGAGATTTACAAAACGTATGCTCGTCATGACCTTTTTAGCCGTGACTGCTGCTGTATCTACGGGATTTGCTTATGATTATGTATGCAATGGATCACAAGCAAATTGCAATACCAATGCTCAGTATAAATGTAATGCAGATACTCAATACAATTGTAATACAAACGCTCAATACAACTGTAATAATAACAATACAGTTTGTAACAATACTAGCCAAAGTTATTGCGGTCCAAACTCTAATACAAGAGGATGCGGCGGATATAGAAGATAATATGATAAGTACACTAAAAGCCTATAGTACTGTATATGTACTATAGGCTTTTATAGAGTTTATAACAAGAATACTATTTAATGCATCAATGTACTGATAAGACACAATTTAAAGCTACACTTGTATTAGGAGTTCATGCGGTTAAAGTATTCAATGGCTTTTGGTGTAAAACCAATATAGGTATTACCAGCTGCGTACGGTCCTAGTTCATATGGTTGGTAAACTAGATCAATGTTCCCCTTACCGCGTAAGCAATAGTTATCGGTTACATATTTTACACTCCATCCATTTGGAATATAGCTCTTTGTATGATTACCTGTATAATAACTTAATACATGGGATCGTAAGCCGTTATCCAATTGTGCTGCATTCGCAATTTTTATATAGTTATATAATGGAATGCGTTGACCTGTTACTTTATTATATACAAGACCTCTTGTATTATACATACCATGAGCAGCTCCGGCGTAGTAATAATAGGTAGTTAGTAGGATTGAAACAACTTGACTATCCTCATAGGTAACCTTATAGTTTTGAGAAACTTGATAAATATGTTGGTTGTAATACATATCCTTTGCTTCGAGTACATAATTTGCAATATCTGTATTAATAACTCTTTGAGCATAAGCATGATCTGTATAAACTAAAGGATACTTTAAATCTAAATTTACATCTGATTGACTGCCTGTAACAACAGTTGCATACGTTGGTACAGTTAACATAACACCTAACATAGAGGTCATACATAGCTTTTTAAAGATTCCCATAATAATGTCTCCTTTTACAAGCACCTTAAATAGGTTTATTACTATGTTAGTTCTACAAGCTATAATAAAACTCCTCTTTTATATTTTACTTTTTTGATAGTTTATTTCACTTTATAAAACAGCTAAAACGATTTAGTATTTTACACTAAAATATAAATGTAGCTATATCATACTTTCACCATACAAAAAGGACCCTCCAAAGAGAGTCCTTAATCTGTATTATTATGCTATTAAGCGTTTTTAGCTACTTCCATAAACTCATTTATCTTATTTCTTATGAAGAGTCATATTTTCAAAAGTTGTACCATAAGCTTCTTTAAAGATATAGTTACCTACAACATATTTAGGATCATGCAAAGCTACATCAACGTATTGTTCTGGAATATTACCGAAATTCCCTAAAGCCATACCTTCATAATTAAAATCTTCCACACTATTTATTGTTAATTTCATACCAGAGCTAGCTTGTTTAGCATATATGAGAAGTGAATAGTCTTGTGCATACTGTGGAGTACGTAATACGCTGGCTACAGAATGGTTTATATCATAACGATAAGTAACTAAAACCTTGTGAATATATGAGTTAGTTCTACGACTATTATTATTTTCAACCTCATATACAACGGCCTGTGCTTTATAAATAAACTCATTCTCTTCTACTCTTTTAATGGAACTTTTATCTACAAAATACGTAATAGCATTTTTTCCTGTAAGAATAGGAACATTGTTCTTATCATTTTTAATTGCTTCCATCGATATAGCTTGGATCTGTAATGGTATTACTATACATACTAACAATAACATAGAAAATAATTTTTTCATTATTTTAATTCCCCTCTTTTAATATTTATCACACACATTCTATGTATAGAATATCATATTATAAAAGTTATTGATAATCTATTACTTTCACCACATAAAAAAGGACCCTCCAAAGAGAGTCCTCAATGTATATGATTATGCTATTAAGCGTTTTTAGCTACTTCAACAAGTTTAGCGAATGCTGCTGCATCGTTAACTGCCAAGTCAGCCAACATTTTACGGTTTACTTCAACGCCTGCTTTAGCTAAACCAGCGATGAAACGACTGTAAGTTGTACCGTTGATGCGAGCCGCTGCGTTGATACGAGCGATCCACAATTGACGGAATTCGCGTTTTTTCGCACGACGGTCACGACGAGCGTAGTACAACGCTTTCATTACTGTTTCGTTAGCTTTTTTGAACAAACGGGAACGTGTACCGCGGTAACCTTTAGCTAATTTTAAAATCTTTTTATGACGTGCATGAGCTGTAACGCCCTTTTTCACTCTTGCCATTGTATATTCCTCCTAAATTACGATGTATCGATCTAATAGTTAACGATTAAGCGTATGGTAAGCATTTAGCTACGCGTTTGTGGTCAGCTTTTGCAACCAATGTAGCTTTACGTAAATTACGTTTACGAGCTGGAGATTTTTTCTCAAGAATGTGGCTTTTGAAAGCTTTCGCACGCTTGAATTCACCAGTACCAGTTACTGCGAAACGTTTAGCCGCTGCGCGACGAGTTTTAATTTTTGGCATAATATAATCCTCCCAATACCTTATTTACTTACTAAAATCATGGTCATGTTACGACCTTCTAATTTAGCTGCTTTTTCAATAGACGCCGTTTCTTTGAGTTCTTCAGCAAAACGTGTCAACACTGCCATGCCTAGTTCTGGATGTGAAAGTTCACGACCGCGGAACATAATGGTTACTTTTACTTTGTTACCTTCAGCCAAGAATTTGGATGCGTTTTTCATTTTTACATAAAAGTCATGGTCTTCAATATGTGGACGTAATTTGACTTCTTTCAAAGTTACGATTTTTTGTTTCTTTTTCGCTTCTTTCTCGCGTTTTTGTTGTTCATAACGATATTTACCGTAGTTCATAATGCGAGCTACTGGTGGTTTAGCGTTAGGTGCAATTTCCACAAGATCAAGATGCTGTTCTTCAGCCAATGCCAACGCCTCACGGCCAGACATAATACCGATTTGTTCGTTTTCAGGACCTACGACACGAAGTTCACGAGCACGAATCTCTTCATTAATGCGTGGTGTATCCTTGCTAATAGCGTTCACCTCCAAGAGAATAAAAAAAACGGACGGCAAACACCATCCGAATAGAATTCTCTATATTAACCTCATACTTCTTGGTATTAGGTGAGTGGCGGATGGCCTCTGCTTCATAAATTACTTAATTATAATAACAAATTAGATAGTGAAAGTCAACAACAATCTTAAGCTGCTCTCAGCAATTTATTATTACAACTCTTTTAGTATAACAGAGATTATAAGTTCTGTATATAGGCATACTTACTGACACCTATCCCCCTTTATGTATACAATATTTCTATAATATGATTATTAATTCTATAGAAAAATACGATACAATAATATATATAATATATTCTACCTAGCAAGGTATTATCTAACTGGGTATTATTTAAGTGAGTATTATCTAGCTATGTATTATCTAACTAGATATTATTTAACTGATTATTATCTAACTAAACATTATCTAACTAAGTATTATACAGTAATAGGTATTACACAAACTGAAAGGGGTTTTATCATGAGTGTAACAACTAGCTTGCCTCCTCAAAAGGCTCGTACAACAATTCAAAATATAGGTCTTATTCTTGCCTTTATTGTTTTAGGTAGCATTTTATTATTACCTACACCAGAAACATTATCTACCGGTGGTCATCGCATGATTGGTGTCCTCGCCTTTGCTATCATCTTGTGGATGACATCGGCTGTATCCTATCCGGTAAGTGCGACCATGATTACAGCGCTCACTGCCTTATTACTAGGTTTCTCTCCAAATCCAGAAGCGCCAGCGAAAGCTATGGGCACAGCCAATGCCTTAAAGCTGATTATTTCAGGTTATTCTTCCCCTGCGATGATTCTCGTAGGTGCAGCTATGTTCATTTCCGTAGCCATGCGTAAAACAGGTCTCGATCGTCGCATAGCCATGCTCGTATTATCTAGTGTAGGTACAAAGGTTAGCCGCATTTATTTAGGTGTTATTATTACAGGCCTTATTCTCGCATTCTTTGTACCAAGTGCAACGGCTCGTATCGCTTGTTTAGCTCCAATTATTATCGGTATCGTCGAAAACTTAGGTATTGAACGTAAAAGCCGTGTAGCAGCCCTACTCATGGTAGGTGCCGTACAAGCAGATACATTTTGGAATATTATGATTCAAACAGCTGCTGCTCAAAACCTCGTAGCTGTTGGATTTATGCAAACACAGATGAATACATCTGTAAGTTGGATTGATTGGCTCACAGCAGCTGCACCGTTCTCCATAATTATGGCTATCATTACCTACTTTGTAACGCAAGCTTTTATCAAACCAGAGTTTAAAGAGCTCGTTGGCGGTGATGTCCAACTCGCTAAAATGCGTAAAGAAATCGGTCCCATGTCATTTGATGAAAAGAAACTATTATGCATCTCCATTGGTTTATTAGCATTGTGGGCAACAGGAGGTAAACTACACTCCATCGATACTACGACAACTACAATCATAGCAATTGCCTTATTCTTCTTCCCTAAAATTGGTATTATGGACTGGAAGTTTGCACAGCCAAACATCGATTGGGGGTCGATTGTCATGTTTGGGGCTGGTATCGGTCTTGGATCTGTATTACTTAAAACGAAAGCTGCTACTTGGCTCGCACAAGTATTCGTAAATGCCTTCTCCCTTGAAACGGCAAGCGTGTTCCTTTTGATTGCTATTATGGCTGCCTTCCTGATTTTAATCCATCTTGGATTTGCATCAGCTACAGCTCTCTCTTCTGCCATGATTCCTATCGTAATATCCATCGTTATGGGACATTCCGCAGAAGGACTTAATCCACTTGGCGTAACAATGCTCATGCAATATGCAATCTGCTTTGGTCTGGTATTGCCAGTAAACTCACCACAAGGCATGGTAGCTTATGGTACAGATACATTCGACGTAAAAACATTTATGACTACAGGAATTCCATTAACCATCATCGGCTATATCATGATGCTCGTATTTGCACTGACATACTGGCATTGGATTGGAATTGCGTAAAATTAATTAACTATCAGAATCCTACAATTTCTTACTACTGGAAATTGTAGGATTCTTAATTTTAGCAGTTTAATTCTTATACTTATATATTAATATTTTAATACAATGCTTATTATCTAACCTCTTAAAACATTAAGCTACCATATTTAATCTGAACGATTAGTATATTTCTTCCTGACTGAAATGTCTAAGTACATATGATAAGTTTGATTTCATTTCTCCCTTTTTATTCATACACATAACAGAAAATGTATTTCCTAAAACTTTATCATGTATGACTTGTACCTCTTCAAATAAAATCTTACCTTCATAGGTCAAAGCTAAACATTTAGATCGTTTATCATTTGGGCAAATATCAGAATTTACTAAGCCTTTTTTCACTAGATTCTTTACGACTTCAAATAGATTACCATATGATATGCGTAATTCATCTACAATAAAGCCTAATGTTGGATTGCAAGATGATACATAGACAAACTCCAAAACATTGTACTGCATGGGTGTTAAGCCAAACCGTTTTAGTACGGCTACCTCCCTATCATGAATTACCGTATATATACGCTCAAATAAAAACCATAACTGCTTATCCTCTGGTAAAAATACATCTCTAGGCACTCTTTTTGCCAACTTTAACCGTTTTCCGTATCGCACAGCCCGCTCTAATCGATTAAAACGTTCCTCACTCTCACTAACCTCACGCAAACGTAATCGTGCCACTTCGCTCACACCTTCTCCATATATATACATACAAACAAAAATATTCTTATATATATTGCTATTTAAAAATTAACGGTTAAACCTATTTACTATTTCTACCGACATAGCCTATTTCCCAGATACTACCAGTTAAAAATAAATATTTTTAACTGGTAGTATCTTTAAAAAGACATATATCATTCCTTAGTAAAATTAGTTTTAACTAATAATTTCTCTAAAACAATAGCTTTCTTCCCTTAGCAAAAATAGTTTTAATTGGTAGTATTTCAAAAATGACATATATCTCCACTTGACGAAATTAGTTTTAACTGGTAGTACCTCTAAAAAGACATATATCTTTCCTTGTAGAAATTAATTTTAACTAATAGTTTCTCTAAAACAATAGCTTTCTTCCCTTAGCAAAATTAGTTTTAATTAGTAGTATTTCAAAAATTACATATATCCACTTGATGGAATTATTTTTAACTGGTAGTACTTCTAAAAAGACATATATCATTCCTTGATAAAATTAGTTTTAACTGGTGGTATATTCAATAATTATATAAAAAGTAAACCTTGCGTTATACTTTACATCAAAAACTAAATATCCCAAAATATTATTCGACACTTTTTATTAAATTCCTGCAAGTAACTTCATGATTTATAAAATAATAGTTCCATAAATATAAAAAGCACCGTCTAAAGTGATATTCCCCCTTTACGAGACAATCAGTAAAGGTGGGACATATCAAAGACAGCGCTTAGTTAACTATTAAAGCGTAATTCAATAGATATCTCTATTTTATTAAACTCATTTACCTATTCTATTTTATTGAATTAATTTGCCTAGTCTAGTTCCTTACCTTTTAGTTCAGGAATTAAGAATACGGTTGCCAATATATCGATTACATAAATAATAGCCAAGAATGCAATTGCCACTTGGTACGAGTACATTGAGATAATCATACCTACTACCATTGGGCTAAAGCCACCTACGGCGCGACCGATGTTAAATAACACGTTTTGAGCCGTTGCGCGAGCACTTGTTGGATAGGCTTCTGCCATTAAGGCACCATACCCACCCATCATACCATTTACAGAGGCCCCTAGAATAGCGCCGGCAAATAGCATAGCTGTTGGATCAGATAGTTGAGAATAAATCAAAATAGATGCCACAGCACATACTTGGAACAAGATAAATGTTGGTTTACGGCCAATTTTATCAGCCAATCGTCCGAATAACCAAATGCCGACCATCATACCACATACAGTAACAGCAGTCCACAAACCAGATTTTGTAAGGGAAAACCCTAATTGCTTACTCAAGAAATTAGGCAACCAAATCATAATACCGTAGTAACCAAAGTTTTGAACAGATGTTAAAATAGCAACACCTATGGAGGTCTTTGTAGTTCTTACATCTTTTACTAATAACTTGAATGAGTTCGTATGGGAATGTTCTTTAGTGTCTTTACTTTGAACAAAGATTTCTGGTTCATGTAATTTCGCACGGAAGATCCAGGCCACAAAGGCAGGAATAATGCCAACCATGAACATACCACGCCATCCAATATAAGGAAGTAATACGGGTGTTAACAGTGCTGCAGCCAATACGCCTAACTGCCAGCCGATGGCAACATAGCTTGTTGCCTTTGCACGATGTTGTGCAGGCCATGCTTCAGCTGCTAAAGCCATACCAATACCGAATTCACCGCCTAGACCGATGCCGGCAATTGTACGATATATGAGAAGATCCCAATAGCCTTGTGCAAAAGCACAAAGCCCAGTGAATACAGCAAATAATACAATAGTCCATGTCAACACACGAACACGACCAAACTTATCTGACAAGGTACCAAAGATAAAACCACCGATTACGGCACCTACCAAGGTCCACGTCACAAGTGAACCTGCTTGACCAGTAGTCAAGCCTAAGTCCCCTGAAATCAAAGTTAGCATAAAGCCAAGAATCAAGAGATCAAACCCATCCATGGCATAACCTATAGATGAACCAATAACAGCTTTCCAACCGTATGAATTTACTTCTTTCATAGTCATTTCCTTTCGCTACTCACAGGTAACAATTAAAGAGAATATAATAATAAAATCCCCCTCATATAATCTCACCACTAATAAATTATACAGACTAATCATAATTGTGCAAGATGTGAGGGGGATTTTTATAAATATAAATAGCTAGACAGTAGATAATTAATTACGTTCTTTAATTTCAATCTTAATAGAATTAAAGAATTCTTCAAATGGTACAGAACCTAATTCATCACCACCGTGTTTACGAACGTTAACTGTGCCTTCTTCAACTTCTTTATCACCCACAACAAGCATGTAAGGAACTTTTGCCATTTGCGCTTGGCGGATTTTGTAGCCGATTTTTTCGCTGCGATCGTCTACTTCTACGCGTACATAGTCGCGGTGCATTTGTTTTGCCAATTCCTTAGCATATTCAACATGTTTTTCAGAGATAGGCAAGATTTTAACTTGTACAGGAGCCATCCATGTTGGGAATGCGCCTGCATAGTGTTCAGTTAAGATACCAATGAAACGTTCCATAGAGCCGAAGCATGCACGGTGAATCATGATAGGACGATGTTTTTGACCATCTTCACCAATGTATTCAATTTGGAACCGTTCAGGCAAGTTCATATCCAATTGAATAGTACCACATTGCCATGTACGACCTAAGGAGTCTTCGATATGGTAGTCAAGTTTAGGACCGTAGAATGCGCCGTCACCAGGGTTGATTACGTATGGAATACCTTTCGCTTCAATAGCATTACGCAATGCTTCTGTCGCTGCTTCCCAAATGGCGTCATCACCCATTGCATTATCAGGTTTAGTGGACAATTCTACATGATATTTCAAGCCGAATTGACTATAGATACGGTCAAATAATTCGATAACTTTCATCAACTCAGATTGCATTTGAGATGGCAACATGAATACATGCGCATCATCTTGCGTGAACGCACGTACTCGGAACAAGCCGTGTAATGCACCAGATAATTCATGACGGTGAACTAGACCGAGTTCAGCGTAACGCAATGGGAAGTCACGATAGGAATGCATTTCGTTTTGGTAAACCAAGATACCGCCTGGGCAGTTCATTGGTTTAATTGCATATTCTTCTTCGTCGATAATTGTAGTGTACATATTTTCACGATAATGGAACCAGTGACCAGATGTTTCCCACAATTGTTTGTTCAAGATGATTGGTGTACGGATTTCTTCGTATTCAAATTCATGGTGAACTTCGCGCCAGAAGTTTTCTAATTCGTTGCGAAGAGCCATGCCTTTTGGCAAGAAGAATGGGAAGCCAGGACCTTCTTCTTTGATAACGAACAAACCAAGTTCTTTACCAAGTTTACGGTGGTCGCGTTTAGCTGCTTCTTCAAGCAAGTGAAGGTATGCATCAAGTTCTTCTTTCTTTTCAAATGCTGTACCGTAAATACGTTGTAACATTTTATTTTTTTCATCGCCACGCCAGTATGCACCTGCAATGCTTTGTAATTTGAAAGCTTTCACCTTACCAGTAGATGCCACGTGAGGTCCTGCACAAAGATCGATGAAATCGCCTTGAGAGTAGCAAGAGATTACAGCATCTTCAGGAAGATCTTGAATCAATTCTACCTTGTAATCTTCATTTTTGGCTTTAAAGAATTCGATAGCTTCTTGACGAGGCATAACGGATTTAGTAATCAGTAAATTTTCTTTTACAATACGGCTCATTTCCTTTTCGATTTTATCCAAATCTTCAGGAGTCAAAGTATGTTCCATATCGATATCATAGTAAAAACCCTTATCGATAGCAGGACCGATAGCCAATTTAGCTTCAGGCCATAAACGTTTAACAGCTTGTGCCAAGATATGAGAAGCTGTATGGCGCAAAGTATGTTTGCCCCCTTCATCTTCGAATGTTAAGAACGCAACTTCAGAACCATCTACAAGTTCTTCGCGAAGGTCTGTTAATTCGCCATTTACGTTTGCAGCTAGTACTTTTTTAGCCAAGCTGTTAGATAGTTGTTTTACTGCTTCCCCAAGAGTAGTGCCAGCAGCGTATTCCTTTGCACTACCATCAGGTAAAATGATTTTTACATCTGCCATTTTTCTTTCCTCCAATTTATAAACTAGGATAGCTTTGATTTTCTACTTTCACCAATATACCTACTTACCACACAATACATAAACATTGAGTACTTAGCTTGTAGAAATTGGGTAATAAAAAAAGACCTTCTATCCCTACAAACAAGGGACGAAGATCATTCGCGGTTCCACCCTAGTTAACTACCTATACCAATATATGTGTATAGTTAATTCACTTCATTAAGCCCGATAACGGTGGCGGCCGTACTTGCCTACTTAGGTTCGACAAATCAGTTTAAAGGGGGTAACTCTAATATATGTGTAAGGCATTTCCAGCATCAGCCTCTCTCTGGTACACAGGGATAAAAGAATCATGTCCTTTGCATCACTTTTACTAGATTATAGTATCATAGAGGACTAAAAAATTCAATACAGTTTATCTGTAAATTTCTTGAAAACTATAAATTGTAATTTTTTAAATCCATAAATTGTAAATCTTCTCTTCATTTATATTGATACATTTATATTTTAAAGAAAACAGCCCGAGAATGATATGCTCCCCTTTACTAGACAACCAGTAAAGGCAGAACATATCAGAATCTCGAGCCATTTTATATGTATTATTTATAAATTAACGTTTGAAGTTTATAGACAGCATAGCGCCAATTACTTTTTCCAATTTGCTAGTGGAAAGGTCTGGACCTTTGTAAAGTGTTAAGAGCACGTCATTAGAATTATCTTGTTTAGATACCATCATAACGCCACTACCGCGAGCCCCGTTATCATCGTAATCTTTCGCTACGATAACAAGGTTCAAATAATGGTCCTTCATGTATGTATACACCTTGCTTGTACGCGCAGAGGAACCAATCATTTTTGCCATGTTCATACCACGGTTAAATACGATTGCATTTGCATTATGAGGATTTGCCGCTAATTGTTGCTTCTCTTCCTCATTTAGAGGCATGAGGTTTACCATGAGGGAGTCACCCATCTTGCCGCGGAACATGGCTGGCATCGTTTCGCGCACATCATCAGGAATGCCTGTATCAGCAGTCAATTTCAATTCCTTAGGAACGGTCATGTATAAAACGCCCTTGCTATTGCGTCCCACCTCTGTTGTACTGAGGTCTACAGCGCTAAGCATAATAGAATCTTTAATGGTCGCCACTTGATTAGCCAATGGTTTTTCAGGAACGCCACGGCTCGCCAATTGTACATCGCCAGATTTAGTTTTCTTCAATGTTTCCACGTTCCAACTTGCGCCTTTTTTGTCTGCATCGCTAGCTTCTGTGAAAGCATTCGCCCCGTCTTTTGTGCCTACATATACATATGTTTGAGCTGGGATGATAGTATCTGGTGCGCCAGACTTATTGAAAGCCGCACCGTATACCACATTAGGAATCACAGTAGAACCAATTTGTAAATTGTTGTTAGTTTGGCTTTCAACATCAAAATTGATATTCCCTGTGAAAGTCATATCAGGACCATGGTTGATAACAACCACATCCCCGGCTTGAGGAATGATTACAGGGCCTACAGGACCCGCCATAGCTACACCTGCCATAGATGCTCCAAGGCAAGCTGTTAATAATGTGCGTTTCAAAATAGATTGTTTCATAGATATACTCTCATTTCTCTACAATTCGTATACATTTAATATAATTGTAAATCTAGTATAGTCACAAAATTTCCTCATACAATTTACAATCATGATTATACTTTATCTTCTATAGTGACATAGTCGGATAAACTACTTAATACTTCAAGCGCCAAAGGCCTTGTAGATGATGTGCAGCGCAACATGCACCGCCCACTCGTATCTACAGAGGTCATAACACCTAAATATTCATAACCTTCAATGATGCGATTGATGAAATTCGTATGCTTAGGATCAATGTAAAAGTACACATACGCTTCTTCTCCAGAGGTGGTTAAGTCAGGTACATCTGGAAATGCGCCGATAGATTTACTCGGTCCTAATGGTGTACCGCTCATAAACTATCCTCCTTCGCATCACCATTATATCATTTAGATTTTTATAAACTAAACTAGATGGACTATCTTATATAGCTAATAGGCTTACTACCATTTTGAAAATAGTATCTATCTTTTTCTAAATAGTAACTATCTTTTAGACTTTAATTAGTCTTCGATACCAGTTTTTTAACTATTCACCCTCTTTAGGTTTGCACTCACGGCGCATCATGGAGTACGGTTCAAGTGGTGTATCCATATAGATACGTACTTTCATTTGTGCATGAGGTGCTACATCAATAGGATTGCCATCTTCATCTGTCATTTTTTCGATAACAGTTTCAACGAGTTCCCCTTTTGGCTGACAGAATTCTACCTTATCGCCCACCTTGAAGTTATTACGTTGTTCAAGATCAACGTATTTTTCTTCTTCGTTGTAGCCCATAACTAAACCGATGAAGTCATGACTTTGGGTATTCGTAGATTTACCATAGTTTTGAGCCGTTTCATCAGGACGACCTTCTGCAAAGCCATCTGTGTAAGGACGATGGGAAATCTTTTCTAATTCTGCAAGCCATTCTGGACGAACGTACCAGTTTTTGCCTTCTTTAAGATATGTATCAATCGCTGTGCGATATACTTTCGCCACTGTTGCACAGTAGTGAACGGATTTCATACGACCTTCGATTTTAAGGCTATCAATACCAGCTTCATATAGATCTGGAATGCGGTGAATCAAGCACAAGTCTTTAGAGTTAAAGATATACGTACCATGTTCATCTTCTTCGATTGGGTAATATTCACCAGGTCGATTAGACTCTACAAGAGAATATTTCCAACGGCAAGATTGAGAACATTGACCACGGTTAGCATCGCGATTACCTGTCATATAGTTAGACAATAAGCAGCGACCGGAGTAAGAGATACACATAGAACCATGTACAAAGGACTCAATTTCAATATCTACATGGTCCTTCATTTCTTTAAGGTCTGCTAAGGATACTTCGCGAGCCGCTACAACACGTGTGGCACCAAGTTCTTTCCACATCTGAACTGTATGCCAATTCGTAGTAGAAGCTTGTGTACTTACGTGAAGCTCTAAACCCGGAGCTACGCGCTTAGCAAGGCTAAAGATACCCATATCTGCAACGATGATAGCATCAACACCGATACTTTCAAGGAATTTCAAATAATCCTCTAAGCCTTCGAAGTCCTCGTTGTGAGGAATAATATTGCATGTAACATGGAGTTTTTTACCATGAGCATGTACGAATTCTACAGCTTCCTTTAATTCCTCATCGGAGAAATTAGAGTTACCTGCGCGCAAGCCAAAGCGTTTGCCTGCGCAATATACGGCATCCGCACCATAGCGAATAGCCATTTTAAGCTTGTCCATATTACCTGCAGGACAAAGCAATTCCATAAAATGTTCTGCCATTATTTGTTGTGCCCTTTCCACACACTCACACTCATACCATCACCCATGGGATAAATAGTGGTGTTAAACAATTCTTTATTTTCAACATATGTTAAGTATTCTTGTAACCGTTTTACGATAGTTTTGAACCGTTTTGGCGGTTCCTTATCGCCCCTTACATAGCCTCTAAAGAGTACATTATCTGCAAGAATGACGCCCCCTTCTTTCACATGTGGCAGAATAAGTTCAAGTTGTTTTAAATATTGCCCCTTTGGTCCATCTAAAAACACTAGATCGTATTCGCCTGTGAGTTCCGTTAAGACTTGAGACGCATCGCCTTTCAGCAATGTAATTTTATCGGCATAATCGGATTGGTTAATATAGTATTTCGCCATTTCATAGCGCACATCATCCAATTCAATGGAGGTAATATGCCCTTCCTCTTCGTCAAGTAATGGTGCCATCAACAAAGCGGAGTAACCAATGGCTGTGCCCACCTCTAACACAGAGGTGGGCCGGTATAAACCTATTAATTCTTCAAATAGATGAACCTCAGATTCTCGTAAAATCGGCACATCATTAATCATCGCGTAAATACGCTGTTCATTTAAAATATCATTTAATATCATGAAAGTAGATTAAATCTCCTACATTATCTATTGTTAGTACCACTAGGAACTACCAACGTAGAGCGTTCAGCCGGATTTGCAGATTCTACCTGAATTTGTGGTACTTGTTGTGCATTAGGAATAACGTTCTGCATCGATTCAGGTACAGGTGTCGTCGTTGGTACATACGTATTGGTATTTGTATTATTTCCATAGGATGGAGCAGTTGGCGTAACTTGCGTCGATGATTGATTTTGTGTTGAACCTGGTACAGGATCTGGGACCTCAGCCGCTGGAACTGTAGTTGGTGTGTATTTATAACTAGGTTCTACATCAACATATTGAGAATCTGCTTCCACTGCTTCTGCAGAACTATAATTATAATTAGGCTCTGTAGTCGCTACTGCTACGTCATAGTTAGGACCAGCTTGTGCAGCTACTTCAGTATTAGCAGAAGAATTTTTTACTGTGTCAGCGCCATAAATTTTATTAACCTCTGCTAAATGTTCTTCGTATGATTTAGAGAAGTGATTATGCCCCTCTTTATCTGCTACGAAGTATAAATAATCTGTATTTTCAGAGTGTAATACTGCATCTAAAGCTTTTTTACCAGGGTTTGCAATTGGTCCTGGTGGTAAACCTTTAGATACATATGTATTATATGGGCTTTGCAATTGTGTATCACCAATCGTTACATTTTCCTTTGCATAACCAAGTACATAGGAAATAGTCGCATCAGATTGCAATGGAATACCATGAGCTAGACGCTTTTTGAATACCCCTGCAATGGTTGGACGGTCTGCATCAAATAACGACTCTCGTTCAACGATAGACGCCAAAGTTACAAAGTCATGAATACTCATATGTTGAGCTTGAATTTGTTTCTTCACAGCTGGTGTGAGATAACGATTCATTTCATCCGCCATCATTTGAATAACATCACGAGGTGTAGCCCCTACGGGGATTTCATACGTACTTGGGAACAAGAAGCCTTCTACAGGATATGTAGCAGGTTTTGTGCCTTTCATGTATGGGTATGGTACATAAGTTTTAGCTTCAGCCAAGAAGTCCTTCGCCTTCATGATTTGATTCTTTTCAAGAACGATAGCGATATCCCCAACTGTATAGCCTTCAGGAATTGTAACACGAATAGATTCTACATGACCTTCTTGTAACAAAGAAATGAGTTCGCGCACAGTTACCTTATTAGGTATTTGATAATGGCCAGTTTGAAGCTTATCATTGGTACCACTCAAGTATAACCAAAGCTTAAAGCCTTGAGTTGAGCGAATAAGCCCCCTTTCAAAAAGCATATCTGCAATTTCAGTACCCGTTTGACCTTTTTCTATAACGACTACTTGTGTTCCATCATCTTGAGCAAAGGTATTCGGTACAAAGTACAATGCACCAAGGCCTCCACCAATAATTAATATACCTACAATAACTAGGATCAAAATATATCTTAAGGCTTTTCTCACGTTGTTGAGTTCCTTTCTGTAACATAACAGTATATCAATTCATTATACCATAAACTCTATATTTCCCCTATATAAAAGGGCAATGATTACGCTTATTACATTTTATGCAATATATTAATTTTGTGAATTTGTTATGCCTTTAACATAAATGTAGTCTCGTCTTTGTACAACAATGATAATGTATAACAAAATAAAAATAGCGCATTGTCCACTGACAATACGCTAAATTTATGCTAAAGACGATTATTCGTCTTCATCCATGTCTTCATACAATTTTACTAGAGTTTCAAAGTTTTCATCTTCTTCATCCAAAGGTACGTATTCTTCTACGCCTTCTTCGTTTGTTTCGATGCGAGCCAAGATCATGTATGTGTCATCTTGACCTTCATGATCAGCATCTTCATCTTGTACATGCACAAGAACGGCATACTCTTGACCTTCATGACTCAAGATAACATCTTCTGTGAAGTATTGTTTATTACCATGTTCGTCTTCGAATTCCAAATAATACACTTCACCTTCAAAATTTTGGTCAACCATTGGAAACCCTCCTTAAGGAAAAATACTTATTTATTAAACTGCAAGCGATCTAGATATCCTTGCAAAATTACAACCGCTGCCATTTTATCGATAACGGATTTACGCTTTTTACGGCTCACGTCAGCTGCGATGAGTTGACGTTCAGCCATAACAGTAGATAACCGCTCATCCCAATATGTAACAGGTAAATCGATGACTTCCTTCATTTTTGCAACGAATTCTTCAGTCTTTTCAGCCCGTTCACCTTTTGTACCATTCATATTTTTCGGCATACCTACCACAAGTTCATGTACTTCATATTCAGAAATGAGTTCTTGTAAGCGATTAAAGTCTTTTTCTAGAGATGTTCTACGAATGGTTTCAATACCTTGTGCAGTCATGAGCAGTGCATCGCTACAGGCAATACCAATAGTACGGCTGCCTACATCTAATGACATAATTCTCATTATAGTTGTTTAGCCTTTGCGTATTCTTTCAACAATTCTTCAATCAAGTCATCACGCTCTAAACGGCGGATATCGGAACGCGCATTATTATAACTTGTTATATACGCAGGATCTCCAGAGATTAGATACCCTAAGATTTGATTAATTGGATTGTAACCTTTTTCTTGAATAGATTGATAAACGCGAGTGAGCACCTCTTCAGCGGTCATCGGTTCATCGTCTACTTTACGGAATAACATGGTTTCATCTGAAACGTTCATCGTATCCCTCCTTTTTATTACATCGGCAGATTTCACCATACAAGTGAAATCTCACCTACTATTATACTTGAATTAAAGCTACAAAGTCAGTAACTTTTTATGCATTATAAAAAATTTCTATAACAGATACAAGTATAATTATAAAATTATATGCCTATTGTAACATAGATTTTAAGGCTTCACCACCAGCTTTTAATGCTTCCATTAATTTAGCTGGCTCTTTGCCACCTGCTTGTGCCATATCCGGACGGCCACCGCCATTACCTCCAGCTACTTGAGCTGCTGCTTTAACAATATTACCTGCTTTTGCACCTTTAGCAACGACATCTTTAGATACTTTACATACAAAGTTTACCTTATCATCACCCATAGCAGCGCCTACAAGAACCACACCAGAGCCATTCAATTTATCAAGGCCCATATCAGCTAAATCACGCAATTCATCGATGGAGGACGCCTTTACAGCTGCGGCAACAAATTCAACATCACCTATCACAACTTTACCAGCAACGATGTCAGCTGCACCCGCTGCAGAAACTTCTTTACGAATTTGTTCTAATTCTTTTGCTGTGTCTTTAGCTTCTGTCAACACTTGGTGTAAGCGTTCTTCTATTTGAGGTGCTTTAGTTTTAAGCTCGCTTGCCATGCGTTCAATAGTCAAACGATCTTGTTTTGCTGCATCGAGAGCTGCACGACCTGTAATCGCTTCAATACGACGTACACCAGAACCGATACCAGCTTCAGATGTTAAACGGAAGGAACTAATGAAAGCTGTGTTGCCTACATGAGAACCACCACATAATTCAACGGAGAAGCCAGGAACCTCTACAACGCGAACTACATCGCCATATTTATCACCAAAGAGTGCCATCGCACCTTTCGCTTTTGCTTCGTCCATGGACATTTCAGCGATAGCTAGGTCCGTAGCTTTTAAAATTTCTTCATTTACAAGTGCTTCGATTTGATCAAGTTCCTCTTGTGTTACAGGGGAGAAATGAGTGAAGTCAAAACGCAAGTAATCAGGAGTTACTAGAGAACCAGCTTGGTTAACATGCTCGCCAAGAACCTTTTTCAATGCTGCATGTAACAAGTGTGTTGCTGTATGATTGCGGGCCATTGCTGCGCGACGATTTGTATCCACTTCAAGCGTTACATCGTCACCTTCAGAAATAGAACCTTCTATAACAGTACCGATATGATATACAGTGCCTTCTGGTAAACGTTTTGTATTATGAACCTCTACCTTACCCATTGGGCCCACGATAAAGCCTGTATCACCTAATTGACCGCCCCCTTCAGCATGGAAAGGAGTAGTGCGTACGATAACAGTAATTTCATCGCCGTCAGCTGCTGTTTGCAAGCGTTCAGAACCTTTACCAAGCATCAATACGGAGGATGCAGTTTCTGCTTCATCTTCAACAAGTTCTTCATCTTTCAAGAATGTAATGTCTGGTGTTGCTACCTTCGCATCTTCTTTTACACGAGCTTCACGAGCGCGTTCGCGTTGTTCTTTCATAGCAGCTTCAAAACCTTCATGGTCGATTGTAAAGCCGCGTTCAGAAGCTATTTCCTCTGTTAATTCCCAAGGGAATCCATATGTATCATATAGTTTAAATACTTCTGTACCAGGAACAACAGTTGCTTTTTCAGCTGCAAGTGTATCAATCAAGGAGTTTAATAACTCAAGACCTTGTTCCAATGTTTGGTTGAAGCGTTCTTCTTCATTTTGTACAACACGCTTAACGAAGTCTTGTTTTTCAGCGATGGATTTAATACCAGGGCCAAGAATGTCTACGACTACATCAATAAGTGGTGTTAGGAAGATACCTTCAATACCAAGTAAACGGCCATGACGTACAGCACGGCGTAAAATACGACGCAATACGTAGCCGCGACCTTCGTTGGATGGCAATACGCCATCGGAGATCAATGCAGTGACAGCACGAGCATGGTCAGCAATAACCTTCAAAGAAACATCTGTATTTGGATCTTCGTTATATTTCACACCGGCCCGTTTTGCAGTGGCTTCAATAATTGGGAAAATCAAATCGGTTTCAAAATTTGTTTTACAACCTTGTAATACGGAAGCCAATCGTTCAAGACCGGCGCCTGTATCAATATTTTTGTGTTGTAATGGTTCATAAGACCCATCTGGCATTTTATTGAATTGTGTAAATACTAAGTTCCAGATTTCAAGATAGCGATCACAGTCACAACCTGGTGCGCAATTAGGGTCATCACAACCATGTTCAGGACCTTGGTCGAAGAAAATTTCACTGTCAGGACCACATGGGCCTTCACCAATTTCCCAGAAGTTATCTTCAAGGCGTGTAATATGGCTTTCCTCTACGCCACAATCATTGTGCCATGTATCATACGCTTCTTGGTCATCTGGATATACAGTAACATATAATCTATTTTTATCGAGTTTAATAACTTCAGTTAAGAACTCCCATGCCCAGTGAATCGCTTCTTTTTTGAAGTAATCACCGAAGGAGAAGTTACCAAGCATTTCAAAGAATGTATGGTGACGAGCTGTGCGGCCTACATTTTCAAGGTCACCAGTACGCATACATTTTTGGCTTGTTGTAATACGATGACAAGGAGGTACCAACTTACCTGTAAAGAACGGCTTCAATGGCGCCATACCTGCCCCAATCAATAACAAAGACGGATCGTTTTCTGGTATAAGAGAAAAACTATCTAATTTTAAATGTCCTTTACTTTCAAAAAACTGCAAGTATGCTTGACGCAGTTCATTACCCTTCATGTGTATATTCCTCCTAAAATTATTTACTCTTCATTATAACTCAAAAACGATATAAAATCTATTAAAAACATTGAGATTATGCGGAATTTACGCACTTTCACACCAATTCAAGCAAACCGCAAAAAATATAATTTTAAATCCATATTTTTTACAATGAAAGTAAAAGTCAAATTTAATCAATGCTAGTTAAATCATAAATAATGAACATAAAAAGAGGTTATACAAATCAACAAAACAAAATTGATTCGTATAGCCTCTTTTATAGCTAGTTATTAAATTAGCGTACAACGCGTTTTGCGCCGATGTAACGTTCACCCCAATAGCCAGTATCAAGGTCTGCTACTGCAACACCACGACTGGAAGTGGCGCTGATGAACTTGCCATCGCCAATATAAATACCGGAGTGAGATGGACCTGGTTCATAAGTTTCGAAGAATACCAAATCCCCTGCTTTCAAGTTCGCACGAGAAACTTCAACACCTACATTATACTGTTCATCTGCCAAACGCGGTAAAGAAATACCTTGTTTTTCAAATACATATTTAACATAACCGGAGCAGTCAAAGCCACTTGGAGTCGTACCGCCAAATACATATGGTACACCACGGTATTTGTCAGCTTCTGCCAAGATTGCGTGAATGCTGCTAGGTATTTCATTTTTCGTAATATTGTTTAATTTAACGTTCTTGCCATTAATGGAATGACCAGCGATACGACGGGATGTCGCATTACTGTTTGTAAAAGCGGATTTCGTTGCTACTGCTTTAGTTGCTGCATTTTGGGTCAATACTGCCTTCGTAGAACGAGGAGCACCCATCAATGCATTATACGTAGCAGGGCCTACGATACCATCCACCGGAAGGCCACGATCTTGTTGGAACAGACGAACTGCCCACTTCGTTTCCTTACCATATACACCATTTTTATCTGTAGCATTATAGCCGTGTTTAATTAGTTGTTGTTGAACCGCTGTAACACTTTTGCCCTTATCACCATATTGTAATGTTGTTGCGCCAACCATGGCTGTTGTGGCACACACAAAAGTTAATGTTAATGCCGTTATTTTAACCTTACTATATTTTGACTTCATATGCTTCCTTTCCAAAAAACTTTTAAAGTAAGTTATTTATTCAAAATATACTAACCGTCTATTTATTTGCATTCACAAATACAGCTAGTCTTCTTTGCTTTTGTTAGTATAAGCCTCTGGTGCCATAAAAACATCTGCACTGCTTGGTCCGAGTAACGGAGCCTCTTCATGCTCTTCAAAATTTATAGCTGACTTAACCCAATACAAAGGCCGTTGCTTCACCTCTTCAAAAATACGACCTACATACTCGCCAATAATTCCCAGTCCGACGAGTTGAATTCCACCAATAAACAAGATTGATACGCCCAAAGTTGTCCACCCATTCAAAGCTTGTCCTGTAAGATATACATACAAAAGATGTAAGATGAGCAAAAAGCTCATTCCACCGCAAAGTACTCCTACATACAAGGCGGCCCGTAAAGGTACCCTTGAAAAAGCGGTTACACCATCGAGAGCAAATCGAATCATTTTACGCACACTAAACTTTGAGACACCTGCAAATCGAGGTGGTGCCACAAAGTGCAACTCTGCTTGTCTGTACCCTAAGGCGCCGACAATACCACGCAAAAATCGACCATGTTCTCTGAATCGTTTCAACGTGCCCAATGCTTTACTATTCATGAGGCGAAAATCGGACCCGCCTTCAACAATAGGAACATCGGCCATTTTGTTCATCAGTTTGTAATAATACTTAGACGTGAAAGATTTAGCCCAACTAGCGTCATCAGTTGAATCGCGTATGGTACGCACCACATCATACCCTGATTCCCACAATCGAACTAGTTCAGGAATCAATGCCGGTGGATGCTGCATATCACCGTCCATTGTAATGACTGCATCGCCATGAGCATAATCAAGCCCACATGTAAGTGCCGTTTGATGCCCAAAGTTACGAGCTAACAATAACACTTTAACATGTTTATCATTGAATGCAATTTCACGCAGTATCATAGCTGACGAATCACTAGATCCATCATCCACGAAGATTAATTCATAATCATACGTGAGACCTGACATAACATCAGTTACAGCTTTATAAAAGTTCGCTATATTTTCCTCTTCGTTATATACAGGCACTACAATAGAAAGTAACATAAATCCTCCAAAGTATTTTACTCACATATTTTATGTTAATTAGTAAATTAAGGCAAATGCTAAAGGTTAACAATAGGACTGATAATGTTTATAAAGACAGTAAACAAGCTACTTCTCTATAAAATACCAATAAAACCCTTCATTTATCCTTTATATAAGTACAGTAAATCAATATTATATTAATTTATTCATCAAGCTACTTAATAAAGTAATTTATAAAAAATATTTATTTTATTAATATAGAAACAAATATGATTTTTTCTGGCTTTATCAACTATTAATCAAAAAATTATATGAATTTTTATCATAAAATTATCAAAAACGCCTAATTTCATCTACCTTTCATGAAGAAGAGACCCGTTAAGGGTCTCCTTTACTATAATCCAGCAGCATCAATCCAAGATTGTAAATCTTCCTCCGCCAGTTCCATATCTTCTATATAAGCACCAGCTACAACTGGATATTTAGCGACCTCTACTGTATGTAAAATGGAATCATCGCGACCATTTTTATAAGTCCCAATCCAGATTCCAGAAAATTGTGATTCATACCATTCTACAGGTTGATCAGTTTCATTAAAGTTAATCGTAATATGACCGCGTCCAAGTGTTTCTAATACTTCAACTTGTTCTTCCTCTGTTAAACCTGTTTTTTCAATATAAATCGAATATGTCTCACCATTTTCACGCAAATTCTTTAGAGCCAAACGCAACTCATTTAAAACGGCGCGAACATTACCATAATTTTCAATCATAAATACTCCTATACAGAAACTATCTTTACATTCTATAAGCTATCTATACATTATATGAAATTTCCACTTTATGCTTTAGGCTCAACTGTTACGCCCCATTCTCGTAGGACATGCAAAATACGTTTTTTAACCTCAGGCAAGGCACATTGTACCGGCCCGCTAGGTTCAAAACCAATTTCCAATGATTCCGGTTCTACACCGATAACCACTGCATCTTCTAATGGATCTTCTTGAATAGCACGGATGCGTAAAATATCTTGCATTCCTACTTCATGTACAGAAATATGTTCCGTAAAATATTGTTCCAATTCCTTATGAGGAAATTCATATATAGTTCCTGGAGCATCTCCACCATTAATAGCGTCTACAAGAAGAATTTTCTTCATACCACGCATATACGTGAGTAATTCCATCCCCATAGTGCCACCATCAATAATGGAAATTGCAGGTGTAAATGTGAAAGATTCTTTCAATTCTTTTACTACATGAACACCTAACCCCTCATCGGTAAGCAAAATATTACCGACTCCAAGTAGGACAATTTCATTATCTCCATCATCATAAAGGCTGTTTAAATCAATACGCGGACCCTCTGAGTCCGCGTATTGTTTCAAGCCACTGATGATATCAGTACTTGTATTAGTCATTTTCTTGTAATTCTCTTTCTCTAGGATCATTAGGATCACTTGGACGATATGTAGTACCAGATGGTTTATCAATACGTTCCCCACGACGGCGTTTACCATTGAGGTCTTCAATATCAATTGGGTCATGAGCGTAATATTTCATACCCGAAACCATAGCAGATACTTCGCCGGATTCCTCCATAACGTCTTCTCGGAATGCCATATACACGTGAACAATAGTAAAGAACAAGAATCCCCACGCAATGTAGTGATGGATAACATGGACTTTATATTCACCGCCAAATAATGTAATCACTGGTGCAAATAAAGTTCCTAGAATACCATTAGGATTAACCATCGAATACATTGCAAAACCCGTTAAGATTTCAAAGAAGAACATAATGTATACCATCATATACGCAGTTCTAGCTAAGGAATTACGAAGCCAATGATGTTCATGTTTTTGAGGAATCATTAAATAGTGCAATGTTGTTTCTTTAAGACCGTACCAATACCGTTTTTGACGGAATTTAGGTAATAATCTATCCCCTCGGTTCCAAAGAGCGCCTGCAAAACGGAAGATAAAGGAGAATGTTAAGATAACACCTGCAATGAAATGAACACGTCGCATAGTTTCCATAGAGAACCAGCCATCAATAGCAAAAGTTGGTTCAGGGTTACCCGTAATCGCAGCAAAGCCTGGATCACCAATATATAGTCCTGTCCAGAATAAAGCCGTTACACTAAGCACCATAGTCCAGTGGAATATGCGCAGCCATAGACTAAATACGACATACGCCTTTTTGTCAGTATGTATTAACATAAGCCCACCACCCTTTATTTACACAATGCATCTGTATTGACGGAAACAATTTTTTCGCCTTTTTTATTGTATAAATGGGTTGCACATGCGAGGCATGGATCAAAGGAGTGAATTACCTTCAAAATTTCAAGTGGTTTATCTGCAATTTTTACATGTGTATCAATCATGGAATCTTCATAGGCACCATGTTCATTAGCTGCAGTTTTAGGGCACGCATTCCATGTAGATGGTACGATACATTGATAGTTTGCAGAGCGTCCATCTTTAATGTGTATCCAGTGCCCCAAACCACCACGAGGCGCATCTACTAGGCCAACACCTTTAGCATCTTTATCCCATGTGTTTGGCTCAAACTTAGTCATATCCGCTACTGTAGTATCACCATTTTTGATATTAGATACAAGTTTGTTAAAGAAGTATTGGCTAATATTTGCCGCTACTTGTGCATCAAGACCACGACATGCTGTACGTCCTACCATAGTAGTCATCCATACATGAGCTGGTACACCCAATACTTGTGATACTGTATCAATTTGACGAACAATCATAGATTCAGCCCAAGTTGGGTCTTTGATTATGCCTTGTTTTACCTTTGTATACACAACAATATATTTTGCTAATGGACCAACCTCTGCGGTTTTCCCTTTGAAAGTTGGAGATTTAATCCAAGAGTATTTTTTATCTTCATCAAGGAATTCCCATTTTTCTTTTGTACCAGATTTAGGACCCGTAAATTTAGGATCAGTAACACCTTCAATAGGATGAAGTGTTTTTGTTCCATCTGGGTATGTAAACCAGGAATGATCAACCTCTTCACTAAGGTATTGAGGATCCATAAAATCCTTACCTTCTAATGGGATGAAAGTTGCTTTATCTACACCTAACGCAAAGTTTTCAACAACGCCATTGGAACGAACAATACATTTCTTATGATAGTCACCATTAGAAGTGCCTGTGTAAGTATCATCTGGATAATCACCATAAGACATAACGCGTTTCTTCGCAAGTCCACCACCATCGATCATACCTTTTTCTACATAGATTTTGCCAATAGCTAGTAAATCTGGTAAATAAAAATTATCTACTAAGTCTTTAGCTAATGCAATAGATTGTTCAACAGCTCCTAGGCGTTGTGTATTGATAGGTGCATTCATATCATTCATCGAGATAGAACATGGCATGCCACCTACAATGTAATGAGGATGAGGGTTTTTACCACCAAATACAACGTGAGGAATTACAATATCCCGTTGACGGTCAAGAATATTCAAGTAATGGGATACGGCCATTAAATGAACCTCTGGTGGCAACAAATTATAATCAGGATGATCCCACCATTGGGCGGAGAAAATACCCAACTGACCAGATTCAACTATTTTCTTAACCTTTTGCTGTACAGCCGTAAAGTATGCTGTAGTAGCCTTAGGAAACTCTTTAGGATAAGCAGAGTCTTTGGATGCTGTTTCAGCAGGTGCTAAACCGCTTACATTATATGTAGCCAATACATCATTTTGTAATTGTGCGGTTTTAGCAGGGTCGGCACTAAGAGCTGCTACTGGGCTAACCCAGTCAAGGGCATGTAAATGATAGAAATGCACAATATGATCATGCACATCTAGACTACTATGCATAATATTACGTATATAGTTTGCATTTTTAGGAATTGTAATACCAAGCGCATCTTCAACAGCTCTTAACGAAGCCAAGGCATGTGTTGTAGTACATACACCACAAATACGTTGTACGAACGCCCAAAGGTCACGAGGATCGCGGTCTTTAGCAACAAGTTCGATACCGCGCCAAGCAGTACCAGAAGACAATGCATCCTCTACTTTACCACTCGCTTCATCAACTTTTATTTCAACCCGTAAATGACCTTCAATACGGGAAATCGGATCTACTACTACGCGTTTCATTAGTGACCTCCTCCATTATTATGTTTCTTTTCATCCCATAAGCCTTGTTCTTTTAAGCGTTTTTCTTCTTTCATATCAAGAATTTTATTACGCGTAAGAGTTGCAGCACCATGAACGATAACTGCTGCAGTAGCACCAACAGCAGCTACTGTACCGATTGTATCAGCAGTCGTGATGGTATTAGCCAATGGAATATCTGGTAAACGTTTGTAGAATACGTCATTATCCCAGAAGCCCTTTTCAGAGCAACCAATACAACCGTGACCGGATTGAATTGGATAGGATAAACCATTCCACCAACGTAAGTTACCACAAGAATTATATGTTTGAGGTCCACGACAACCTACTTTATACAAGCACCAACCAGATTTGGATGCATCATCGTCGAATTTTTCAACAAAGAGTCCAGAGTCAAAGAAGGCACGACGGTAGCATGTGTCGTGAATGCGATTGCCATAAAATTGTTTAGGACGGCCTTGAGAATCAAGAGGTGGAATTTGACCGAATAATGCATAGTGCATGATTACGCCAGTCATAACCTCTGGAATTGGAGGACAACCAGGGACCTTAATAATTGGCTTGCCAGATACAACGGAAGATACAGAAACTGTATTTGTTGGATTTGGTTTTGCCGCCTGTATACCGCCCCAAGAAGCACAAGAACCATATTCTATGATTGCTGCAGCTCCTTTAGCTGCTTCTAATAGAGATTCTTTAAATGTACGTCCACCTACTGTACAATAAACGCCATCGTCATCAAGTGGTACACCACCTTCAACAGCCAAGATATATTTACCGGCTTTTTCTTTGATGATTTTTTCTAAATGTTCTTCTAATGGTGCACCAGACGCTGCCGCCAAAGTATCATCATATTCAAGAGAAATCATGTTCAAAATAACATCAGAAGTAAAGGGAGAGGATGAACGGATAAAAGATTCACTACAACCAGTACATTCATGACCATGCAACCAAATCACTGTAGGTAATTCAGTTGTTTCGGCAGCCTTAACAACGGTGTCTAACATCGTTGGAGGTAGTCCTAAAATAGCAGTGAGTGCTACACAGGATTTCATAAATGTTCGTCGACTCAAACGGCGTTCTTGGAAGAGTGTCCACAAACTATTTATACGATTCTTCATGGAATATAGCCTCCTTACAACAACTTTGCGCAATATAATTATATTACTTAATAAACTACAACGTTTATGACGGAAATCATTTTATTAGCGTCCTCTATCACTTTGAAGAAGTTCAACCAACATGATGACAATCATATTTTTACTATTTTATTATATCACTTAACATTTTTGAAAACTATGAAATTTAACAAAAAAGCTGTATATAAGAAATTAACTTTCCTTATATACAGCCTCATGTTATTCATTTCCTAAGAATTCCTAGTTATTAATTAATCAGATAACTTCCTTTATTAGAGACTCAAGCATATCTGCTTTTTTATAGCCCACAAGGGAATCGAGCATTTTGCCATCGCGGAAGAATACTAAGGATGGAATACCATCAACATCTTCTTTTAACAAAATACCGCGAAGATTTTTATCTTCTGCATTAACACTAAAGAATTCTACTTGACCTTTTAAACGCTCTGCTACGTCTTCAATCTCTGGGCGCATAACAGTGCATGGTTCGCACCAACCAGCCCAAAAATCAACAATAGCTAAACCTTTAGCGCCAAGCACTTTCTCATCAAATTCTTGTACACTAGTAATTGCTGTAATTGCCATGAAGTTCTCCTAACAAAGATCTACAATCTTATATACTATCAATTATATGTTAAATATAGAAGCAAGCAATCAATAAGCCGAGTTCTGTTCCGCTTGCGCGGTGACGATTATCTTTCTAGGCGTACAGTCGCCTGCACGCTCGAGCGACACAACCCGGAAGGTAGGCGGGACCACCCTTAACCCTTCCCTATTCGGTCTTGCTCCAGATGGGGTTTACCGAGCCAGCCTGTTACCAGACTGCTGGTGAGCTCTTACCTCACCTTTCCACCCTTACCACTTACGTGGCGGTTTCCTTTTCTATGGCACTTTCCCTAAGGTTACCCTCGCCAGACGTTATCTGGCATCCTGCCCTATGGAGCTCGGACTTTCCTCGAGTCTTATAGACTCGCAACCGTCTTTCATACTTGCTTCAATTCAGTTTATCATAGCTAACAATTTGTTGCAAGAAAATGCATCATTACACAAAGAAGAAATCATTTTGTTCTATGAAAGCTTTCACAGGAACAGTAAGCCCTGCAGAGATTAAATAGTCACGTAAACCATGTGCCACTATAGACTCAGTTCCAAAATGCCCCGCATCAACTACGAGTAAGCCTAATTCCTTAGCCATTTGCGCCTCATGATACTTCACATCACCTGTAATATAGGCATCTACATGTAACCGGGCAGCATCCTTAATAAATTCTGCACCTGCACCAGAGCATAGAGCAATGGATTGAATCGCTTTCGGCACAATACCAGCAAAACGAATGTTAGCATCAGGCAACGCTTCTTGTACCCATTCACGGAAAGAATCTAAGTTTAATGCATTAGGCAAGCGACCTACCCGTCCTAGATATTGAGTTGAACTAGTAGGCTCGACTATATTCAAAACCTCATAAGCAACTTCTTCATATGGATGAGCAGCTTTCATAGCCGCTACGACTTCGCTTAAATGCGTACCATCAACGATAGCATTCACTTGTACCTCAGGAACCACTGTCAAAGCGCCAGCTGCCCCAATGACAGGATGAGAATCTTCATTACCAACAAAGCGTCCTTCCCCATGGATACTGAAACTACAATGCTCGTAATTGCCAATTCGGCCTGCCCCTGCATCGCCCATCGCCAAACGAACCGCATCAGCCGAGCTTTCCGGTACAAAGGTGATCACCTTATAGAGCGCCTCTTCACCAGTTTTAATAAAGCCCTTAACATCTGTAAGCCCCAATTGCTTTGCCAACATATCATTGAGACCGCCTGGAGCGATATCAAGATTTGTATGAGCACTATATACGGCAATCTTATGTTGAATCAGCTTATTAATCGTACGCCCTTGAGCAGTATCACATGATATCTGTTTCAACCCTTTAAAGATTAATGGGTGGTGGCTAACAATTAAATTACAATTTTGTTCAATAGCATATTCTACGGTTTCTTCTGTTACGTCTAACGTAGTCACTACACCTGTAACAACTACATTCCGATCGCCCACCATTAAACCTACATTATCCCAAGACTCTGCATAAGAACGCGGTGCTAATTGCTCCATCAAGGTAATAACTTGTTGAATCGTTATCATACAACTCACTTCTTTCTATTTATTCTCTAAAAGATTACGAAGAAAATTAACTTCCTGCTTTAAATCCTGATATTTATCAGTATGATTTAATTTCTCTGTCATATCATCTAATGCACATTGTCGTTGATATATTAAATACTCTATATATTTCCTCCAAAGTGGTGGTCTATCTTGTTCCAATAAAGCCCCTACAGACCACAACAAGGAGTCTGCCGGTAACGATTGATAAATATCTACATATTCAGTCATACCTGTATAAGCTTTCACGCAGTCATTGCGTATTGCTAAAAATGCTGTATAGAGCTTACCAGCATCTTCTACGATGATTTCTAGAACGATAACATATCCCTTTTGAACCATATATTGACGTAATTCTTTTTGTCCATTCTGTGGTTGGAGTACATAAAACTCTAATGGTTCTGGGCCTGCATCTACAATATCCCGCATTAAAAAGCCACCCATACCACAACAAATGACGCCGTTCAACTCGCCCTTTTCTGTCACTTTAAGACCATCGCCTAAACGACAATCTACTTTATCGGCTAGTCCACAAGACTCAACATATGATCTTGCAGACTCTAACGGACCTTTATGTACATCACCGGCAATGACATATTCAGCGCGTTGACGGTTGATGAGCTCTACCGCTAAATAGCCATGATCGGTACCGATATCGGCAATGGATTGCGCCTTTGGTACGATTGAGAATACCGCTTCTAGGCGGTCCATCATAGGTCTAGGTTCCATAACTTCCTCTACTATTACTAATTATATATTACTAACTATTCATTCTTAATTCTTAATTATTTATTCTTGATTATTTTTTGCTTATTTATTTGCTTATTTATTCTCGTTTATTTATTTCTAAACATAATACTATTCAAAAATAAGCTTTGTTAAGTTACAAAAATAAATGAATTACATATAAAAATAACCGCCCTTGAAATCTCAAGGACGGTAGATATCAACATAATGGTGGGCAATTCATACCATAAAGCGAACCACTTTTATATAGGTGGTTCGCTTTACCCAATAATGCTTATTCTACCTCGATAACCTTATAATCGCTCATTCGCACATCGTATAGTAATGTGTTGACTGTATCGACTGTTAATTCATTCGGATTAAATACGGCATATTCACCGTCAGCACTCATCAATATTTCAAGACCGCTTTTTACTTTCTCGATGAGTTCTGGCATATCTTCAATCAAGCCACTTTGTGGATCATTTATAATTGTGTCTACGTCCATTGTGTTGGCTGACAAATCAACGATATAAGATAGTGCCTCGTAAGGTGTTTCTACTGTTGCAAGGTGTTTTTTTGCTGGTGCGCATTGGTTGATAATTTCTAACATGATTGTAATCCCCTTTCGTTACTACTATGTCTTATCTTTGATTATATAATATCATATAATCAAATAGAATGCAAGCATAATTTTATAGATTTTCAAAAATTTTTTTGCGAGCATATTCAGATATGCTCATTCCTGCTTTTTCGGCTGCTGCTTTAAGTGTTGCGTATTCATCGTTATTCATTTGTATGGCTCTAGGTTTACGGCGCCCCTCTTCGCCTACTGTAACAGGCGCCCCAGCTCCTTTACGAGCGCCGCCCCATTGGTTTTTACTACTCATAATAACACCTCTTAAATATATAAATAACTATTTTGTTGGCCCCTATTATAGGGGCCATATATTATTATCTATCAGCCGCTGCATTCATGATGTTTGAGTACATGTCGGTTAAATCATCAAGTAACGGATTTGACTCAAAACCACCAAGATTTTGATAATTAAACGCTGCTTTCATGTTAGCCACAAAATCAAGCTTATCAAATTCATCTCGATATGCTCGATATTGTGCAGCTGCTGAATGAGCTGCGCTTAATGCTCCGTCAAACATGAGTTTCAAGAAATCCTTTTGATTATCTTGTAATGTTGCTGTGAAATCTTCTGTCATTAAAATTTTCATGGTGTGTGATGTCCTTTCGTTTTATCATTCAGTAAGTGTAATTCCCTTACCTTTGATTATATGATAACATATAATCAAATAGAATGCAAGTACTTTTTTAAATTTTTGCAAAAAAATAAAGGCCCACTACATTAAATGTATATATTTAGTGTAGTAGGCCTATTTTATTTACCAATTATCAAAAATCAAAGCTATATGTCCACCCTCACATAGTAGGGAGATAATCGGATCACCTCGATTTCATCGAATAGCGCCAGCTGCGCCAATTAGAAAACCAATCACACCACCAGCGGCCCATGTATCACGTTGACGCCGCAAGCGTTGCTCTGTTCGTCTATTGTTTTTGATTTCGTTCCTCAATTCGTCTAATGAGTTCGAGGCTTGATTTAATCTCTCCTCTTGCTCTGTTATTTTGCTCGAGGCTTTCTCTAATTCTTGCCCTTGTTTCTCGTTGATTTCCCTCAATTCGGTTAAGGCTTTCGCCCTCTCGCTGTTGATAACCCTCAATTCTTTTAATTCTGTCGCCTGCGTCATTGTTAAGCTGTCGGCTTGTTTCAATGAGTTTGTTGAGTTCTCGATTGAGGCGTCGGCTGTCATCAAGTGCCCTTTGAGTCTGTTCCAATCGCTCAATGGCACGGTTATAGTTGGCTCTGGCTGTGAAATATCCACTTGCGAGGCTGCCAATGCCATAGAGGAAAAGCACACAAATAGCACCAACAATAAGGCGCTGCATAGTAATCTTATATTTAAGCGTTTCGAGGTATGTTTTAATTTTTTCATACATGATAACCTCCTATTTAGTCCATATCACTCCAGCGAGCCTCATAACCTCGCACGTCAACATGAACGAAGTCTTGATAGTAATATTTACCTATGCCGTCGGCGCCGCATTCCTCGGCCACCTGCGCGAGATAGTCTACGTCTATCCCGTCATAGGTTATATCCGCAGCAACGCCTTGCGTATGATAGGAATTAGGAACGCCACCAACCTCAGCATTATGCTCTGGGCAACGATAGCCGCTATTAACGGTAATAGGAACGCCCAAGCGTTCACGAATTTTGTCTAATACGTCTACAAGTCGCTTGTCGATGATGTGATCCAGCACATTATGGCCGTTTTCATCAACCGCATGACGTTCACAATGACAAGCAAATTCGTAATCGTCGAAATATTCGCCAATTTTCATAGTTTTTAACCCCCAATTATAAAAGGCTGCACTCAGTACGAATGCAGCCTATACATTATTATTTCTTTAAAATCATATCAATTTTTGAATGCACTATATCCAATAGCCCTGTTACTGTGCTGTTGCCGCCGTCTCTCATATTCTCGAGTATACTCAAAAACTCAACCGAGCCAAGATATAGCCATACTAGATTGACAGCGAAAGCATATTGTCCAGCCATGAAGTCAAAGCACCATGCTGCCGCAGTTGCTAGGCAGTATGTGAGCACCTTTGTAACAAATGGCTTTCGCATATGCTTTGAGCTGATTAAGCCCTTACCCCAAGCGGCAGGAATAGCTAAATATTTGTCAGAACCGCTAATATTCTCTGGGCTAGCCCCTAAATCTAGTAACATTTGATAGCTAATAGAGGCCCATTTAGTGATAAGGTCAAGAAACACCAGTATAATGAATATCCCTAGCACTTGAACGTGTTTAAGCCCTAGCATATATATGCCAACCTCTGCTATTACTGCGAGTAAGGCTTTCATGGCAAAAGACTCTGTAAGAGTTCGCCATGCCTCACTCATGAAATTCGTTAATTCTTGCATTTGTTCCCCTTACATTGAAATTAGCCTACTTTATTGATTGTGTCTGTAGCGAACACATATTCATATTTAGCGCCTTGCTCCATAGCAACCAACTCAGAGCCGTTGAATTGAATTTTCTTATTAAGTGCACCTGTGAACTTAATAGAAGTTGCCACCCCTGTTTTGTGCGGTGTCATAGGATCCTCAGACACAGTAATTACCTGTCCACGATTAACCTTAACAATGGTATTGTTACCATTGTTAACTAAATAGCTTAAATTTTTGCACACTTCTGGGAAGTTGCCGCCTTTAGGTTGGTTGTCTGGTAATTGCGTTAAATCAAGTTCTACACATTCAACTTGTTTGTAATCGCAAACTTTTTCGATTATGCCTTTGAACATGTTTTCTAAATTGAATTTATTCATAGTTTCTAATACTGTAGGAATAATTTTAACTCCATTTGCATATACTTTACCTGTGCCAGCGATAGTAACACCACCCATGTTAGAAGTTAATTGAGTGTCTTTGGTGAAAGTTCCAAAGTCTGGGCCCTGTGTAGGCTTAACTATCTCAATAATATGAGTTGTAACTAAGCGATCCATTAAGTCGTAATAATCAACTCTTACATTGCCTTTCATGCTTTCATCAATAGCCACTCGCATATTGTCGTACTGAAATTCTCGTTTTTCTCCATTATTGATAGCTATTTTGTAGTGCGGCTCGCCTGTGAAGTCAATATAAGTAGCCCCCTCTTTTGGCTGGATAAAGTCGAGAGATTTAGGCGTGAAATTATTATGACAACCAGAAAGCTCAATGACTTTCATAAGCAATGTATCTACGCTAGTATCTTCGAGCCAGATATTGTGCTCTTTTAAGAATTGAGCTGATTTTTCTGCGCTGCCTGCCTCGCCTTTATACCCTCTTGGGCCTTGCTCCCCTCGTTCGCCTCGCTCACCACGTTGGCCGTCCTCGCCCTTTTCCCCTTTAGGGCCTCTTAAACCCTCGAGTAAATCCAGAGTCGTAGGAACATCGAATTTAATTGTTAAAGAATTATCTGCCATGATTTTTACCTCTCTTTAGTCGTGCATTGAAATATCTTGAATAAATAAGATTTTGCCGTATCCTAGCTTAATATGCTCACTATCGTTGTAAATAAAAGCGTCATATACAAAATCTTTGCCGCTTACTTTCTTGGCCACCGATGTAGCCCCACTCAATGAGAATGTAACATATTTTTCGCCAACCTCTGCGGCGAGTTCGAAGATAACGCCCTCATCTGCTCGCTTTCTGATTTTACATACACCTGTAAACCCTGTTAGCACTCTGTCGCTACCCTCTGGAACTACATACGAAACATTGAAATCGTGTCCAGCATGGATAGTGAAATCGTGTTTTACCATAATTCACCCCCTATTATTGCTTAGCAATTACAAGCACAAACAACTCACCATATGAATATGTTTCCACGTCTTTAAACCCTTGCACGCTGCCGTCGCTACCAGATGTAGACATATCTAAATAGCGGCTCTCTACAACCGCTTTTCGCTTACCTTTAATGCCGATATTAACCTTATGCGTGCGGTTGTTTCTGAAATATATATCACAACTACCAGCCCAGCGAGCTTTTTGCTGATTGAATTTATCAAAAGTAATACGTTCAAGAGCTTTTCCGATCCCATCATCTGTAGGTTGCGGAATATAAGGCCTACCGCTATTACTGGAATTACAATAACTTTCAGTCTGTACATATCCGACTGGTACAAAAGTACATTGTGCCTCAGTAAACCCATTTGGAATAGGGCACCAATCGCCATGCTTAACCCTATACACTTGAACGTCAATATTCTTAATCTTATAGCCAGATTGGAATATTGAGGCGGCGTCAATTCGTGAGCCTGTGATGTTAGCACCATTAATATTACCGTCGCGATCTATCTCGAATGTACCAGTACTATTTTTGAACGTGCCCCCTGTAATAGAGCCGCCTGTTAGGTCGCCTGTATTAATTGATATAGCTGCTAGGTTATCAACTTTAATATTCCTTGCATTCACGCTGTCGGCCTGCAGCATTTTATTTGTAATGATATTATCATCAAATAATGCTTTACCAGTAACGTGTAATAACCTGCCGTCAATGCGTGTGCCTGCTTGTGTTAAGTTAATACGGCTTATAAGTTCCTTGCCGTCTAGCGCTCCGAGTGCATTCGTTACTTTTAACTCAATGCCCTCGGATATTTGAGTAATTTGAGAGCCTACATGCTTGTTCAAATCATTCAAAGAGCGCTGAAATGCACTCGCTCGGTCGATGAGTTTGTTTTCAAACCCATTAACGCTAGTCTTGACTGTGCCGACTTCGTCATTTAAAGCCTTAATGGCCTTATCCATATCAGATATACCGAGGCTTTCCATGTCGAGTAGCTCTTTATCAATTTTAGCTTTTACGGCTACAGATATAGGCTCACTCACAGGCCCCTCGCCGAATATATCGACGTAAGCCACTTTTACATTGTACATACCAGCCTCTAAAGGAATGCTTAGAGCGTTTGTAGTAGTGAAATATACCTTACTATCTACATACACATTAGCGCCCTTACAGCTCGCAGGAATAGCCTCGAATGTAACGCCTATACCATTGATATTGGCTGTTGCTCTTAGGTTTGTAGGCTGCTTAGGTTGCGGCACATTATAGGTTAATTCAGCAGGCGCTCCATAGCCTTTAGCTGGGTTATGAGCATACAAGTACACCTTACCAGTCCGATTGCTTAGCGTTCCGCTGTATGTAGTGTTATTACTGCGGCCGATTAAGCCATCATTTTGGCCAGCGTTTAAGTCGAGCCGTAGCTCGTAATAATCTACATCGGCATTTCTAACCTCTAACCAGTTAAAATGAGCCATATCGCTGAATGAAATAGAAAAGCCTAGAGGCTTATTCGGAATTTCACTCTTTAGCTCTACAGTAATACTCTTAGATACGCCCTGTGAGGTGTTTCCGTGTGTATCTTTCACAATGGCTTTAACCTCGTATGTATGGCCTAATTCACAGCCGCTTATAATGACTTGCCCCTCACCTGCGCCGCCATATTTCCATTGACCACTATGCTCTCTATACCAGATTTCCACAGTATCAAGGCTGTTAATTTGTGGCACATTGAACTCTGCTACCACATCGAATGACTTAACCCTATTAGTGATCTCGTAGTATTTAGTGTATAGAGTGAGGTCTGTAACCTCTGGAATAAAGTATGGCGTTAAGGTGTATTGATAAGCCTGTACCTCGTCGAGCTCTTGCTCGTTGCTACCGAATAAGTTCATAGAGGTGAATTTGAGGTATATTGTTTTGCCTATATCCTCTTTGCGATATGGGTATCTAAATAAAGCCTCATCTACACGAATAAACCGCTCGCCAGCATTATGACTAATTGCATTAGTGCCATATTGTCCACGCACTAGGCCACTTAATGTATACCAGTTATCTTGGTGCATTTCTGCGCCCTCATAACTGAACGCCTCGCCATTTACCCAGCAAAGCGTATTCGCTCTCTCGGCGTCGATATGCGTACCGCCTTTGAGTATGCCTTGATTGAGCGTAACCTCGCAGGCGTTCGCTGTTTCATTGAATGCCAATCGAGTGCGGCCCATTCGAGCCTGTTGACTAATGGATCCTATGCGGCTGTAGTTCTCGCCATTATCAGATAACCATACAGAGCAACCACCCCAGCCGCTTGGTGCATTTACGCCTATAAATACTTGATTGCCGCCTACATCGCCAACTGTTTGGAAGATTGCCACATCGTTGACGCTTGGCGCCTCTTGGTTGTAATCAACAAAAGGCCGCTCGTTCTCATGTACATCGTAGCGAGCAGGTGCATACGTACCAGCTGGCTTGCCCTCTGCTGTAAATTCAAGCTGGCCGTCGGCCGCCTCGTTTACCGCTGTAATTACAACAATTTGCTTGTTTAATTGACAAGCCTCATCGGTGAGTGTTAAGAGATCCCCAACCTCAAGAGTACAGAATGCCCAATCAAGCCTAAATGTGTACTGCGTTTTAGAATACAGCCGTTTCATGGCGAGCTGTTCGGCATAGTATTGAGCTCTAGCCTTTGTATATAGGTAGTGAGCAGTTTTCTTTGAGGCTGGCTTTAAGCCGTTTCTTTGTACGTCGGCCACTACCTCAAAAGATACTGTTTCTTTCTCGTAGCCATTGGCACGGTTAATGAACTCTACTGTAGCCTCATTAAATGCCTCGCTTGTATCTTTGCGCTTATACAAAATAAGTTGGCCGTCGGTACCTGCGATAAAATCATCTGCCGTGAGGTTGTATTGAATTTGGTTCGCAGGCGTCCATGTGCCAATAGGCTTATCGGCTAAAGGTACGATTTTAAGGCGGTCGGTGCTCCAGAATACAAGGCTATTTGTAATTTCGGCTATATCGTTTATAATCTGCTGAGCCTTAGCGCTCTTTTGTTCTGGCGGTGTACTGATAAGAATATCAGCCGCCTTACAGTAAGCTCTAAAGTTTTCAATGCCCTCAATTTGTACATCGGCCCCAACTGATTGCAGCACATGCTCGATATAGTCCGCTGGGTTCACGTCCACGCCGTCGCCTGTATCTCTGAGCTTGCCGTATACCTCGAAATTATATTGAGGTAAGCTGCCACGTTCGCCCAAATCAACCACGCCAGCCATGTAAGCCAAGCCACTATAAGGCAATGCCTTTTCTGGGTGCTTAGATAGCATATAAGGCCAAGGGGCTTGGGCTATTTCGCCATTAAACAAAGTAAGCTGGATATTTTCATTTGGATATTGGAATATTTCTTTATCACGCCACACCTTGCCAATACCAGCGATAGGGCCCTCACATAATGCAATGGCAGCAGCTACAGTATAGGTATATGTGATATTCGTATGCTTAGAGCCGCCACCCTTACCAGTTCTGGTGGTGCTTTTATGTTCATGCGCCGTGAAATCTTCATAATCAATGATATTGCCACTCACTCGAGTTGTACCCAGTATCTCTGGAACCACCTCGCCATATGAGGCTGTATTGATTTGAAAATCGGCGATTAAATCGGCTCTGCTGGTAGTGTTTTTACCTCTTGTAAATAAAAAGCCCATTATTCACGCTCCTCTCTATATCTATATACAGCCCTCAACCTAGAGCGGCCTTTCTTGTCATAAAAAAGTACATCATCGAGCTTGGATATAATCACGCCATAATCAACGAAAGCATGAATTACAAGTCCTTTGCCTATGTAAATAGCCCCATGCGAAATACATCGGCCGTATTGGTATAGTAAAAAATCGCCAATTTCAAACGGAGAGCCCTCTTTCACCTCATCGGCGACTTGTTGCACGTATTTAAGATATTTCTCCTCAGAATGGTGTAAATGCCACTCATTTGAGTAGTTTTCTATCTGTAAGCGGTCAGCTTTCATGAGGCCACTATCTACGAGTGCGGCCACTAATAAATAAGAGCAATCGACGCCAGCACCTTTCACCATTGAATTATTGGCGTAAGGTGTGCCTAGCCACTCAATCGCAGCATTAGCTATCCTTTCGCCAGTCGTTAAAGTATTCATCTTATGCTCTCCTTTAGTGGAACGTAAGGGGTAGCCCTGTTTCTGTTCCAGTTATTGAATTTATTCTTACATTCACTAGGTGTTTTATTGCAGCCAGCATATATATAGAATTGGTCTCCGACTCTTGGGCTTACCTCGAGAGCGCTCATATACAGAATTACGCCGTCAGCGCTTTGTAATATCTGCGTAGATTGCCCTGCCAATGGGCCAGTGATCCAATCTATGCCGCCTGCTGTGTAATAACCATTAGTAAATGGTATGTCAATTCGTATGGAATTAGGGCCAGAGCCTAATGCTGTTACCTTACCGATCTTTCTAAATTGTTTAATATCAACGCCGCACTCTTTTGAATACACGCTAAATGGGCACTGTGGATAATATCGCCTATTTGGATATTCAATATTGAGCTTTTGCACGATTGATTTAACATTCAGCTTTAAGGTAAGGCCGCCGCCCTGCGTAACCTCACACAAACCAGTAAATAAGCCCACAGCGCCTATAATGGTGTAGTTATCATCAAAGAAAGCTCGTTTCAGCGTCATTTGAGCGCCGTCAAAGCCACCATTATGAGCCACAGCCATAATAGGAACGCCGCCTATTTTATCTTGCTCATTCGTGGATATGCTAACCGTCATTTTATCAACGCTTACGCTGCTATTAGTGGTTATCTTATCCCTTACGATAATTGGGCCGTCGCTTTTATATATTTGGCCGTTGTATGATACGTCGGCGTCTGAGTCCGCCCAATAATAGGTAACTCCACTACGCAAGCGCAACTCGTAAAGGTCGCAGCTCATGAAATACTTGTCATTATTGAGGTGATTTCGTAATACCTCGTTTACCTCTTTCATAAATGCGCCCCCTATCGAGTTGATACTAACTTGAATGATTTAGATTTATAAACGTTTGTGAAAATGTACTCGGCTGTCATATCACCGCTGAACCTTACGAGCCAATAATAAGTATAATCGGCTGTAATTACTGCATTCGGCTCAACTGTTTGGCCTGCTGCCAGCTTGATTACGCCTTTATCGCTAACAGCTCGAATGGGTGAGCCATTAGCGTATAATGTAAGGTTTTCTATGTGGTATACAGGTTCTAGGAAATCGCCGAACTTTCGCACGGCTTGCCATGAACCCATTGAACCAGTGCCGAGCTGAATGCCTTTTTCTTGGTTGTCCTCTGGATCTAACCACAAGAAAGGAACTGTACCGCCTTTAGTCTTAGAGTAAAAGCCCATGAGCTCCTTATATTGTGCTGGTGTTAGCACTTCAAACTCTGTGGAAATCGTATATTGTGGATATTTCCAGTTGGTCATGGTGCGAACCTTACCAGAACCAGAGGTCTTTGTCTTAGTATCCCATTTTTGAGCCTTTTGAGATTTCCAAGCCAAAGATATGATAGTAGGAAATTTCATTAATTCCGCCATATTACCACGTTCCCTCCGCTCCGATAAATTCTCTATCTTGATTTACAAGGAATTGACGTAACGCCCTGCCGCCTCGTGTTTCAAGGAATGAGCCAAAGCTTTCGGCGTCGATAGCGCTCACGTTGAGCGTAATGCCGCCACCTGCGCCCATACCACCATTAGAGCGATTAATGCCCTCACCTAATCGGTCGAATACGGTATCAGATAAAGGCAATACAGCCTCATCATATTTACCCTCGCCGATTTGGGCGAATGTAGCACCATAAGCAAGGCCGCCCTCTGCGAGTTTTGGCATACTGTTAGCGTTGAATGCAGCTCCAAAGCTGCCGCCAAAGTTGCCAACTGCACCGAGTGCCGTAGCTTGCGCCACGCCTGCCGCTGTGCTGCTACTCCATGCAGCTAAACCAGCCGCCGCACTAGCGCCAAATGTTGCCATTGATACTTGTTGAGCGAGTGAGCTCCATGCAGGTAATTGGGCTTGTGCCGCTGCTACGCTTGCCGCTGTTTGTTGCGATTGTAGCATTTTGCCTAGCACAGCTTGCTTTACTTGTGCTGCGATCCATTGAGCCACGCTATCACTAATTGTTTTAAGGATAGCTTTACCCATATTTTGGAAAGCCTGCGTTATGCTCATTGTGCCTTGCAAGAGCCCAGAAATACCCTCTTGTAATTTATCAATGCCAGCGCTTGCACTCTCCCAAATAGCCTCTTGTCCGTTCCAGTGGCTATCCATTACAGCCTGCTGGTACTCGTTTAAAAGCTCCTTGCGTAGTTCGTAGCTTTGCTGAGTCGCTACATATTCAGCGTCAAGCGCCGATTGCAACGCCTCAAAGTCCTGTGTACGCATAGCCTCGTCAATGTTCCATTTCTCCTCGGCCATTGTGCGCTGTAATTCTAGGTATTTATCGCTATAATCACGATGAACTGCGAGCAATTCCTCAGTCTTTTGGCGTTCAAATGTAATGCGTCCGTCCTCGACTTCCTCAAACTTAATACCTCGCTCTTTCAAGGTATCAATAAAATGCTGTTGCTGCATTTTGTCCATTTGTACGAAATCATCGGCGTATTTATCCCATTTGTCGCCGATTGCGTCTATAGCGTCGGTATATTCTTTGGTGAATTGAACCATAGGCGAGGCTTGGCCTGTACTATCTTTGACTGCTAGATTTAACTCGAGATCCTTTCGCATATCACGAATGTTATTCTCGATTTCTCGCAGCTTTGTCATTTCCTCTTGTTTAGCTTTAATGCGTTTCTCAGCATATACGGCGTTCAATAACTCGAGGTCTTTTTGATAGTTAGCATTAGCTGCCTTTGATTTTTCAAGCTCATCAAGCTCTTTCTTGTACTCTAATTCGAGTAGCTCTTGCTTGTTGCCGAGCATTTCAAGGTATGATTGCAAAATCTTTTCATGTATCTGCTTAGCCTCTTTTTCGAGGTCTTTACCTTTGCTACCTTTTCCGCCGCCACCTTTGCCTTTTTTACCTTTGCCGCCGCTGGTGTCGTAATCTCCACCGCCGCCACCGCCAACATCAAGGCCTGTATCACCGCCGCCAGATAAGCCGTTAAATACTTGCGAGGCCATATCGCCAGCAGTATTTACAATATCCTGCGCTGTATCAGCGCTGATAGTGTCTACCTGCGCAATAGCGGTGAACGTACCGCCAAAGAATTTGGCTACCTTATCACCTACGCTGTTGAGTTTAGCAATAAGCCAGTTCAAAGCCTCAATAATCTTATTTACGCCCCAAACTGCAGTATGAACGATTGTCGAGAATACCGAGCTCAATGTACTTCCAAAGCCGTTGCCAGCTGCTGCCGCTGTAGCAAATACTGTAACCAATGTTACAAGTACAGAGATTAATAACCCTACAGGGTTGGCTTTCATGGCTGCATTTAATACTCTTTGAGCAACTGCTGTGAGTAACATGCCACTACGCAAGGCAGCGAACAATGAACGTAAAACAGTTAAAGGCATTGTTAAAGCGCCAATTAAAAACACAGTCGCACCGAATGCAACTCTTAAAACAGTAACGGCCGTATAAAAGGCTTTTGTTGCTGTTGTAGTTAATATTTGAGCTGCGTTATATGCCAGCGTTTTGACTGTCAAAGCTGCAGTTTGTGCGCTACATGCGTTCACTGCCACTCTATAAGCTGTAAAAGCGGCAATAGTTCCGAGCACAACTGTTGTTATTCTCGGCATAGTCGTAATAAACAATGAGCCAAAGCTCCTTACTGTCTGCGTGATCGTTGATATTGCTATCCGTAAACCTGCAAAAGCTGCGCTAATTAAGCCTATAGAGCCTTGTGCTGTTACCGCCATGCCTCTGATTGCTACGCCTACGCCCTCGCTTAACGCTTGGAACTCGCCACTTTGTGGAATAGTAGAAATCTGTTCAAGTACAGGCTGAAAGGCTTGTATTAATTGGTTTTGAATAGATTGGCCTACCTCGGCGAATGTCATAGGAATTTCGGCGAATTTCTCGTTTGTTTCCTCTGCGCTGCCGAGCAGTGCATTCTTGATTATGTCGGCTGTAATGAGGCCTTGCGAACTCATTTCTTTTAATTGGCCAACGGATAACCCCATTTCATTGGCAATAGATTGAGCTAATAACGGCGCATTTTCCATGATAGAGCGGAACTCGTCGCCTTGTAACTTACCTGCAGCCATTGCTTGGGTAAGTTGGTACATCGCAGCACTTGCCTCTTGCACACTAGCTCCAGAGATTTTGAATTGTTTATTCAGTTGCTCTACAAAGGCGATCGCCTCATCATTCGAGCTGAATGCGTCTTTTGCCAGCATATTAAGCTTTGCCACGCTATCAGCCATGTCAATATAGCTGCCTCTCGAGCGATTGGCTGCGCCATATATTTTGTCCATGATCTCGGCGGTAGTTTGTGAGCCGTCATTGATTAAGTTGATACGAGAACGTATGCTCGTTAATTCGTCAGCTGTCTGCGCTGCTGCTACAGCCACATCTTTGACTTTATTCGCCACTAGCCCTATGCCAGTAACAGCGCCAGCGAATTGCAAGCCCTTATTCATTTGAGCAACAATAGACTTTATTTCTGCACGAATGCCAGCAGCCTCTTTGGCTACTTTATTACTCGCCTCTGCCACGCTTTTTGGTAGTTCAGAGCTTATCGTATTGGCTACCTTGTTGACGGCTGCCGTAGCCTCTGAACTGTCAGCACTAATGCGAACATTAATATTACTATCTGCCATTTTCTATATCTCACCCCCTGCCTCTCTAAACTCACGGATAAAGTCCGCCTCTGCCTGCCGTTTCTCGGCCTCTGTAGGCGGATATAGAATGTCAATAAATTTCTTCGGTTCGATTGGCTCGGATAGCTGCGTGTTCATGATATTAGCCACCCAGAAAGCTCTGTTTGTATCCTGTAGCTTTTGTCTACGTTCATACCCTCTAACTAGCTTTCTGTACTCCATAGGTTGGAGTCGCATAAACTCCCACGGCTTTAGCTCTAACACGCTGTATGCTATATCTTCCGCATTTCGTACCCATAAAGAAAAAGAGGGGGCGCTTTGGCCCCCCTCTAGTTTTTTGCTTGTTCGGCCTCGTTTTCGATAGCTACCTTATCATCTGGCGTGAGTTCGTTTGGGTACATTTGATAGTACATTTTGGAACCCAAAGCACCGCTTGCAATGATCGCTTGCATAAGTGGCGCTTGTAATGATAAGAGGCTCATGTCTTTGGTTTCATCAGCAAGTAGCTCGTCAAACAATTCATAATATTGTTGTGCATTGCGTTTATGCTGTTTCATACCAATGGCATAACCTGTGATAATGCTATTGATTGGCCAAATGCTCATTTGTAGCAATTTCCCAATAGGTTGCCCTACAGCAGCCTCAAACTCCATGAGGCGCTGCATATTGAACATTAAATATTCGCCATTTTTAAAAAAATCACAATTTACTTTTTTCATAATTAAAACTCCTATTTTTAGCGCTAAGTTAGGAATGTATTACAGGTATTTAAAGACTACCTATTAGCCTAGCGGTGCTGGTTGTAGCTCAGATAATGGGCCTATGCCATTAAGAGAGCCTTTATATGTTGCCACGCCGTCGTGAGGTGTAGAGAGAGAAAGCTCTGTAACGCTGGCAATTCCAGTGAAGAATGTTTTATCTGGATACTCGAATTTGATATGTACATTGTCGCCGTCCAAGAATGCTTTTTCTAAGAGTTTCAAGCTTTCCTCTTTAGGCATAAGTAATGTTTCAATCGCAAAGCTCCACTCTTTAAGGCCTGCAATCGTAGATTTCCAACCACCAGAGCCTTTGTGGCTTGCGTCGATAGAGTCAGCTTTACGAGAAAGGTCGCCAGAGCGTTGGCCGCCTAACAATAGCCATTTAGCGCCTGCTTTTTCATTTGTGCCAACGTTCAAATATAATAGGTAGTTCTTGCCTGCTGTAGGCATATCTACCGCCGCTGGTTTGTATAATGTTTCTGCCATTAATAAATACCCCCTTTAGTATTTAGATTTTCTTTTAAATCGTACATTTTAGCCTCAAATCGGTATTGGGTACCAATAAAAGGCCTCATGCTGTCGTGATCGTCTGTTTTATTCGTGCAGCGAATATCAATAATCTGATAGCCGCTTTCTTGTAATACGCAAAATTCCTCATTAAGTGCACCGCAGGCCTCACGAAAGGCAATAATAACCCTTTCGACTTGACTCTCTAATACGGCAATCTGCTCATAAGCTACATCGAACTCATGACTATCTGATTTAGTCCATACCTCAATGTAAAACTCTTGTTTTAGCATGTTATGCACGTTTTCATCGGCAGGCGTTGCCTCGCCTCGTCCTAGCATTACCATTCCGAGAGAGTCTACTCCAGCCGTTTGAGGTGCTAAAAAACCGAGCTTAATTTGTCCATTAAACTCGGCTTTCTCTAATGCGTATTTTATTTTATTCAATAATTCGAGCCACATATTAGCCACCTCGATATAAAGGTATATTTCTATACCCTGCATACTTGGCTGGCTGCCCTGTGAGCTGTTCCGCTGTGATTTGAGCCTCTAATACCGCTATTCTATCGTTGATATACTTTAGTTTCTTAGAGTAATAATCATCATCGGAACCATTACGGCTATATTGGCCAATCAGAGAGGCGGCTTTATTCATGCATGTTTCTCGGTAACAATAGAGTGTTACGAGCTCATCTGCAACAAAAGAGCGAATTACATCGCCCTCTTGCACGCCAAGCTTTTTAGCCAATACATACAGCCAACTCTCTGCTTTCTTTAAAGTGGTTTCTAGCACGTTGGGGCCTAGTAGCTCATCATCGAATACCATAGATTGAAATTCGTATAACATTTATGTAACCCCTTACAGTTTAATGTGTAACTCCCCTCGTTTTGCGCCTTGCTCTATATTTCTAGCCACATCATCAAGCGCAACGCCAACGGCTTTAGAGAAAAGGTTTCCAATAGCCTCATGGCTATTATCCAATGCCTCATATAAGAACCTATCGCCCTCTTTCGGCCTGTGAAATACACGTTTAGCGAACACAAAGCCATTGCCACCAGCAGGAACCCAGCGTAAAGACTGTTTTTCTTTTGGGAATATGTAATATGCAGGCGTTCCCTCATGTACAAATCTACCGTAAGGCGCCATCCTGCGACTGATATATACCTCTGCCGTTTTATCGCCAATCATACGCTTATTAATAGCTCGTTCAAGTTGCCCTGTGCGAGAGTTAAAGCGATGAGTGCGTTGTGCCTCCTCTTGTACCTCTCGAGCGCTGGCTCTTATAGCTTGTCGTAGGCGTTTCTCAAACACCTCTCTAGCATTCATGATTATTTCTTACTGGACTTTGTAGCTTTCTTGCCCTCTGTTTCGCCGTCTGTCGGCTCTGTGTCTGGGTTTTCATCGCCTACACCGCCCTCGCCGTCTGTCGGCTCTGTGTCTGGTTCAAATTCTGGCTCTAATACAAAGCCCTCATCAAGCCATAGCTCGAGAGTGCTTTCATTGTCCGTGTATCGAACCTCATTCATACGAATTACTCTGTATTTGCCCATAGTTTACCTCCTAATTAAGCGCCAAAGTTTACCCACAAAGACGCTAAGCGGTTCTTAGGAACCCATACGTCATGGAATTTTCTGTAATCAATCGCCCATGCGTCAGCTTGTTGGTTAATTGTTGGATCAAAAATACGCATTTTGTCTGTTTTAGATACAGCAATAGCAGCTTTACGGCTCATGATAAGCCAGTTAATAGCTTTAGCGCCTGTATCGGCTTTAAAGCCGCCTTTTTCTTGTCCTGTAGTTTTGCCGTCATTGAAAATGTATTGAGATTTTAAGCGTGCGCTAGATACGCCAATAATAGGAATTTCGTTATACGTGCGAACGCGAGTATTGTATTGGCCTTGTGCAAAGTTAGCTACATTGAGCATGCCTTTAGCGCCTGCTGCCTCGTTCAAAATACCTTGAACTCGTGCACTCATTACGATGACTAAATCGCCAGTTTCACCGATTAAGTCCTCAATTTCCATGATTTCTTTATTAAGCTGTTTGACAATGTTAGTATCGTCTGGGGTGAAAGAGTCTGTTTTGCGGCTTTCTTGCTTAGCATATGCAGCTACTTTAGAGTAGCGGTAAGAGTCAACTTCTGGAATAACTTGCTCCTTTTGGAATGTAGTCATAACATTTGTCGCTGTTGCTAAGAAATTTGTTTCATCTACGTCCATAGAGTCAAGAGAGAACTTACGGCCACGGTCTTGGGTAAGTTTGAAATCTTGGAATTTCAAAGATACAGCGCCTCGGTTATAGCCGTTATCACGGTCATAATTAGCCAAGCCGTCAACAGAAAGAGTAGGAATTTTAACAGTATCGCCGCCGTTGTATTTAACATCGCCAGCGTTGGCCTCCATAAAGCCAGATGTAGCACCAACTAACATCTGTTGGTCTAGTACTGTTTGGAAGTTTTGAGCCATTTGTAAAGTGTTAATTGCCATTGATTAATACCTCATTTCGTAATTAAATAATTAAGCCTCGCTAGGTGGTTTAATACCTGCGATTTTGTACATTTCTGCTAATTGACTATTGCCGTCATTCGCATTGCCTGCGCCTGCACCGCTGCCGCCATTTTGTGCAGTTTTAACGGCGTAAGGCTTGTCAGCAAGAAATGCCGTTGCGCATTCCTCGATAGTGCCGATTGTGCCGTCGTCCTTAGTCCAGCCATAAGATCCGTCTTGCTGTACGGAAATCTGCCCAGCAATGAGCTTGCTGAATGTTTCGGCGTCTGTACAATTAGCTTTTGTTAGCGCTGCAATCGTTTGAGCGCTGATTTCGGAATTAGTACGCTTTTCAATCTCTGCTTGGCGAGCTTGCTCTGCTTGCTCGTACTTATCTGTAAGGCCTTTAATTTGTTTCTCTAAAGCCAAGATTTCTGGGCTTTTCTCGCCTTTGTGAGCCTCGTATTCGTCAACCTTACCTTTTAACTCATCACGTGCTGTAGTTAAATCGGTAATTTGTTTCTCGAATTTGATTCTGTCGGCTTTGGCGCCCTCGTTAATGTGAGAGATTTCGCTTTTAAAGCCGTCGATAAGTTCCTTACCGCCCTCGAGATTTTCAAGTTTTGTGTACAATTCTGCTAAAGTCATGAGTCGTTCTCCTTTTCGTCATGAATTTTGCCACCTTTCGGCTCCCCTAATTAATGGCAATATAAAAGGCCTACGCATTCACTTGCGCAGGCCTGTAGGTCTAAATTATGTATTTTCTTTTGGTTCTCTAGGCTCGAATGTTTCACCATTCCAACCCCTTGCGTAGTCTTTCCAGTTAGCTTTGCCGCTTTTAACCTCTTTACTGCCGCTTATGCCGAGTAATTTCTCTCTATGATCACGAGAAATAGACTCTATATATTGCTTACCGCCCTCGTCTGTATTGTCTTTTGCTTTGGTAATGTCTACCTCAAAATCAAATACAGGCGATATTCTACACATGCAATGCGGATGAGCTGGCAACGTAGGAAATTTGTCTTTAGGATAAACGCCTTTACCTAAGCCATATAAATCGGCGTTGGCGTAAAAGTCGCATATATCATACCGAGGGTGCCTACTGGATAGCACCCATTTGAGTGCGACTACATCCTCATCATCTTTATAGCGTAGCATTTGGCCGTCAGCGTATGCTCTAGCCATTTCTGTGCGAGCTATCCTCTCGGCGTTGTATCGTGCTTTCTCCTGCACGGCCACAGTAACAGCTCGAGAAAGATCAATAGCGTTGCCCTCATCAACAGCTTGAATTAATTCAGAATAGGCAGCTCGTAGGCTTGGCGTTGTGTTCTGCCGTACTAGCCGCTCTGTGCGCCTAATTGTTCGCTTAAATCGAGCCAACTCCTCATCATTGAGCGATTGCGGCGGCTTTAACGTTCTAAGACGTTCAATATGTTTAGGCAGTTTATCAGTAGCAATTATGCCACCTTTGCCATAGCCCTCGAATATAGAGCGAGCTATCTCACGAATGCTTTTACCACGCTTTAGAGAGTTAGCGATAACCGCCGTCGTCTCTCGTCGCACTTTATGAGCGTTTTTATGTAGTCGCTTAGATAGCTTTAAGCCGTCGCTCGCCCAAGCCGCTTGCATAGCCTCACTAATTGATTGAGTTGTGTAATTAAAAGGCCTATGCCCTGCCACCGAGAGCGGTGTAAGTACACTATGATAGGCCTTATTGAAATTTTCCACCATATCAGCCGTAAGATGGGCCTCTAGCATTTCCATAATAGGATAAGACTTATAAGCGATTTGAACAGCCTTATCGGCTGAATATCCAAGTTTCACCAACTCATACACCATTTTTTCAAATTGCTCGAGTATCTTATCAAGCGTTTGGCTCGTCTGTGTCATTGTCGCCACCGTTTAGATCATCATCGTCATAAGCTTGGTCTTGGGCTTTAGTATCGGCCGCCGTCTGCGCCTCTTTAACGATTGCGTCTTTAGTTTCCTTTTCCAAATTAGGCATATAAGCGTCAATTACTTTCTTTAAGATTTCATTGTCGAATGTGTCGGACTCAAATTCTAAGTCTTTAGCCTGTTGTGCCTGTGTAAGACTTTCAGTAACATCATTTACTTTGAAGTCTTTTGGATACTCGCAAAAATACTCCAAATTGTCGCCGCTCCATAGCTTATAGAGAGCGATAATGTCATATTCTGCATTCTCACAACGGACTGCAAAGGCTGCTAGATTTTGATTAGTACGCTCAAAGTCCCATTGTTTAGCCACGCCACTCTTTGCTTGCTGTACGCCGATAACGCTATCAATACCACTCATGCGATACATTTCATTGATGAGCTTATCAATTTGAGCCATAAGTACCTCAGCTGGCCCTTTATCTGGTGCGATGAAGTTCGGTGCCTTACTTGACTCGAATGGATATGCGAGCAAGTTATCTGTACCGATTGTTACATCTTGCAAGCCATTGTTATCGACTGGCATAGTCAAGATAGAAAATGTCTGATTGTATAAGATTTGAGATAGCAAAGAGCACAAATTATATACATGAGCATTCGTTTTAGCTATACTCAAATACTCAGGCGGCGGCAAAATATCACGCTTGCGTGCTGCTCTGCCAAACCATTGAACCACAGGAATGCGGCCGATGTTATGCTCGCCTTTGTCGATGAGTTTATTATTATCATCTGTGATTTTCCACTCGGTAGGCGTCCATGTGTGGCAACGTGCTTTGATTGTGCCGTCAGCATTCTTCAAATACGTCGCATAAGTAAATAATTTGAGCTTTCCGTTGTCGTCAAACTCATAATTCACTACGTTCTTAGGCTCAACCGCCGTGAGATAAGGCATAGACCTATTAGCCAATGTTTCAGCCAAAGAGCTGCCAAACTCGCTCACGTTATCAGATACGATATACATAACGCCATACAGCTTAGCTGCTATAGCATTTTGCTCAATAAATTCCTGTAGCGATGTGCCTTGACGGTCTACATCATTAATGAATTCATCAAATAATACAGATTTGCTGTATTCTCGCTTGATTTCGTCCTTAAAGATTGGATCTACAGAGGCGTTCAAAATAGGCCCTGTGTAATTTAAGTAGTAAGCTATCTTACGCCTAAAAGCGATTGACTGCGTACTCTCTCGAGCGTGTTCCGTAATCGCCGCCCCAGTAGCGAACATACCGCTACCATAATATGCGTCATGTAACAGCTCATACTCCTCTAATCGAGGGTTATTGTTAATTATTGCCATATTGCCCCTTTCTAATTGATATTAATTCTACCGCTGCGAACCTGCGGCGCATTGATTTTCTCTGCAATTCCTGTGAGTGCGTCTGGTGCGTCGTCATGCGCATTCTTGCCCTCTCGCTGATATTTGGTAATGTCGGCAGCGAACTGCGGCCACCTATCACGCCAATTTTTAGGCATATATACGTGGTTCATAACCCATGTAGCATTAGACTGAATACGAGCTATCTTATTGCCGCTTTGATGAAACATATTGATCACACACTTATTAGAGTTATATTTCTGTTTGAGTATACTTTGAACATTACGGCCAAACCCTCGGCCGCCGTTATTGCTTTCTATATCGGCCACATTTACGCCGTTTCTATGCAGCATGTCCGCCACCTCTGGCTCTGTGGTTTCCATAGCGTCTTTTGTATACACTACATCAAGGATATACGCCTCACCCTCATATACGCCGTATACAATACTTGCCAAGTAGTCGCTGCCAGTATCGGCGGTATCGGTATAGTTTTTAATACATGAAAATAACACGTTACCCTTATCATCTCTTGGTAACGTGTCATATGTGAGTATTTGACTGTAAAGACAGCCTTTTAAGTCAATCGGTATTTGTTGATAGTTGGCGCTGGCAATATCCTCGCCCATAGCCCTCACTTTTGATGTGTAAGAGGCTTTAGAGAGCACCTCTTCGCAAAGCATTGAGCCGTCGTCTTGTAAGGCTTTCATGGTAATAACTTTAGCTTTAAATAATGGATCATCTTTAAAATGCTCAATTGCTCGCCCTGCTAAATCATCACTCGCCCAGCGTGTCATGATTATGATAATCTTGCCGCCCTCTTCCAAGCGTGAAAGCATGGTGTTTGTAAACCACTCCCAATGTTTCTCTTTAACGCTCGCATTATAGGCCTCTTCGCTATTCTTGATAATATCGTCAATGATCATGAGCGAACAGCCAAAGCCTGTAGCTGTACCAGTTGGCGATGTTGCAAGATATGAATTAGTATAGCCCTCTAAGCTCCATAGGTGCGCCTGTGCGTCGCCTACGGCCACTCTTATATTGGGGAATACGTCAGAGAATACAATAATATCCTCATCGGCCTTATTCTCTTGAACCGCATTTCTAACTGATTTACTAAACATTTTAGAGAGTGTTTCGTTATAAGAGCCTGTCATTACTTTGGCCGCTGGGTTATTACCAAATAGCCATTGTGTAAAATGCTGCGCCGTTAAACTCTTGCCATGCCGAGGTTATGGGGGCAGGTTCATAATAAGCACGTTATACGTATCATTTTCAATGAATTTCTGTAGCTCATTGCAAAGCCTAACTAAATATTTACGGCTCTTTTTGTAAAAGCCGCCTGTCTTTAGCTGACAATAATAAAAGAACTCACGTCTTGCGAGTTCCCTTTTAGCTAACTGTATGATCTTATCTTTATTATCTCGAACCTGCACGCCCTCACCCCCTTTACACGACCATATACAGATTGAGCCTATTCATCACCTATGAGCTTTTTAATATCAGCCGTATCAATACCTTCAAATGGGTTTCTAACCTCGACGGCTGCGTCAATATTCTTTGTATCTCTCCACGCCTCTGGCTTTCTGTTTTTAAGCCAGAATATTAGAGATGTAGAGTTTGGCTGCACATGTTTAGTAACAACCTTAACAGGCACTAATATTTTTTCTCCTGTTTCTCCATTTTCTATTCCAATTTGTGTAACTTCATCATAAGAATACCCCATAGCACTTTTAAGCAAGGCATTTTCAACCATAATGTCTACTACTTCCTTGCCTCTTTTTACGGCCTCAGCAAATTGAGGATATTTCTTTTTCCAATCATAAAATGTCGTAGTAGTAATGCCAATATTATGCGCTATCATCTCATCTGTGAGGCCGTTGCGAGCCCAGCCCTCTAAGCGAATAAGGTTATCAGCCTCTAGCCACTCTTTATATAATCCTTTTCTGCCTGCATTGCTCTTTTTCTTTGATTGTGTTTTCTTTGTCGCCACGATCTCACCTCTTTTATATGCTTAAATACAAAAATACCTCGAGCAGAGTACCCTAATCTCTGCCGAGGTATTTTTGCGTATGTCTATAGTTGAAAGAAAGGAGGATAGAATGAAACGTATAAGCACCATTCACCACTAACATAGTATCACAGATATTTAGTACTGAATATGACAGCTTTTTGACATTTTATAGAGCATATGCGCCAAATAAATATATGCTCAAATCATCAATTCCTTTGTCGAGCCACCTATACACATTTCGCTCAACTGTATTATGTTTTTCTGCGATTTCTGCGATTGTTAAATCGTTGATATATCTATCAATCACGCACTCGCAATAGTGCTTATTATTGTTAATGCAAGTTGTGCGGTATATCTCGAGCATTTTGTCTATATGCTCTATAATTAACTCGGTACGTCGCTTACTAGCGAGAATGGTTTCAATCTGCAATAAGCCTCTACGGTTAAAAACCTCATACAATACTGTTTGTAAATCGCTAGGCGTGAGCGTTTCCTCGGCCCTTGCAATAGCGCTCTGACAATGCGCTTTCATAGCCGTGTAGCCCTCGAGTAGCGTTGTAGTATTCTTATAGGCTCTTTCGTTTTTCTTTGCCAGCATATCCTCATTACGCCGATTAAATTCGGTTAAGGCTGTTTGTGCTGCTGTTTCTGCTGCAATCTTAACGATAGCCTCAACCTCTAACTCAGTAAAAGTGCGCCCCTTACATTCCATTTAATCACCCCCATATATAGCGAAAACCAGTAGCCAATAATAGTATCATTCCGATTGCCACCAGAACACTAAACACAATAGAGGTTATGAATATAAGGTTTATACGCCTATTGAATTTTTCCTCAACAGCTGCATGTGCCATTAATCGAGCTTTTTCTAATTTTTGCATTCGTCCATAATCTATATAGCCTTTAAAATGTAGGCGATCATTGTTATTCTGATTTTCCAATTTTAACCGCCTTTCCGTCTTTAACCTTGTAAATAATTTCTTCCTCAAAATGTACGCCGTTAGGTATACGCTTATTTCTGATAAGCCATTGTCGAACCAGTTTTTCTAAGCCAATTTCAAATTCTTTAAATTCACTATCCGATAAGTTTGAAAGTGTATTAGTATCATGTATCTCGTCGCTTATATCGTTTTTTATGTTGCTGATTATCATGTAAGCAGCGCCTGCGGTATAAGGCCACCATTGCGAACAGCGAACCAGATAAAATATGTCCTTTCCACACCTTTGAGCCTCTTTAATACCTGCCTCTTTTGCCTCTTTTAAGCCGTGTATTTCGTTTTCTCGAGTCCATTCATAGCAGCCGCTTTCAAGTGTGATGATGTATGTATTATTTTTCATTGTAGACACCTGCTAATTTTACATTATTTGACTCGGTACAATGCGTCCCTGCTGCACTCCAGCTAGTCGCACCAAAACCAAAATAATAAACCTTTCCCCCGTCATATTTTGCAAAATATCTTTTTAATGTTTTGCTTTTATGATTGATTATGATAGGAGTATTCACCGACACCTCACTCCAGTCTACAATACCCAAATACTTGCCAATATCCAGATAATTTGGCTCGTTGAAATCTGGGAGTAAATCGCTTAACAAGTCTATTCTCTCAAAATCTCCACTGACATATATTCTATCCCCCTTAAATTTTGGCGGCTGCTTTGTAGCTAAATATCCGCCCATTGCACTATAGTGAAAAATGTATTTAAACCCTCTATCATACAGTTTCTGTAACAGCCACTTACGGCCCTCTTTATCGTTCATGTTAATACTCCTTACCTTTATAAACTCATCAAAATCATAGCAGCGATCGTAAAGCATTTTCTACATAATCGCACTCACTTTGACTTTTATAGAATTCACGAATTTCTATCGTGCTATTTTGATTTCCCTTATCTTTTATAGAGAGCAATATGCGATGTTTCTTATCCATTACAACAAACAAATAAGCGCTTTTATTCTTTTCGATTTCGATTACAATTTCGCCAGTCGTTGTAATAAAATAATTTCTTTTTATGCCCTCTATAAATCCTACAATTTTCCCTATTTCTTTACTTGTTAGCATACATTCACCTCATTACTACCATTAGCCGCTTACCCATTGTGTAGCTATTGTCAGTAAGCTGTATTTTGCTATCTAATAATCTAAGGTCGATTATGTCCATAACCTCTAGTACCTTATAACCTAAGCTGTCTTTAACTTTGATGAACACTCTATAAGGCTTATCTTTAGCAATTTTTCGAGCATAATTCAAAGCCTTATCAAGCTCTTTATTTGTGATCCAGTCAAAGCACTTCAAGATTAAACTAGCACCTTTTGAGTATTGATGTATCTCGAACTCATCAAAGCCATGTTTCGCTAATTCTTCCATGCTACATAGCATTATTTTTCACCTCTCTACCCATTAATCGGTATAACTCGCCTTTTACATATGATCTTGTAGCCTCGATATAGCTATCTAGTTCGTTATGTTCTAAAATTTCAGCTCTGACTACGCTGCTTAAATCGACCTTTACGCCACAATTTTTATAACGCCAGATATACCCATATACAAAGCCATAAGCAAAAACTGCCTCTCTTTGCTCAACACTAGGAATGATTATATCGTTACCAATAACCACGGTTAAAGCCATTCTTAACCGCTCTAAATTTTCGATACTTTCAAATCTATTCATACTCGCCTACTTTCTAAGTTCAGCGCTCACATACGCCACCAATGATACGGCGAATGTACCAAGCAATATACCGAGTATTCTCAATACATCGCCGCCAGCTACGCCGAATAGTCCAACTAACCAAAGCACTGCTGCAATAGCAAGCGCAATAATCTCGACTTTCATTACCAGAATAAGTGCTATGGATATTGTGTATAAGAATGCTTTCATATGTTTACCTCATTTCATTTGATATTCAAATCTTATGTCCGTTTTCTGTGAATTGATCATCATGAAAATACTATGATGTGCAGGCGATTTTGTATGCTCGCCTGTTTCGCTAATAAATTTTACTCGTTTAGTAGGTACATACACGCTTATATGCGTCTGACTAAATAATTTATGCCGTTGTACCCCCCAGTGTATCTATGGGTAATACCAGTACACATGGCTTGCCTGTTTCAATACACCGAGCTATAATCTTATCTTTATTGCTATATGGTGGGTTCGTTATTAGATAATCAAACTCGTATTGATTTGTTAAAAAATCAGTAATGCCATATATAGCGAATGGATCATAGTCTTGAGTAATTACTTTTGTAAAATTGCTTTTCTCTGTGTCGAACGGTAGCAGCACCCTCGCACCTTTAGGCGGTGGAAATACCTCGAGCATAGTTTTTACTGTTTCGAGCGGTGTGTACCATTCATCAGATTTCAAGCCACTTATAAGAGCCTCTTTCATTTCAACCTTTCCAATTTAACCCCTGCATTTAAAAGGCGTTTTCTAACTACGGCGAATGACATATCACACGCCGCTGCGATTTGTCTTATTGTTAAGCCCTCACGCCTCATATCAATTAAAGTGTTTATATCCACGTTATAGCGGTTTTTCTTTCTGGTTCGAATAATCTGTAAGCCTAGCACTTTTAACGCCTCATCTGGGCTTTTACGCCCATATATACAAGCACCTAATGCGAACCAGTTACCAGCGTATACAAGTTCCATAATTCCCCTTTCCTCACTGCCCATAATATTTAGGCTTTCCGATACGTCGGCGTACTCTATTGGTGGTATCCTTAACATATCCCAATATATCGCCGCTCTTATCTCGAGCCTTTCTCTGATTGATTAAGCCGTTTGAATACTTTGTATAAGGCTCGCATTTTGCATGACAACCTACAATTCTGTATTCACAGCCTTTGCACGGTGATTTAAGCATATATAATCACCCATTAACATAATCTTTTATTTCATATGTTTCTGTTTCTTCCACCACGTGCATGGTATTTTCGTATCCGTGGCGTTTTTCCCAATTTCTAAATACTTTGGTTAATTCATCGCTTAACTCTTGAATATGCTCATCTTTAACATTACTCAAATAGTCCTCTGAGTGATCATAGATTTCATCTGGCATATAGTTGATTACATGTTCAATTACATGTTCGCCGTCTACATCTGGCACGAAATAAGCAGGGTGTCCGATTTCAACTCCATTATCTAATAATTGACTTCGTTCTAAGCTGCTATATCCGTCATACCCATTACAATCCATATAGTCATAAACAGCGGCTTCAATACTATCTTGTGGTTCGCCAGCGTATTCGTCTTCGCACCAGCAATATTTTGTTTCGTCTTTAACTAACATTATTGTTCACTCCCTTTTAGTTGTTCTTTCCATTCATTTATTGTAAATACTGGCATTCCCCTTTTTAAAGCATGATCAAGCTCACCTCTGCACCCTCGGCTTGTTTCCCACTCATCGCAAAGCACTAACACATCGCAATGACTTAATAAGCCTAAGCAAATATCAAGCCCTCGCTGGTACTCGTCGCCAGTTAAGTACATAACCCCATAGTTGTGAATTGGCGAAACATAATTATGCTCGCTATCATTCATAACTAACTCATTCATGATTTTGTCGATTTTTAACTTGTTGCTTTCCTTACCTCCGTAAGGGTGAGCAACATATACGAGTCTCTTTTTCGTCATCTGTTTACCCATTTCATACACCCTATTCTTAAATAATGCATTAGCCCACTAGAACTTAGAGGGTATGCGTCTTTTCTAGCTTTAGCACGTTTCACAAAGCCACCAAATTCGTATATATTCCCTCTAAAATCTGCAACATCAATCTCATCAATCAAGATTAAGCCTGCGTCGCCTAATAGTTCATCAATTACATCGTAATAATCGTCATATATACCTCTTGGCATTGCATAATATAGATACTTAACATTTCCGCAGTCGTGATAGCGTTTCTTTTTAAAATCACGCTTAAAATCTTGAACAGATGTTTTAATTTCAACTTCTGTGATGTATTTTGTTTTTAAATCAAAATATATAAAATCAGCCTCATATTCTGATTTTTCAGGGCAGTACATGCTCACATTAGGAATGCATATTTTTCTTAAAAACAAATGCTTGCCAAGTACATATTGAATATCGCTTTCGTCCATATTCTAACCTCTTAACTTTTAATGCTTATTGAACGAGTCGCTCATGACTCACCTCATTTATCCCTTTGATCTCATTTATTACAGCAGCTTTTGCCTCATCGAATAACTCTGTATCGTTGCCAGCAATAATATATAAGGCTTGCTCCGCTACATCGCACACAAAAGATAATAACTCTACCGTGTTACACTCCTCTGCTGTGAGCGTGAAGTGCTTTCCGTCATATTCAGCTTTTATGGTTCTGTTCATAAGTACCTCTCTAGTCTTGAATTACCAATTTATCAATTTCAAGCTCGATGCAATCAACGTATACATCGAGCGTGCCGTCTACATTGCCGAAGTCAATCGTGATTTGATCATTGATAGTTTTCAGTACTTGCTCTTTTAATTTCTCGGCATGAGCCTCGCTATTAGCATTGAGCCAAATATCAAGGCCGACAGTACCTATCAGCTGCAACCTGTACTCTTTTTCGTTCTCATTCATGGTGTGTGATGTCCTTTCATCATGAGTTTTCTGTATTCCTTATACGATATTGAGACAGGGGCTTTTGGTTTTGCCTTAGCCCCTGTCGTGGCAACCTTACAGCGTTTAGGCTTTTGAGTGGTGTCGCACTCTCTAGCCTTTCGCCTTTCGTACTCATCGACTAAGACAGTATTATCATTAATTGGCTGAATAGTGATCTCGGCCCTCGGTCTGTCTTTGTCAATACCTGCAATCATTGAGCCGTCATAATTGACGATGTATTTATCATCATCAATCACGCCAGCTGCTTGCAGTATGTCGCTAGTTGCTTGTAATAGGCCCACCAAATCTGGCCAATGCGCTCGATTTTGTAAATAATAGCGGCACAGCACCGATACTGGCCCACGAACAGCCTGCACTCGAGCCAGCTGCATGAGAGCAACTTTCTCATATTCTTTAAACGCTTTTGACGGTAAGAGTACACGTTTATTGTTAATGAGTGCTATTCTGCTGCTGTTTTTTTTCGTTCTTGGTTGGCCCAATATTACAATTTCCAACTTTTACCCCTCTATATCTTTTAAATTATTTTCTAATTCTATGCGGTAAATTTCGTTATTTTGCCCTCTGTAGCTATTCGCTCGATAATTCATATGGCGAGAATTATAAACTCGCCTTATAGAGCGTTTTAATCAATTTCCGTTTTTGTTTCTTCGAGCAATTTATCAATCATCTTTCTTACAGCGTCAAGGCTTGCGTCTGGTTCTTTATTCAACAAATAAAAACAGGTGTCAAAGCCGAGCTTGATAGCTGCCATGAACTCGGCTTTTTCTTGGTTGCATAAATTAGAGTTCATGATCGTTACAGTACCAGCAGCCATAAGTACATTAGCCACCTATTTTACATCTTGAAAATCTTTACTATGTTTAATTTTTAATGCTCCATTATCAAGCACTTTAATTTTTATCTTTTTCATATTTCCTCCTGTGAGAGCCGCCCATAAAAACAGCCTCCTTGTATTCGCCACGCAAGCGATCATAGATACGCTGACTGTAATTATCTTTTGTCCAGCTATCGCTATAGTTAGTGGTTAAGATAATCGGCCGCATTCGGTTATAGCGGTCTATGATTATGCTTTCTACTTTGGCTGCCACCCATTCAGATTTTGAATACTCCGCCCCAAAATCATCGAGCAGTAAGAGCGGTATATTCCGCAGCTTTTGCTCGTAGCTCATGAATGCCACGCTATCGCCTTTGGATAAGGTGAGCATATTGTCTAAGAGATTTGGCATTGAGATCATTAAGCAGCCCTTGCCAATCTCTAGCGCCTCTTTTAAAAGGCACACACCGAGAGAGGTTTTCCCTGTACCTGCTGGGCCCCTTAGTATGAGGCCCTTGCCTGTGTTTAGGTTTTCCTCTAGGTGCTGCCTGTAGTCATTCACTATACGATAGGCCTCGGCGTTTTCCTTTGGGAATGTTCCGTTTTTCTTTAACCACTCAAAGCTCATATCGTAGTAGCGTTTAGGAATGCCAGACACTCCATAGGTCTGGCTTTTATCCTTTTGAATAACCATAGGCTTATCATAGACAGGCTTAAAAAATTCATAATCAGCCTTTACCGTGCACCCTTTCATACTCGGCTTGCCAATCGACTGCCTCATCTTTTCGATTGCTGCCGTTACGTCTATTTTTTTCATTTCCTAACCTTTTATTTTTCAACACTCCCTCAACGTATTTAATTGAGGTTTTCCCTCTATCGTGTGTGATCTCGATAGCCTCTATTACTTGCTCTGGGCCATATTCCTCGGTAAGGGTTTCTAAAGTTTCTTTTATAAAAGAAGAGATGTCTCCGAAAGTATTTAACCAAGTTGAGAATACATCGTTTTGAATTACTGTGTTTTTCTCTTTACTTTCCTTTCCTTTACTTTCCTTTACTTTACTTTCCTTTACTTTACTTTGTGTACTTTTGTATACATTAACTGGGGTTTCTGCAACATTAACTATAGTTTCTGCAACATTAACCCTAGTTTCTGTATACATCATGTCAACATTAACTAGGTTAATGTCAGCATTAATTTTTACCGATTTTCTGCGCTCTGTGATTTTAAGGTATCTATTTTGTATCCCCTCAGATGTTAGGACTCGAAAATTGTCGTAAATTCTAAATGAGAATAGACCAACCTCACACGCTCGATTTATAACATTTTTTACATAGTCTGTATCGAGGTTTGTATCAAGAGCGATGAGTGCTATATCATCATCTTTAACATTCATGAAATAGCCCTCATCTCTATAGATCGCTGCGAATATGTATATCAGCACAGCAATAGAGCTGGCCCCACACGAAAGCATAATTTTTCTTATTTTTAAATCACTCAAAAACCCTACATCAAGAGGGAAATACTCAACCCCTTTCGCTTTAGGTCTTGCCATTATTTAAACTCCTTATCTAATAGGTGCGAATGTAATAATATCTCTATCATTCGTCTTACGATACAGCCCAATTTGTAGGCCGTAATCTAAAACACTTTTTATAGTGTTAGCCTGTACGCCTGTTTCCTTTTCAACTCGTACCATAAAGGTAGGTGTATAAGGAATATCGGCCAGCTTTAATGCTGCGATATGATCCCTCACTTTCACCCAGTCAGAGCCGAATTGAGCGAGCATTTTATCATTCATGGCCTACTACCTCGCCTGTGTTAGCGTCAATAATCTCGCCTGCCACGTTGTAAGTGTCGCCGCTTTGCTCTGCCGTTGGCTCGTCATATTCGGCGTCAATGGTTTCACCGCTGAAATCGACATCAAAATCACCGTTTTTGTTCATGCTAATTACGCCGCCGTCATTACTTAATGCTTGGCTCATTTGAACGCTTTCAATGCTCAAAGGGCCGAACTTGGAAAGCAGGCGTTTGAGTACCGTTTTTTCGGCCATGACATTGAAGTCAGCGAGGCCCCATTTATCAGTACCACCCTTATAATTTTGACTATATTTCTTGGCATGCGCTTGCATTTCATCAAGTGTCATAAACAGCATTTTCTCAAAGCCATTAGTTAGGCGAAAATACGCTAAATAGCCAATGACTTTATCGCCTGTCCGTTCGCCAAATCGGAATTTATCAAGCAAGCGGTTCTCGTATTCGAGCTCGCCCTCATATACTGTTTTAGCCCCAATATCAACATATTGGCCGCTGCGTTGAGCAAGTTGGATATAGCCTTTATAACCAAGCTGGAACTGTGCAGCACCTTTATAAGGTACGATATAGGCAAACCCAAGAGACTGATTGATTGGCAGATCCAACATAGCCGCCTGTGCCGCTGCCCCAATGACTGTGGCAGGATCTGCTTTCATCAAGTAATTATTATTATTTGTAACTGCAATAATGCTGCTCATAAAGCCAGCTGCTTTCTTGCCTAGCATTTCCTCGAATTTTTTCTTGTATGCTTGGCTTTCAAGCATGCCTTTTAATGTTTTAGCCTCTTTTGCGGCTGTGATATTGTTTTTCTTTAACTCGATACCTGTTGTGGTTGCCATTATTATTTATCCTCACTTTCTGGGAATGCGTCGCCTTTTACACCAGCGATATATGCTTTTAGAGATACGATTTCAGCTTTTAAACTATTGATTTCATCTTTGTATCTATTAACTGCATAACCCTCATATTTGAGATCGTTTTCTAATTTTTTGTTAAGCTCTTTTAATTGAGCAATTTCAGCAAGTAAATGTTTTCTTTTCGGTTTTTGCTCTACTGTTTCGATTGCTTTGCTTTCTGTGTTTTCCATTATTTTTTATCCCCTATTACAAATAATTTATTTTCAAAATCGATGTATACAGCCTTAGCCTCTGCCGTATATTTAGCGATATTTACAGGTGTTTCAATATGTATATCAAAATCGTAAGGAACCGCCTCGAGCAGCTTTCGTAAATCATGTGTTTTCATCATTTCACCTCAAATCTACGACTAGGCTCACCCTGCTTGATGTAATTTGTATACATTTCTGGGTGATCGCTCTTAAATTTCTTACTATCAAAAGTCTCTCGAGGCTTGCTCGATTTCCAGCTCACATAATGCTCGCCGCAAGAGCCTTTCTCGTTTTCGCCTAGAGCGTCTTTTAAGAGGTTTTCAATGCCTCTTTTTTTGCTTTCTAGCTCTGCGAGCTGGTCTTTAATTTTCAGATAATCAATAACAGCGTTACCATATTCAGCAGGCAGCTCTATAGCTTTGCCATTGCTGTGTTGATATAGTTTTTTCAGAGCCTCGCTGCAAGCTTTGCTGTTGTCTGGCGCTGGCATGGTTTTAGTTTCCACTAACCGCCAGAATTCCGCCCCAGTATCAATAATCGCTTGAATGACTTCGTCATTCCGCTTAATTTCTTTGTAGTAGAACGTATTTCCACCTACTAGGCAAGCTATCCACCAGCTCGCCTTGCCAGTTACCGCCATGTAGTGCTGGCATTGCACATAATAGGCATCTGGCACACTATCACCTTGCCACTCATCAGCCTTGAATGCGTTCGCTGTTTTGCATTCGAGCCCTGCGTCAAGGCCGACGATTTCCCTATCAATATTAGCCAAGAGATAAGGGTACTCTACTGATTGCAATGTGAAATTATTGTTGCGTACCTTGTAGCCAGTACGCTTTGCGAACTCTTGGGCTACAATATCCTCGAGGATAGTACCCCAATACATTGGCTCGCTCTCTTTCTCCTCTACTGTGTCGCTTGTTTTGTCGAGCCACACATCAAGAGGGCTGCGCCATTGATTGACGCCTAGCACGGCGCTCATATCAGAGCCACCAAGGCCTAACTTTCTGATTTTTAGCCACTCTTCTCGAGTAGCGTTCTTGGAGTCAAAGATTTTCTTGTACATTGTGTGATGTCCTTTCTTTTTGTTAGTAAATAAGATATAATAATGTTGTGTGATGTTCCTTTCTTAATTGATTGGAATATAGGGCCGTTCGCCTTTGGTGAATGGCTCTTTTTTTATACTTAGATCTACCATTTAATTAGCGCCTCACCTGTACACCACCAGTAAGCAGTGGCAAAGAAAAAACCCAATGTTAAGAAAGTGAATAGTGCCATTTGTAACGATGTAGGCTCATCATTACGCCCTAGCCGTTTGGCTCTCATTGGCTTTCTGTGTTTTGCTTTTAATTGTTGAGTCATCATGTTTCTATTTCCTTTCTTTAAAGTGATATACCAGCTGGCTTAGAATGTCGCCGTACACCCAGCCCATTAATTTGTGAGCTTTCTTTAGTTGTTGTGTTCTTGTTTTCATATTTCTTCTTTCTCCATTCCTTAAACGCTGCTAGGTTTTGAGGGTTACTGTAAAAATTGTGTATTTCATCAATGAGTAGCGTCATTACATCACGTCCTTACATACAGCCTCAATGCCTCGAGCTGTGAGAATTTCGTGAATACGCAAGCGGCCTTTTTGAGTCCATTTCGTTTGAATTTTGCTATCAAGTCGGCCGTCATTTCGTGTAAAAGTAAATGTTTCAGATTTTGTGTAGCCTTTGCCCATTTCAGATTTGTACAATATCCATTGATCGCCCACTTTTCGCTGTATCTTTTCCTCATGTAAAATGTTATTTAAAGCTCGAGCCGTAAGGTCATAGTCAGCAGCCACCTGTGTAGTGGTTAGCGTGCTAGTACTGCTCAAGATTTCATCTACATAATCACGAATTGGCTTAAATTCTGCGATTTGTTGCTCTTGTTGTGCAATAAGCACTTTTTGCTCATTGATTACGTTATTGGCAATCTTTAAAGCTCGGCTCATTACTTTTTCTGGGCTGTTCCAGTCTTTCTCTACTGCGATAAAATACTCTCGAGCCTCTCGGCCCTTATCATTTCTCGCCAGCATACAAAGCTGTTTCGCCATTTCAATGGTTAAGTTATGATCTTGTTGAGGTCTACCGCCTAGAGGTTTTTCACATTTTTGTGATAAACCTACATAATCAAGATTTTCAGTAAAACCATAATCACACATGCGCTCAAACCATTGAGTGTAGGGCGTTTTAATTTCTAGGAACATATGCAGCGTTCTACCACTTACATATTGCTCATCGTTCTTGCTCACGTTGATTGGAATTAGGTTCATTGTGTGATGTTCCTTTCTATAAAAAGTAATCAACTGTTACGCCAAAATAATCAGCGATTTTTTTAAGGGTTGTAACGCTTGGCTTATAATCGCCTTTGCGCCACGCTGTAACAGATGATGTATGCAAGCCTAAATCTTTGCACATTCGATAAGCTGTTACGCCGTTCTTTGTTAAGAGAACCTCGATTTTTTTATATTCCATTGCCTCACCCCTTTCTATGTGATAAAATTAGTTAAGAAATATTAATTAATTTCTATTACGTCAAGTTTTCTTAACGTTCCCTATGGCTATATAATAGCACAGAAAACTGAACGTACCTAGTAAACTTTTCGTAAATCTTTCTTAACTATTTTATAAAGTAAGGTCAGAAAAATGTACGAAAGATTTAATAATTTGTTGCAAGAAAAAGGGCTGACCGCATACAAAGTAGCAAAGGCTACTGGCGTGTCTAGGTCTACCCTCGCAGCATGGAAAAAGAAAGAATACACGCCAAAAATAGATAAGTTGCAAAAGTTGGCCAATTATTTAGGGGTATCGTTGTATTATTTAACTGGCGAGGTTGACGATTACGACATAATGCGTCAGCAAAAGATAGACTTTATTCATCAATGTGGTATTGATATTGATTTCACGTTATATGATGATGAGGCTGTCGATGATTTATACGTCGCATGTGCGCTCAAAAAAGATGTGATCCATAATTTAGAGTTACCAGAAATAAAAAAAGCGCCCTCTACGCTAATGAGCATAGAGAACGCTGAGGGGGTTAATTTAAAAGCGGTACTCGAAAAGGATAATGTATTGTCATATGATAAACACATCATTACAGCTGAGGAACGCACAACTATAAAAGCGCTTATAGAGGCGTTTTTAAAAACTAAGTAAAGGGAACATTAAGGGGAGTTATGTATTATGAAAAAGTTAGTTATTGTTGCTTGCCTATTAGCTAGCATGTCATTTTCTGCCGTTGCTATCAACCCAGCGGCGCCATTTGTACCAGCATATACAACCGAGAAAGGCGTAAATGTTAGCGTAAGAGCTGATTTAGATATAAAGAATTATGACGGCGGCAGCGTTGAAATATTGCTGTACACTCAAATAGATAACCCAGAAAAGCCATATATTACATGGAAATTGAACCACTTTTACTATACATTAGATCCGCACGGAACAGGAAAGCCTATATCTGTATTATATCGAGTGGATAGGGTTACAAATTTCTCGAGAAATTCTGATTATGTCGTGAGTGGCAGCGCACAGCCTACGCCTATAGTGCCTATTATTGAGGGTTCAGACGAATACAAAACAGCTGTATATGCTTATAATTTTGCTGTGCAAAGCGGCAAAATGGCCGAGGCGCAAGCTAAATATAAAGGCAAGAAATAAAAAAGAGCCCCTATCAAGGGGCTTTATTTATACCTAAAAGCCAAAAACCGCCGAGCATAAACTTCGGCGGTCATGGTTAGCACATCTTTACTTCTTGATAAGATTATACCATTGAAAGGAATATCACACAATGACAAATACAAAAGATTTACAAACAGGGGTTATATACGCCAGATATTCAAGCGATAAACAAAGAGATGAGTCAATCGAGGGGCAAATAAGAGAATGTACAGAGTACGCTCAGCGTGAGGGTATATTGATTACTAAAATATATACAGATAGAGCTCTCTCAGCTCGCACTGATAACCGCCCAGAGTTCTTGCAAATGATCCGTGATAGTGCCAATCAATCATTTAATTATGTCATAGTGTACCAGCTCGATAGGTTCAGCCGTAGCCGTGAGGATAGCGCCAAATACAAGGGCATATTACGCCGTAATGGGGTGAGAGTATTAAGCGCCAAGGAACATATCACCAATGAGCCTGCTGGTATTATTTTAGAAAGCATGCTCGAGGGTATGGCGGAATATTACAGCGTTGAGCTATCCCAAAAGGTTAAACGTGGCATGACTGAAAACGCACTTAAAGGCAAAATGAACGGTGCTGCTATTCCTCTCGGCTACGACCTAACAGAAAGCCACCATTTAGCCGTGAATACTCACGAGGCTAAGGCGGTAAGATTAATATATGACTTATACCTAAAACAGCATTCTATGGCTAAAATTTCAAATATTTTACACGGTAAAGGCTACACAACTAAGCGAGGCCGCAAGATTTCCCCTAGCGTGATTAAGAATATTCTGTCTAATGAGAAATATATAGGCGTGTACTCATGGGGTGATATTCGTATTGAGGACTCAATACCGCCTATTATCTCAAGAAAAATATTCGACGAGGTTCAAAAGATTATGCCTAATAGAATTAGAAATAAAGGCCGCCGCTCTGAAATGTATAGCTTATGTGGCAAGCTCATTTGTGGCGAATGTGGCGGCCACTATGTAGGCTCTACAGCTACATCAAGAAATGGCGAAAAGCACCATTATTACGTATGCACTAATAGAAGAAAATATCACACTTGTACAGCGCCAAATATCCGCCGTGATGAACTCGAGGACTTGGTGATTAATAAAACACTAAACATCTTAAATGAGCCTCAAATTATCGAGCGTATAGCCCATTTAGTAATGTCTGGCTATAGTAATGTTACCCAAGAGGCTAAAACGGCCATACATGGCATAAATAATAAAATTAAGGCTATAGATACAGAATTAGATAATTGCATGACGGCAATTAAGCAAGGTTTTATTACTGATAGGCTTAAATCAGAAATAGAAAGCCTCGAAAATGAACGTCAAGACCTATTAGAGCAAAAAGCGAACCATGAGAGCGCTATTACACCTATTAAATTTACTGCGGATCATATAGAGTATTTTCTCGAAAGAATGGCAACAGAAAACCCTACCACTAAGACAGGCCGCTCACGTATTCTTGATACGTTTATCAAAAGCGTAACTATCTATAATGATAGGGTTGAAATTATCTTCAATTATAAAAACGAATTGCCAGAATTTAACGACCAGTGCGAGGGTGGTTCGCATTTCAAAGTATTGGTGGGCCCACCTGGGTTCGAACCAGGGACCGACCGGTTATGAGCCGGTTGCTCTACCCCTGAGCTATAGGCCCTCAGTTAGTTTCTAGCTTATTAATTATACCGAATAGACTATCATTTAGTCAAGGCAACTCAAATCTTAAGACTGTTTCATTAGCATAAAACGGTGAATCATATGATCTTCGTTAAATACGCCTTTAGTAGTTAGTGTAGTCGTTTGGCTATCTGTAGATTTAATACCTCGTGCACTCATGCAGCTGTGAGACGATGTAATGTGCACAATAACATCATCAGACCCTGTCGCTAAGGAAATTACTTCCGCAATATCTTCACCAATTTTTTCTTGTAGTTGTAAACGCTTGCAGCACATTTCAGCTATGCGGGGAATCTTAGATAAACCTATGACACGACCTTTTGGAATGTACCCAATACTGATACTCATATCATACATCAATGCCATATGATGTTCACAATGAGAGAAGCAAGTAATATCCTTTACTACTACCATTTGATTTGTATCTACAGCGAAGGTCTTACCATACATTTCTGCAATCTCAGCGTTTGTATACTGAATGCCTTCATATACCTCTTCCATCATTTGAGCCACCCGTTTCGGTGTTTCTAACAAACCGTCCCGATTAGGATCCTCACCTAATGCTTCTAACAACTGATATATAAGCGATTCTATTTTTTTTGTATCCATATTTACCCCTTTATATCAAGATTTCATCAGACCTCATATCATACCATAGAAAAGATACTGATACTACACAGCCTAATAATACTATACACCCTTTGCATCTGGATCCCAGACAAATTTATGGATTTGCAGTTGGAATCGTACATTCTGCAAATTATATGCTTTCATATAATCGATAATCGATGCCGCCTCAATCTGTCCCCATACAGGCGATACATATATTTGAGCCACTGTAGGATATTTACTAATTATGCGACGCATACAATCCAAATCTTCTGGAGAACCAACGACAAACTTAATCAAATCACGTTCTGTAGCCACCTTGAATATATCTATATTCATAGACTCTTCAGCTAAAGAGGACGGCGTTTTATAATCGTAGGTAAACCACACATTATCTCTATGAAAGCTCGGTACAATCGTGCCATTTGTTTCAATATTAAAATCATAATAGCTAATATTAGGTATCTTTCGTTTATCAAATTTATCTACATCATTAATACGAGTTAAATCACTTTGATTTGATGGACTGTTTTGTATCTTTAAAGCCTTCCGACGATTTAATTCATCAATTAACTCTACAACAGCAGCTTCTTGTAATAGAGGCTCCCCACCAGTAATAGTAATGCGATGATTACCTAAGCTTTCAATAACATCAGCCACCTCAGCTACAGTCATCTCTGTGAATACACTATCAATGCCGTAGCTATAAGTCGTGTCGCAATAGGAACAGCGAATATTGCAATCATGAAGGCGTAAAAATGTAGTCAGCAAGCCTTGCCGACTACCTTCCCCATCAATAGAGGCAAAAATCTCAATCACGTTCATAAATAGCTGTGTTCCCTTCAGATTCTTGAACCTCTACTTTAAAGCATTTTGGGCCCAATTCATCAGCGATCCATTTTGCCATATTCTCCGCAGTAGGATTTATATCGCCTAGTACATCGTTGATATGGCGATGGTCCAATCGACCATGAATTTTTTCTTTAATAATCGTAAAATCGATGACCATCCCATTATGATCTAACTCTTCAGAACGTGCATGAACTGTAATAATCCAGTTATGCCCATGAAGATTTTGACATTTACTCGGATAATCTAGTTTTAATTGATGAGATGCACTCACCTCTAACCGTTTAGTAACTGTAAACATTATATCTCCTATCTATTACATAAGCTTTCAACTTATATCTATTACATAGAACTTATCGATATTACATGAAACGCTTGTCTATTACGTAAGTCTTATCATAAATTACTTTTTATTGTAAGATATTACCATTTTTTATTATAACACAAAAGGGTTGTAATACAGTGCTATACAACACTGCATTACAACCCTTAAGAGATTCAAAATATTATAAGAAGTCTTTGATTTTATCACGTTTACCGCGGTTACGCAATTTAGTAAGCGCTTTACCTTCAATCTGACGAATACGTTCTCTTGTTACATTGAAATGTTGACCAACTTCTTCCAATGTACGAGGCTTACCATCCTTCAAACCAAAACGTAAAATCAAGACTTGTTGCTCACGATCAGTCAAGCATGTAAATACATCTTCAATCTGCTCTTGCAATAAAATGTAGCTAGCTGCATCGTCTGGAGCAATTGCATCTTGGTCCTCGATGAAGTCCCCTAAATGGGAATCTTCCTCTTCACCAATCGGAGTTTCCAAGGATACTGGCTCTTGAGCGATTTTCTGAATTTCACGCACCCGCTCTACAGTAATTCCCATACCTTCAGCAATTTCTTCTGGCAATGGCTCACGACCCTTGTCTTGCAACAATTGTCTAGAAATACGAATCAATTTATTAATTGTTTCTACCATATGTACAGGAATACGAATCGTACGAGCTTGGTCTGCAATAGCACGCGTAATTGCTTGACGAATCCACCATGTAGCATACGTAGAAAATTTATAACCTTTAGTATAATCGAATTTATCTACCGCTTTGATTAGACCTAAGTTACCTTCTTGGATTAGATCCAAGAACAACATACCGCGACCTACATAACGTTTTGCGATACTTACAACTAGTCGCAAGTTAGCATCTACCAATTTTTTCTTTGCCTTTTTGCTAAGTTGAATATCTTTATATGTAGCATCCTCTTGAGCACCAGCTTCAATTTGCTTAGCTAATACGATTTCTTCATCAGCTGAAAGCAATGGCACTCGACCAATCTCTTTTAGGTACATTCGTACAGGGTCATCGATATTAACACCAGAATCAACACTTAAATCGATAGCAATTTTTTTCTCGCTAGAAACTTCGTCTTCATCTTCATCCGTTTCAATTGTATGATTATCTGTATCATCAGCATCGATATCTGCCACAATCTCAACATTCAATTTACCCAAAGTCGTATAAATATCATCTAATTGTTCCGCAGTAATTTCCGTCTGCTCATGAAGAGCATCTGAAATCTCGGATTGTGTCAACACACCGCTCTTACGGCCTTTTTCAAGAAGTTGCTCAACAATCTCCTCTATTTGACTTTTTTGTACTTTCTTAGCCACAGCGCTCTCCTTTTTAACCATTAATGATTTACTTAGACCATTCTCTAATTAAATTCTGTATTTCCTGACACTTATGTAATTCGCTAATAAACGTCGAATCTCCTGCTCGTTTTAATTGATCCGCCATAATCGAATGCGCTTTATACTGTTCACGCAATGAATGGAGCCTTATCTTGCGGATTAATGCAGGCACTTGTACCTTATATTCATCGTCACTCATGACGACCAACCTAGAGTAAATATCGTATTCTTGAGAAGATAAAACAGATTGAATTGCAGTTTCATCTAGACGACCTTCGGACTTATACAAGGTGAATAGCTTTTCTATTATACCTCGATATTCAATTTTTTCAAAGTCCTCTAATGGCAAATAGCTCATCATATGTTGTAATACTTCGCCATTTGTGAAAGCTAAGGATAATAATTTTTCCGCATCACCCCTTGGTAAATCCTGTGTTGGCAAAGGTGTCGATGCCGTATCCACTAATTCAATTTGTCCTTTTTTCACATAATCTCTAAAGTATCTAAAAATAGTACTATTATCAAGCCATAATGGCAATGCCAATGTTTTTAAAGCATCATCTCTCTGCGTTTGACTATCTATATTTGCAATATATGGGAAAACATCTGCCATAACAGCCTGCTTTCCTTCTGTATCATTTGTATCGTGTTTAATTAAAGACTCACTTAATAGATAATCAAGAGGCTTAACAGCTTTAGCAACTAACTCCTTAAATGCCTGCCCCCCATGATTACGCACATAATCATCTGGATCTTTGCCGTCTGGCATAGCAAGGACACGCACCTTAAAATCCGTATTTTGCAATAATTCAATAGCTCTAGCAGCCGCCTGACGACCAGCACCATCCATATCATAAGCTAACACGATTTCTTCAGCCTGCCTCATCAAGATATGTCCATGATCTCTTGTATAAGCAGTCCCCAATGATGCGACTACATTAGTAACACCATGATTATGAGCAGATATAACATCCATATAGCCTTCTACAAGAATAGCTTGTTTTTCCTCACGAATAGATTTATAAGCCTTATCAAAAGCAAATAGAAGTTTACCTTTTTCAAAGATTGATGACTCTGGAGAGTTTAAATATTTTGGTGTACTATCATCCATAACACGCCCACCAAAAGCAACTACTCGCCCTTTACCATCCATAATGGGGAACATAATTCTATTTCTGAAGAAGTCATAAAATTGACCCTTTTGATTCTTTCTGACAAGATTCAACTCCAAGAGAATGGAATCATCAATACCACGGTCATGAAAGGCACGATATAACTTATCCCAACCATCAGGAGCAAAACCAAGTTTAAATTGTTCTATGGTTTCTTGTGTGAGCCCCCTCTTTTTCAAATAATCTAATCCCACTTTACCAATAGACGTTTGAGTGAGACAGTTATGGAAAAAGGTGGCTGCTAAATCAGAAGCTTCATACAGTTTTTTACGTCTTTCATCTCTAGCTCTTTGCTCAGGTGAAAGTTTCGCCTCTGGCAATGGAATATTAGCCCGATTAGCTAGCCGCTCTAAAGCTTCTACAAAGGTTAAATGCTCTAACTCCATAAGAAATTTAATAGCATTTCCTGATGCATGGCAACCAAAACAATAATAAAAACCCTTTTCAGGAGCTACGCTAAAGGATGGCGTTTTTTCATTATGAAATGGACAACAACCCCAATAGTTCTTGCCGCGTTTCTTTAAGGCTACATGCTCGGATACAACTGACACGATATCATTAGCATCTTTGATTTGTTCAATCAACTCATTTTCAAAATATCGGCTCATAGCCAACGCCTCCTTCCCCATATATATATATTAATTCTATATACAAATAAAAAATCCTCTATTTGTAAAGCATTTTAATCAATTAAATTATAAAAATAATATAAAAAAGCTTGATACGAATCATAGGAATCATCATCTACAATGTAATGTACATGATGATTTCTATACGCCGTATATAGCAATATGTAATTACCGAAACTTTGATAACAATAGGCTGCAATGAAAACATTGCAGCCTATACTTATCGCTTATAGCATATTATTTTGCGTAATCCACAACGCGAGTTTCACGAATAATTACGACCTTAATTTGGCCTGGATATTCAAGTTCTGACTCGATGCGTTTTACGATATTCCGAACAAGTAATGTAGACTCAGCTTCATCAATCTTATCCGGCTTTACTACAACGCGAATCTCACGACCGGCTTGAATAGCAAAACATTTTTCAACGCCTTCGAAGGATTCAGCGATTTCTTCCAATTTAGATAAACGTTTTAAGTAGTTTTCTAATGTTTCTCGACGTGCTCCTGGACGGGCAGCGGAGATAGCATCAGCGGCAGCTACTAATACAGCTTCTACTGTTTGGAACTCTTCATCACCATGATGAGCACCAATACAGTTAATTACTGCTGCACTTTCACGATATTTACGAGCCACATCAACACCGATTTGAACATGAGAACCTTCAAGTTCACGGTCTAATGCTTTACCAATATCATGAATCAAACCACCTCGTTTAGCCAAAGTTACATCACAGCCTAGTTCAGCTGCCATTAAACCTGCTAAATGAGATACTTCAATGGAATGTTTCAATACGTTTTGACCATAACTAGTACGATATTTCAAACGGCCTAAAATCTTAACAATTTCAGGATGTAAGCCGTGAACATCAGCTTCAAATGTCGCTTGTTCACCAGCCTCTTTAATAGTTTGGTCCACCTCTTTACGAGCTTTACCAACCATTTCTTCAATACGAGCTGGATGGATACGACCATCTACAATCAATTTTTCCAGCGCAATACGAGCCACTTCACGACGAATTGGATCGAAGCCGGAAAGAATAACTGCTTCTGGTGTGTCATCGATAATCAAATCAATACCTGTTAATGTTTCGAGTGCACGAATGTTACGACCCTCACGACCGATAATGCGCCCCTTCATTTCATCATTAGGCAATGCCACTACGGATACGGTAGTTTCCGCTACATGGTCAGCTGCACAACGTTGGATAGCAGAGGAGATAATTTCTTTCGCTTTTTTCTCCGCTTCATCCTTAGCTTGCTGCTCCATTTCCTTAACCATAATCGCCGTTTCATGACGGATTTCTTGTTCCACATTCGTTAACAAGATATTTTTTGCTTCTTCGAACGTCATGCCAGAAATACGTTCCAATTCTGCCATTTGTTTTTCATACAAAGCTTCTACCTTTTCACGGCTTTGGGCTAAGTCAGCTTCTTTGCGATGTAAAGCTTCCTCTTTGTGCTCAATATTGTCTAATTTTTTATCCAAAGATTCTTCTTTTTGAAGAATACGACGTTCCATACGTTGAAGTTCAGAACGACGATCTTTATTTTCTCGTTCTACATCAGAACGGAGCTTATGAATTTCTTCTTTCGCTTCTAATAAAGCTTCTTTCTTTTTAGACTCAGCTGTGCGTTCACCATTTGCAATGATGCGTGCAGCCTCTTGTTCAGCTTGATTCAGTTTTCCTTCAGCAATATTTTTTCTTAAAAAATAGCCTACCCCTAGTCCAATCAGTACCATTACCACTGCAATTAGACTATACTCTAGAATTTCTTTCACCTCCTTTTTATTTCTCAAAATTGAGCTTTCATGCTCCTTTTTATGCCCTTTATGCATTAAATTATCAATTAGCCATATCATCATATAAATAAATAAGGCTATTATTAATTTTAGACTTCAAAGCCCTTTCTGTCAAGATTTTACAAGCCTACCAAGGCCTCTCAAAAAGCAGAATTTATTCATAAAAATCATTGCATACAACTTGAATTGTGCTTGTTGAGAACCCCCTGTATTTGAGAAAACTAAAAACTTTTACCTGAGGAGTCTTCTCTTCATTGAGAATAGATCCAAATTTTTTCTCTACCACCCGATAAGCAGCTTTTACCTCATCATAAGCAGAAATTTCTTGAGGAATCGCAAGTCCTCGAAGTTTCATTTTTTGCTTAATCATATAAGCACCGTATTTCTGTTCTTTCATAAAATAGGCTAATACCTGCTCAGATAAACGTTCATCATTAATGTAATCATAATCTTTAAGGCGCTCAAGGACCCTCTCAATGATAGGGTCCTCGAATTGTTTACGTCTCATTTTTTGCGTCAGCTCATAAGAACTAAGGAAGCGCTGAGCTAAGAAGCGATACGCTTGATCCATAGCAGCTTGCATCGTTTCGTCACTCATGATTATACTTCTTCAGTTACTTCTTCACCAATTACATCGATTTCTTCAGTGCCAACAGCCAATGTATCACGAATAATGCGATCGATTTCATCAGCTATTTGTGGATTCTCTAACAAGTATTGTTTAGCCGCTTCCTTACCTTGCCCCATACGTTCCCCATTATAGGAGTACCAAGCACCAGATTTATTAATAATTTCCATATTTGTACCAATATCAATAAGTGTGCCAGTTTTAGAGATACCTTCGCCATACATCAAATCAAATTCAGCTGTCTTAAATGGAGGTGCCACCTTATTTTTGACAACTTTGACTTTTGTTCGAGCGCCAACATTTTCGTTGTTTGCTTTAATTAATTCCCCTTTACGAACATCAAGTCGCACGGAAGAATAGAATTTCAACGCACGACCACCAGTCGTTGTTTCAGGATTACCGAACATAACACCTACTTTTTCACGCAATTGGTTGATGAAGATAACAACTGTTTTGGATTTACTGATGATACCAGTCAATTTGCGCAAAGCTTTACTCATCAAACGAGCTTGTAAGCCTACGTGAGCATCGCCCATTTCGCCATCGATTTCCGCTTTAGGAACCAAAGCCGCTACGGAGTCAACTACAACAATATCTACTGCACCACTGCGAACAAGAGCTTCTGTAATTTCTAGAGCTTGTTCTCCATTATCTGGTTGAGAAATCAACAAATTATTGATGTCTACCCCCAAGTTGCGAGCATATACAGGATCCATCGCATGTTCCGCATCAATAAATGCTGCAATACCACCTTGTTTTTGAGCTTCTGCTACAGCGTGAAGAGCCACTGTTGTTTTACCAGAAGATTCTGGACCGTAGATTTCAATTACACGGCCACGAGGGAAACCACCTACACCAACAGCAATATCGATAGCAAGAGAACCAGAGGAAATCACCTCTACATTCATGCGATCTGCCGCTTCACCAAGACGCATAATAGCACCTTTACCAAAATCTTTTTCAATTTGTTTTAACGCGTTATCCAACGCTGCTTGTCTGCCATCTACAGCCATTATTTTATTTCTCCTTTTCTGTTATATAAGTATAAACATAGTATAGTGCTAGCTCTGCCGCACTTTGTCTAATATCTTCTCGATTGCCAATTAAATTAGCTTTATGGGCCACTGTGCCATGTGGACCAGTAACACCAAACCACACTAGTCCAACGGGCTTTTCTTGAGTTCCTCCACCAGGACCGGCTATCCCCGTTGTAGAAACAGCATATGTTGTTTGGCCAACAGTTCGTGCCCCCTCTGCCATAGCCTTAGCCACTTGTTCACTAACAGCGCCATATGTATCTAACATATCTTGTGGTACACCTAAAACACGATGTTTCACATCATTACTATACGAAATGACACCACCCATATAGTACTCACTACTGCCACTGACATTAGTCAGTAATTTACCAACCAATCCTGATGTACATGATTCAGCAGTACTAATAGTACTATGTTCCTCTAACAAGGTTCGACCTAATGTTTCCTCCATAGAAATTGTTAAGTTGCGCCCTATGCGAGAGCCTAAGCGTTCTCGTATGATTGCATCCCAAGGATTAAGCAGGTCTTGTGCCGCTTCTAATGTTTCAGCCTTAGCAGTGATGCGAACCTCAATGTAGCCCTTTTTAATGAGCAAAGCTATGGTCGGATTAGATTGCTTCTTAATTAGATCCATCAAGGTGCTTTCTAAATCAATTTCACGAATATCATATACGCCATAACGATAGGATGTAACAACACCTTGAGAACCAAATCGGCCATTTAAATAAGGAACTACGCTCTCTTGGAACATGCCCTTCATTTCTCCAGGAGGTCCAGGTAAAAGTATGTACGTAGTGTCGCCATCTTCAACGACTACACCGGGAGCAACTCCAACAGGGTTATATAATACCTTTGCCCCTTTTGGTAATTGTGCTTCTCGCCGACTCGCATCGGGTATAGTACGGTTTACACTTTTAAAAAACCTTTCAAGCTCGTTCATGGCCTCTTGATTAAACACAATAGGTCTGCCAATTGAATCGGCAAGTACATTACGTGTAATGTCGCCCTGCGTTGGTCCTAGCCCACCAGTACTAATAACGATATCAGCCCTTGTACTAGCGAGCTGAAAGACTTCAGCCATCCGTTTCGGATTATCACCTACCACCGATTGATGGGCAATGGTATATCCTAGTTTATTCAACTCTTGTGCTAGCCATGATACATTCGTATTTACTGTATCACCTAGCAATAATTCTGAACCTGTAGAAATAAGTTCTACAATCATCAGATCACCTCCACAATCGAATATATCGAACTGTGCATTATTCTACAACCGTAGCTACTACATCATAAGCAAAGCCTTGCTCTACTTGTACCTTAAGAATATCACCAGGTTGAATGTCTTCACCGCAGTCTTCAATGTACATATTACCATCTACATCAGGTGCTTGAGATTTCAATCGCCCTTTTGCAAGCAATGTGTTATTCTCGCCTTCTTCGATTTCCTCTACCATAGCATAATCAATGGTACCTTCTAAATTGCGATTATTCTCTTCAGAGATAGCAGCTTGGATGGACATAAGAACGTGATAGCGCTCTTCTTTGACCTCTTCTGGTATTTGGTCTTCACGAGCACCAGCTGGTGTACCATCTTCTTGAGAATACGTAAATACGCCCATATTATCAAATTTGATTTCTTTTACAAAGTCACAAAGTTCCTCAAATTGTTCATCTGTTTCACCAGGGAATCCAACGATGATAGAGGTGCGCAATGTAATATGAGTCGGTGCATTTCTAATTTTCTTAAGCAAACGCTCAATATCATTGCGATCATCTCGGCGATTCATTTGTTTCAAAATATCGTTATTAACATGTTGCAATGGAATATCTACATATTTACAAAGCTTTGGCTCATTAACGATAATATCTAACAATTCATCAGAGAAAAATGTCGGATATAGGTATAGCATGCGAATCCATTCTATGCCTTCTACAGTTGTTAATTCTTTTAACAATGTCGTCAACAATGGTTTACCATCATTAAGGTCGATACCATAACTCGTTGTATCTTGAGCGATAAGGACAACTTCCTTAACCCCGGTCGCAGCCAATCGTTCCACTTCAGCCTTGATAGACTCGATAGTACGACTACGGAATGCACCGCGTACCTTTGGGATAATACAGAATGTACACCCGTTATTACAGCCTTCTGCAATTTTTACATATGCACTATAACGAGGTGTTGTTTGAATACGAGGCATGCGCTCATCGTAGATATTCGTAATATTTTCCATGATACAACTGCGATTGCCGTGCTCAATAGCATCAACGGCTACCATAACTTGATCCCATGCACCGGTACCGATTAATGCATCAATTTCAGGAATTTCTTGGAATAATTCATCCTGATATTGTTGACTAAGACAACCTGCTACGATAAGGCCCTTACAAGCACCATCCTCCTTATATTGGGCAACCTCAAGGATGGTATTTATAGACTCAGCCTTAGCTTTTTCAATAAAAGTACAGGTATTTACAACGATAAGATCTGCTTCGCTTAAGTCTTCTGTAATCGAATAGCCATTATCTCTCAATAAGCCTAACATTACCTCTGTATCTACTAAATTTTTAGCACAACCTAGGCTAACATATCCTAATTTTTTCCCCATTACATATCCTTTCGTCACTAGATTCTTTTTATTTATTTCTTGGATTTATACAACTGACTTAGTCCTTACGGAATCGTACCTGGCTAACCCAATGATTTAACAATAACTTTTTACCCTCTAGGGTATAACCACCATTCACAGGCCATAACACTAAATCATGCCCCATAGAATCTTTTGGCTCATCCATCTCAGGATTAGTAAATATATAGGTAAAATTCTTTTCTACCATATATTTTGCCGTTTTAGAAGATAGTAACCAATTAATAAACTCTACACTATCTGCTTTATGTTTTGAATTTTTTAAAACGGCAGCACCAGTCACATAATAAGACGTACCATCTTTAGGATAAATGATCTTAATTGGATACCCATGATGACTATATTGCGCCGCATCAGACAAGTTACCAATACCAATATTTGTCTCCCCTAGCGCAGTTAGGCGTATTGGAGTAGACAAAAATTTAGCATGTTGAACCACATGGGGCTTCAAACTATATAAGTATTCAAGAGCCTCTGGTTCCCCTTTATACTCTACCATATTATATAGCAAATTGGCCGCATTCTGAGATGCTACAAAATCGGTCATAACGATAGACCAATCACCTTGTTTTCCCAATGTATCCCATGTAGTAATATATTTACCAATGCCATTATGGAAGGTATCATTCTGAACAAATACGATGGGATCATACCAAATACCAACCCAATAGCCATTTGGATCCTTTAGATTATCACGTACCTCGTCAATACGTTCATTGACGATGGGCATATATTTACCTGCATTGGCACCAATTACGAGATTATCTTCAGAAGTTAGCACCAAATCACCAGAAGTATCAGCCACTATAGAAGCCGACCGTTGCGACATTTGTTCCTCTGTAAGAGGCATTACAGTGACTTTTACCTTTTGTTCCTCTTCATAACGCTCAGCAAGCATAGCTGTCAAAGTATTAGGTAAGTCCGTATAGACTATAATTTCACCACGAATAGGCTCTTTGGCCTGTTCTATTTGTTCTTGTTGGTAAAAGTTTATGCCATAGATCAACATTCCTACCACAAATAATGCTAAGATGCTCGGAGCAATCCATCGTTTCATATATGCCTCCCATAAGACATAAAGTATCTTAAAATGAGAGTAGCTAGAGCTACTCCCTACATGTAACGACCACCAAAACTTTTATTAGATGTACGAACTTTAGTCACATCTCTACTACGCCTTTTTCCAGTCTGGCATCGATTCCTAGATTCGCAACCTCGTTTGCCATTACGGGATTTACTAGATTGGCTAATACGCTTAGAATTTCCACCAATTGGTCGGGGTGGAATTAAACATTCTGGGCCAAAGCCAATTAAATCACGTCGATTGGCTTCTATGAGAGCCTCTTTAACAAGGTCATAGTTTTCAATATTTTTAAACTGCATCAATGCGCGCTGTTTTGCTTTATCTCTACCCTTTTTAGCAACATAAACAGGTTTTCCATCTAGTGGATTAATGCCCGTATAATACATACAAGTAGAAAGGCTACCCGGCGTAGGAATAAAATCCTGTACTTGCTCTGGGTACATATGGTGATCTCGTAAAAATTCCGCTAATTCAATAGCATCCTCTAGGGCACAACCGGGATGAGAGCTCATAAAGTACGGCACTAAGTATTGTTTCTTACCAAGCTTTTTATTTGCCTCTTCAAACCAAGACTTAAAGGTTAGGAATTCTTCTTTACCAGCTTTCCCCATCATATTGGTAACCCGTTTAGATACATGTTCTGGAGCTACCTTTAGCTGCCCACTTACGTGAAACTCGCAAAGTTCCCGCACAAAATCTTTATTGTTATCGGCTAGTACATAGTCATAACGCAAACCAGAACGAACAAATACCTTTTTTACACCTTTTAGTTTACGTAATTTACGCAGTAAAGCAATATAGTCATCATGATTTGTATTCAAGTTTTCACAAGGCTCTGGAGCCGCACAAGTACGACCTTTACACGCACCATAGACAGCTTGTTTATCGCAAGCTAGATGGCGGAAGTTTGCCGTAGGGCCCCCTACATCATGAATATACCCTTTAAAATTGTCCATCTTGATCATCATGTGAGCTTCTTCAATCAAAGACTCATGACTACGATTCTGAATGATACGCCCTTGGTGATTAGTAATAGCACAGAAAGAACAACTGCCAAAGCAACCTCGTTGGCTCACAAGGCTAAATTGAACTTCGCTTAATGCTGGCACACCACCCTTATCATCGTATTTAGGATGCCACTTTCGAGTATATGGCAAGTTATAGACACCGTCCATTTCCTCCTGTGTCAATGGCAACGCAGGCGTGTTCTGAATGAGATATCTATCACCATGCTTTTGGACTACAATACGTCCATAGAACGGATCTTGTTCATCGTATTGAATGCGGAATGCATCGGCAAAATCCATCTTATCCGCCTTAATAGCTTCATACGATGGGCACTCTACATAGTCAATGGTTGGAATTTCCTTTGCCATGTAGCAAATGCCACGTATAGATGGCAAAGACTCTTTAAATCGACCCTGATCTAAGGCATCAGCTAGTTCAACGATTTGAAGTTCTCCCATGCCATAGACGAGTACATCGGCCTTAGAATCTACTAAGATGGATCGACGCACCGTATCTGACCAATAGTCATAATGACCAAAGCGACGCAAAGACGCTTCTATACCACCAATGATAAGAGGTACATCACTGTAAGCCTCCTTCATACGGTTAGCATATACCAAGGTAGCACGATCTGGACGATGACCTGACTCACCACCTGGAGAATAATCATCTTGACGGCGAACTTTCTTTGCTGCCGTAAATTTATTAAGCATTGAATCTAAATTCCCTGCCGTAACAAGGGATGCTAGACGTGGTTTACCTAGTTTTTTGAAAGCCTCTACATCATTCCAATCTGGTTGATCTATAATGCCTACACGATAACCTTTGGATTCCAAGTATCTACCGATAACTGCAGGCGCAAAGGATGGATGGTCCACATAAGCGTCCCCACTGATGAGAACGAAATCTAATTCAGCCCAACCACGTTCCTTCATATCCGAAGGTTCTGTTACTAAAAATCTATCCATTGATTGTGTAAATGCCTTTCTATCATGCCTAATCAGATACTAGAACAGGAATAACCATAGTAAAAATAATGCCATACAAACTAAAATAATCCCTAAAATAATGCGTTCTTGTACAATAGAGCGTTGACGTTTTCGTTGACGCGTTTCTAAGGACATACGCTTTTTAGATGTTTGGTATTCAACAAACTCACTTTGTACCAAATTAGGAGTTGCTTGAGCCTTCTGTCTTGTAACAGAACGTAAAGAAAAGGTATCTATGTCCCCTACTTGGCCCTGATATACTTTTACCAAGCGATCCCCATCAAGATCTAAGTAGTTACCATAGTTTCGAATAAAACCTTTTACGTAGACTTGACCAGGAATGATATCATAGTTGCCATCTTCGATAGCCTCTAAATAGGTTGTTTTAATGTGCAGCACTTGCTCCACATCTTTAAAGGTTAGATTACGTCTTACCCGTTCACGTCGTAATTCTTCGCCTAATTCAGCCATTTTCGTTCCTTTCTAAATCTACGTAATATTCATATAGTAATTAGCTAATTATTGCTCATCATTGGAATCGGAGAAATATCTAGCCTTAGCTTGTTCAGGGCTCATTAAAATTTCTCGCGCCTTACTGCCCATGCTAGGACCAACGATTTTAAGGTCTTCCATTGTATCTACAAGACGTGCCGCACGGGTATAACCTATACGGAAACGACGTTGCAACATCGATACGGAAGCTTGACCAGATTCCATAACGAGATTGACAGCTCGCTCTAATAATTCATCGCGGTAAACATCATTAGCATCAGAAGATTCTTTTTCAGCTTCCTTTTCCACTTCTTGAGTTACCGTATTATCATATTCTGGTTCTCGTTGAGCTTTCACAAACTCTACAAGTTTTTCTACCTCATCATCAGAAATGAAAGCCCCTTGTACACGAATAGGTTTATTAGCACCAATCGGAGCAAATAACATATCCCCTTTACCCAATAGTTTCTCTGCTCCTGCCATATCAAGAATGGTACGAGAGTCAATTTGAGAGCCTACAGCAAAGGAAATACGACTTGGCACATTGGCCTTGATAGAACCGGTAATAACGTTAACAGATGGCCGCTGCGTAGCAAGAACCATGTGAATACCTGCAGCACGAGCCATTTGTGCTAAACGACTAATAGATTCTTCAATATCATCAGGAGCCGTCATCATAAGGTCAGCTAACTCGTCGATAATCAACACGATTAGCGGCATAGCAGCCTTAGGATGCGCTTCATTATAGCTCTTGATATCACGTTTACCAGATGCAGCAAACGCCTTATAACGAGCCTCCATTTCACGAACGGCCCAACGTAATACAGCTGCTGCTTTTTTCATATCCGTTACAACTGGAGCCATCAAGTGCGGGATCCCATTGTAAATAGACAATTCAACCATCTTAGGGTCGATTAATAATAACTTAACCTCTTCCGGTTTGCGGCTAAAGAGAATACTAGAAATTAATGTATTTACACATACGGATTTACCAGAGCCAGTTGTACCAGCTACGAGCAAGTGAGGCATCTTCGCAAGGTCTGTAATAACAGGCTTTCCTGCAATATCCTTACCAAGGCCGACAGGAATACCTCCACGAGCATCTTTAAAGTCACTGCAATCAAGTACATCGCGTAAATGAACGGCTTCTGTCGTTTTATTAGGGACCTCAATACCGATGGCAGATTTCCCTGGAATCGGAGCCTCCATACGAATATGTTGTGCTGCCAAATTGAGGGCAATATCATCTGTTAAATTAACGATACGACTCACTTTCACGCCTGGTGCAGGTTCAATTTCATAACGTGTAACAGTTGGGCCTTGTGTAGCATTAACAACCTTTGCCGTAATACCAAAGTCACTCAATACATGTTCAAGCATCATCGCATTTTGTGCTACTTCTTCACCATTGTTTTGACTCCCCTTCCCTTTCGCCAAAATATCTAGGCTTGGGAAATGGTAAGGTCTATCATAGGACCGATGAATCTGTCCATCTTTAGATACAGCTACTTGCGCCGTATCTTCTGTAGTACTAATAATGGACGGTACTTGTAACCCCATACCTGCCATACCAGCTCCAGCACTTACAGAACTTGCCGCTGCACCCGTTCCTGGCACAGCGGAGGCAATAGCACCGTGATTCGTTTCCAATGGTCCTATTGTTGTATTTTGATAAGAGAATTCTGGTTCTTCATCATCAGAGTTTTCTACAGTTCCAACCTCATCTGAATACTCTTCATCTGGTGTATATGAAAAGTCCTCATCTGGAACATATACATAATCATCACTCGTAGATCTATGCGTATCAGAGAATTGTTCAAAATTATCAGCTTCATAAGACTTAGCATCACCAGATGCTTCAGATATATTAGCCAATTGCTCAGCCGCACGATTACGTGCTTCTATCTCAGCCAATTCCTTCCAAGATGTAGGAGTTCTTTGTGACTCCATAGTAGTAACTGTATCTTCAATAGGATCAACATCTATAGCTGTGGTAGAGTCAAAGAGGTCTCTTCCAGTAGCAATGCCTTGTTTTTCTAGTGCATCTAATGCTTGATCTGCTGCATCAGCAAAGCGTGTATCTTTTTCCCTGTTATAAGCTTTACGCTGTTCTGCCGCTTCTTTACGTTGTTCATTCCAATCTTCAAAGACTTCTTTTGCAACAGCAACCTTCTCAGCAGCTACCTCTTTTGCAACATCAAGGCCAACCTGTGTTTTGTCCGCAGCCTTTTGTAATCCACTGCGCAAAGACAAACGTGTCACCAGTAATCCAAAAGCTATGAGTAAGAATACATCAAGAATAATAGCCCCTAGATTGCCTAATAGTGTACGAAGGAATGTAGCAATTGCACCACCTACGAAACCACCTTGATTAGCTAGTTGTGTAGTAATGAGTTCCTGCCCCTCAGGAACGCGCCACAAGGGAACAAGAGCTAACAAAAATAGGAAAAACAAGGTCATTACAATCCCTCGTTTTGTAATGGAAATAAATGTATCCTTATATAATAATCTCCAACCTAACCAGAAAACGCATAAACAAGGAATAATACCCCCTAAGCCAAAGCCATAACGGAATATACCTGTTAAAATCTGTCCTACAAGGCCGAGTTCAAAGCCGAAAAAGCCCAGAAAGGAAATCACAGCAAAGGCAATGACAATAAGGCCTTTCACTTCGCTGCGCAAAGAAAAGCTTTGAGACTTTGATTGCTGTTTTGTACTTGTTCGCTTACGGCGTGTGTTGCGTCTTTTGGTGGAAGTATTTTCTTCTGCCATAAATCTATACAAACCCCTTACTTATATAACATTACAGTAAATTAACTTATCATTATATTATAGCATATATCGTAATATTAAGTTAATTTTTACAACGTTTCTCCCAGTCGTGAAGTAACTGTTCCTCAGTCCCTCTCTTTATGCCCTTATAGTAGGTTGCATCAACTAGAGGCGTTGGTAAATACTGCTGTTTTACATATCCATTAGGATAATTATGAGCATACTTATAAGCTTTCCCATGGCCTAATTTACTAGCCCCGCTATAGTGACTATCTTTCAAATGATCAGGTACTTGTCCACAATCCTTATGTCGCACATCAGATATCGCGGCATCAATAGCTACATAAGCAGAATTACTTTTAGGTGCGAGAGCAACATAGCACGCAGCCTCAGATAATATAATGCGCGCCTCAGGAAAACCTACCATATGAGCCGCTTGAGCCGCTGCGTTGGCAAGTATAAGAGCTTGTGGGTCCGCAAGTCCTACATCCTCTGCTGCACAAATAACAATACGACGAGCAATGAAATTAGGATCCTCTCCAGCTTCAATCATGCGTGCTAAATAATGTACCGTTGCCTGCACGTCAGAACCACGCATACTTTTTATAAAGGCTGAGATTGTATCGTAATGACTGTCTCCTTTTTTATCATATGTATATATACGACGACCTACGACCTTTTCAAGAACCTCAATAGTAATCGTCCCCTCATCGGGAACCATAGCTGCAGCTTGTTCAAGAATATTAAGGGCCATGCGGCCATCACCATTGACGAAAATTCCCACATCTTCCAGAACTTCATCCGTTACCTGTAGATGGCGTTTGCCTAATCCCACTTCTTCATCGGTAATGGCGCGACGTAAAATTTGACCAATAGCCTTTGGTGTAAGTGCTTCTAATGTAATAAGACGCAAACGAGATAATAACGGTCTATTAACCTCAAAGAATGGATTCTCTGTTGTAGCACCAATAAGGATAATAGTGCCATCCTCTACACAAGGTAACAACACATCTTGTTGGCTTTTATTAAAACGATGAATTTCATCGAGGAATAGAATTGTGCGTTGCTGTAAAGAACGAACTCGTTTGCGCGCGTCTTCAATGATGGTGCGCAACTCACCAATACCGGCGTTAGTAGCATTCAGGTTTACAAAATGGCTATTACTCACCTTAGCTATAATGCCAGCTAATGTAGTCTTACCCGTTCCACAAGGCCCATAAAAAAGCATAGATGGTATTGTATCCTTCTCTACCATAGCTCTCAAGAAAGTCCCCTTACCTACGGCCTTCTCTTGACCATATAAATGATCTAGTTTAGTAGGACGCATTCGTACAGGAAGCGGCTCGTATGTATTTGTAGGTGTCATATCAAACAAACTATCCATTCTATCACCTCAATTCGCACTCAGTTTAACTGTCGTATTTTCATATCTATAACTATTCAATCCAAAAAAATTACTGTCCCGTCATAAAAGCCTAATAACATCAGTAACTCGGTAACACTGATAATATTGGCAAGATATTTATAACATTTATGACATTTAGGACTCTTAAGATTTTAAATAGTTTAAATTCTTACCAAAGATATATTTATAGTATATGATATTTCAGTCTATTTTTACACGCAAAAAAGCCCCACCATGCCGTAATGTACCGCGTTTTGATCCTGCAAGGGCAGGTGGGTGTCCTCCTCATCCTGCAGTTGTCCCGTAAGGGCGTAACGTTCAGACGAGAGTTCAGACTCCCAAAGTAAATGTGTTGGCTCAAAACTGCGATATCACACGCACATGGCAGGGATATCTTATACTTAAATAGTATCAGAAAGATTAGCAATTAACAAGTCTTGACATTTCGATTTTAATCAATTCTTGCCTATGTTTTTACACTAAAGATTGCTCTTGTTCTTCTTCTACATCTGGTTTAATATGCAACTCTTTTAATTGCTTTGGTTCTACTTCAGATGGAGCTTGGCTCATGATATCAGAAGCAGATTGAGTTTTAGGGAATGCGATTACGTCGCGGATAGATTGACGTTTTGCCATCAACATAACAAGACGATCTAAGCCAAATGCACAACCTGCATGAGGAGGTGCACCATATTGGAATGCATCAAGCATGAAGCCGAATTTGGATCTTGCTTCTTCAATGGACAAACCAATTGCTTTGAATACTTTTTCTTGTACGTCAGCTTGGTAGATACGCAAGGAACCGCCACCAATTTCTACGCCATTCAATACCATATCGTAAGCAATCGCTTTTACGCTGCCAGGATCAGATTCCAATTTATCAAGATCCGCATGGCGTGGCATTGTGAACGGATGGTGCATTGCAACATAACGTTTTTCATCTTCGTTATATTCGAACATAGGGAAATCAGTTACCCAGGTGAATGCCAATTTATCTTGGTCAATCATGTTCATACGACGTGCCATTTCAAGGCGTAGTTCACCTAATGCACGTGCCACAGTTGCAGGTTTATCAGCAATCATCAATACGAGGTCGCCACCTTTAGCACCCATTTTTTCACCGATATTGCGAATTGTATCTTCACCTAAGAACTTCATGATTTGAGACTTGATAGAACCATCTTCGTTGAAGCAAGCCCATGCAAGGCCTTTGGCGCCGTAACGATTTACATATTCAACAAGGTCGTCAAGTTCACGGCGAGGAATGCCAGCGTCACCAGGTACAACGATACCTTTAACTACACCACCATTGTCGATAACAGAACGGAATACTTTGAATTCTGTATCTTTTACAAGATCAGTTACATCAGTAAAGGCCATATCAAAACGAAGATCCGGCTTATCAGAGCCGTATTTATCCATTGCTTCGTCCCATGTAATACGAGGCATAGGCAAAGAAATTTCTTTACCTAATGCAGTTTTAAATACATGAGCAATCATCTCTTCAAGCAATGCATAAATATCTTCTTCATCAACGAAGGACATTTCTAAGTCGAGCTGAGTGAACTCAGGTTGACGGTCTGCGCGCAAATCTTCATCGCGGAAGCAACGAACGATTTGGAAATATTTTTCGTAACCAGCAACCATCAAGATTTGTTTGAAAATTTGTGGAGATTGTGGCAACGCATAGAATGTACCAGCATTTACACGGGACGGCACTAGATAGTCACGAGCGCCTTCTGGTGTAGATTTAGTAAGCATTGGAGTTTCAATTTCCAAAAAATCGCGGCTATCGAAGAAATCGCGCATTGCTTTCGTTACTTTGTGACGCAAAATCAAGTTGCGTTGCATTTCTGGACGACGTAAGTCAAGGTAACGATATTTCAAGCGAATATTTTCATCTACATCGATATCATCTTGGATATAGAAAGGAGGAGTTTTAGCAGAGTTCAATACGCGCAACTCTTCACAGAACATTTCGTATGCACCTGTAGGAAGATTTGGATTAATAGCAGCCTCATCACGCTTTGTAATCTTACCACGTACACAAAGCACATATTCATTACGAACATCCTCTGCTTTGTGGAACGATTCTACGTTATGATCTGGGGATGCCACCACTTGTACTACGCCAGAACGATCACGTAAATCCAAGAAAATCAAACCACCATGGTCACGACGGCGTTCAACCCAACCACATAATACGACCTCTTTACCTACCTCTTGTTCAGAGATGGTGCCACAACCGTGCGTACGGTGTAAGCCTTGCATTGTTTCCATTCTAACTGTCATCCTTTCACCAAAGAAGTTATACGTTCAGCCACTGTATCAAGAGATACAGTCTCTTGTTCACTAGTATCCATGAATCGAATTATGGCTTCTTTACGAGCCAATTCATCATCACCCAATATAATAACATATTTCGCATTAATTTTGTTAGCGTATTTTAATTGTGCCTTCATACTCTTGCCCTGCCCGTCCATTTCAACGGTAATATATTCATCATGTAAGGCTTGGCAAATTTTGAAAGTCTCTACCTTAGCCGCATCACCAAGAGCGACTACGAATACAGATGGTTCTACAGTTGGCTCAGGCAATAAGTTTTGTTTTTCAAGAGCTAATAGTAAACGCTCCATGCCCATAGCAAAACCGATAGCTGGAGTATGAGGTCCATCGAGCTCTTCTACGAGACCATCGTAACGACCACCACCAGCTACAGCACTTTGAGCACCTAAAGGAGTATATTGTACCTCAAAGGCTGTCTTTGTATAGTAATCAAGGCCACGTACGAGACGAGGATTTAAAGTATATTGCACATTAGCTGCAGTTAAATAGGTTTTCAATTCTTCAAAATGATCATGACACTCTTCACATAAATGTTCGTGAATTTCAGGAGCACCTACGGACAAGGATTTGCATGTTTCATTTTTGCAGTCCAAGATACGCAAAGGATTTTTGTACAAACGCTCTTGGCAATCGCTACATAATTGTTCCTTTTTAGGTTCAAAGAAAGCGATTAATTTTTCTCGGTATACAGGACGACATGTTGGGCAACCTACGGAGTTTACTTCTACATTAAGGTCTTTAAGGCCAAAGTCTTTTAATAACTGTACAACCATACAGATAACTTCACTATCTACCACTGGAGATTGCGAACCTAGTACCTCTGCACCAAACTGGTGGAATTGACGATAACGACCCGCTTGCGGTTTATCATGACGGAACATAGGGCCCATGTAATACCATTTTGTGAGACCTTCTTTACCATATACTTTATTTTCTAAGTATGCGCGCACAGCAGACGCCGTATTTTCAGGGCGTAAGGTAAAGCTAGAACCACCGTCATCACCAGTGGTAAAGGTGTACATCTCTTTTTGTACTACATCTGTAGTCTCACCGATACCACGTAAGAATAATTTAGTTTCTTCAAAGGCAGGTGTGCGAATTTCATTGAACCCATATACTTTACAAATTTCGCGCATACGTTGTTCAATATAATGCCAATGTATCATCTGTTCTGGCAAAAAGTCTTGTGTACCTCTTGGTTTTCTTATAGCCATTACACAACCTCCCAAAATCTTTCACAAATTCTATGTCGTTTCTCTAAAAGTGCATCTATCGTTTCGTGATAAACATCTACGTCTTTTGGCATATGCTGTTTAAGTTGACGATATTCAGGGGCGCGCATCCACTTGGATGAACTGCCAGGCCCCATAGATAGAATACTCTGCCGTTCTTCCATAATCTGGATATTATATTCACACGCTTTGCCAGGCAAGGTATAGCCAATATTCTCTAACTGCCCTCTCATATATTGTTGGCGATATAAATAATATGGCACATAACCAGCCGCTTCAAGACGCTCTTTACCATATTGTACCATTTCCGCCACAAGATGTTCTTCAGGAATATCATCTTCCATATGTAAATCGTACAACGGGCTACCACGTTTTAATGCTAACGTATGAATTGTAACATTTTCCGGCAGATTTTGACATACATAATCCATATTCTCTATCATGTTTAACATCGTTTGATTAGGCAAGCCTGCAATAAAATCCATATTTACGGCTAATGATGTATTGTTTTTTACATATTGTAAAAGTTCATCAATATCCCGTACACTATGGCCGCGTCCAATACGACGCAAAATATCATCTTGCATTGTTTGCGGGTTAATGCTAATACGATTCACACCTAGCGCAAGCATGGAACGTAGCTTTGTAGGATTAACAGAATCAGGTCGTCCTGCCTCTACAGTAAATTCATGACCTTCTGGTACGAGTAGAGACAACTGTTTTAGAACCTGGTGAAAGTCTTCATCCTTTAGCACTGTCGGAGTACCGCCGCCCATATAGAGGGTATCTACGGTTAGATTATAAGATTGGATAATAGCTTTCATATCTTCTATATCACGGGTTAAAGCCCTTAGAAATTGACTTTTACCAGCATAATCCTGATAGAGACCATATGGAAATGAGCAATATACGCAACGCGTGTCACAGAAAGGAATACCACAATAGAGGCTTACCTTTTTATCATCTGTATCAGATAGAAATGGACGTTGATACTCGCCAATGGCCCCCAAAGTAGCAAGCTTTTCCATAGACACAGAAAACTCGTCCCGAATGTGACGAGTTGCTGCGTGGACAGAGCCATATGTATCTATATATTTATGTAGTAGCTTTGTAGGGCGCACACCTATCATAGTTCCCCATGGAGCCTCAGCAGGTAAGCCTTGATATTCACGCAAATATCGCAACAAGGCTTGTCCAATTTGACGACGCCCCATAGAGGAAACAGTTCCTTCAAAAATCTTAATTGTATCACCAATAGTAACAGTTAATGTATATATTCCTTCCACTTCATGCGCTTCAAGGATAACCTCTGGATGTACCTTATCAGAAAAGAGTCCTGCCGCGCCACAGTTATGAGCTACTACGGAGCCAAGTGGTAATGGACCCGTATATAGATATCCATTAACCATGATGGGACATACGCTCAAGCTTTTCTAATTCTGCTTCAGTCATATGATTTTGACAATCACTACAGTAACCATATACTTTCAATTGATGATCAATGGTACGGAAGTTCAATTTCTTAGCGATGATAGACTCCAATGTTTCAAGCATGTCATCTTCAAACTCGGATACTTTACCACATTTTACGCAAATCAAATGATGATGGAAATGAGCGAACTCTTCGTCATTTAATTCATAACGATTACGGCCATCACCAAAATCAAGACGTTTTAACAAATCAAGTTCTGTGAAGAGATCAAGAGTTCTGTAAATTGTTGCTAACCCGATATCAGGTGCCACCTCTTTTACAAGAACATATACATCTTCAGCACTCAAATGATTTTCTTCAGCATCGATAAATGCTTGCAAGATTGTTTGACGTTGTGTGGTCAATTTGTACTTTTTGTCTTTAATGCGTTCTTTTAATTTTTCTAATGTTGTGTTCATAATAAATTTCCCCTCGACTGTAAAAAATAATTCGTTTAAACCTACTGACCAACGAATGGGTTGTATTGTTTTTCATACCCTATATTTGTTTCCGGTCCATGACCAGGATAAACCATTGTATTATCAGGCAATGTATAAAGCTGAGTCTTAATAGATGATATCAGAGTCTCATAAGAGCCATTTGGAAAATCTGTACGGCCTACGGAATCTCTAAATAAAGTATCCCCTACAAACACAAGACCTTCCATGTAATAACACACACCACCCGGCGTATGACCTGGTGTTTCAAGCACCTCAAGATCAATATCACCACATGTAATGTGATCACCTTGTTTAACCTCGATAATTTCCGCTTTTATCTTAATTGGCGTTGGATTGCTATAAGCACTGAGATTAAGCTCAGGATCAGATAAATACGGTACATCGCCTTTATGAATATATACAGGCACATGATAGGTGTTCACAATCTCTTGAATGCCACCAATATGATCTCCATGACCATGTGTCAGTACAACCGCCTTCGGCTTTAAGTCATGTTTTTTTAGCGCATCTAGTACTTCAGCTGTTGCAGGATCGATAATGAAAGCTTCACCTATCGCTTTATCACCGATAACATAGCAATTTGTTCCTAATGGACCTAAAGGCATGCGCATAAGTACTAATTGTTGTTCGCTCATTAAGCCCCTCCTTTACTACGTTGAACAGTATAAACTTCACGAATACGACGCAATTTAGTCATTACGAAATCTAGTTGTGAAATATCGCGGATATCAACCACCAAATTGATGCTTACATTTTTTGTATCCTCTTGAACCTTAGCATTGATGTTAGTAATGGTGATTTTCAATTCTGAAAGCACCGCCATAACTTCCATGAGAATACCAGCTCGATCATAAGCTTGAATATCAATGCCTACGTGGAAAGATTCGCCAGAAGAACCGTCCCAAGAGACTTCTATCATCCGCTCTAAGTCTTCAGGAGAATGGCCCATGCTAGGGCAATCACAGCGATGAATAGAAACGCCACGACCACGGGTTATGTAACCTATAATATCATCACCAGGTACAGGATTACAGCATTTTGCCATACGCACCATCACACCAGCTTCACCTTTTACGAGAACACCAGTTCCATTTTTAGTTTTCTTTTGTCCTTGAGATTTTAATTTCTCGATAATTTGCTCTGTGCTGCGCTTAGATTCCTCTACCTCTTTAGACTTTTTATAAAGTTCAATTAAACGCAAAAGAACAGTGCTTACAGGAATGCCGCCATAGCCACAGGCTGCAAACATTTCCTCTTCTGTACCGGCTTTAAGTTGTTTCGTTACATGTTGTAAACGGTTGTCTGCACATAATTCTTTCCAATTATGATTCAATCGTTTCGCTTCTTTTTCAAGAGAGTCTAAACCTTTTTCAATATTTTCAGCTTTATTTTCGCGCTTGAACCAATTGCGAATTTTGCTCTTGCTTTCAGAAGAACCTACGATATTCAACCAGTCGAGGCTAGGACGACCTGTTTTGGATGTGATAATATCAACAATATCACCATTTTGCAAGGTATAATCCAGCGGTACAATTTTGCCGTTTACCTTAGCGCCTACACAATGATGACCTACATCGGTATGAACTCGATAGGCAAAGTCGAGCGGTACAGAGCCTATTGGCAACTTAACAACGTCACCCTTTGGCGTAAATACAAATACTTCGCCAGAGAAAACGTCTAATTTTAAAGCGTTAACAAGTTCCGTTGGATTACTCGTATCTTGCCATTCAAGAACTTGGCGCAGCCATGCAACCTTTTGATCGAATTCTTTATCGCCGTTTTTATTTCCTTCTTTATATCGCCAGTGAGCAGCCACACCGTATTCAGATACACGATGCATCTCCCATGTACGAATTTGAATCTCTACAGGCTGCCCCATCGTGCCGATAACTGTAGTATGTAAAGATTGATACATATTAGACTTTGGCATAGAAATATAATCTTTGAAGCGATATGGCAATGGTTTCCACAAGCTATGTGCAATGCCAAGTACTGCATAACAATCAGGGATGCTATCAACGATTACACGAACGGCAAGCAAATCATAAATTTGGGATAAATCACGATTGTCCTTTTTCATCTTCTTATAAATACTGTAGAAATGTTTTGGACGACCTTTGATATCCGCCTTGATATGGGCTTCGCTTAAGGCCTTTGTAAGTTGCCTCATCGTATCATTAACGATGTCTTCCCGAACTTGGCGTTTTTGTTTCATTTGATCTACTAGATCATAGTATTTTTCCGGCTCTAAATAACGGAAGGATAAATCTTCCAACTCCCATTTCACATTGAAGATACCGAGACGATGTGCCAAAGGTGCAAAGATTTCTAGGGTTTCCTTAGCAATACGTTTTTGTTTGTCACTACGCATATGCTTTAAGGTGCGCATGTTGTGTAAGCGGTCACCCAATTTAATAACTACGACACGTACATCCTTCGCCATGGCTAAAATCATCTTTCGATAGTTTTCCATTTGGCGATCTTCTTTTGTTTCATATTGGAATTGGTTTAATTTTGTTACCCCATCAACAAGGAATGCTACTTCAGAGCCAAACATCTCCTCTAGGTCTTCCTTCGAATAAGATGTATCTTCAACCACATCATGCATAAGAGCTGCCATGAGTGTAATATGGTCGATTTGTAAATGTGCCAAAATATCTGCTACAGCTAGAGGATGCATGATATACGGCTCACCGGAAGCTCTAAACTGACCTTCGTGAGCCTTATCAGCAAGCTCAAAAGCTTTCAATACTTGGTCACACTCATCATCTGTTAAATACGTATGGATATACTCCATAAACTCGGCTAAGGCTTTACTTTTATCAAATGTACTTTGTTCCACCAAAGCTTTGCCTTCTTCATTTACAGTTGTCATGATGTCACCTCCTATACACTATAAGTAAGGAATGTTACGGATGTGACAAGATCTAATTTTCCTTCAATAGCATTCCATCTAAGCATTAATTGACCATCATCACTTGTATATTCTTCAACAATGCCCAATTCTTTAAATACATCGATAGATGTTAGAGCACTGCGATTATTCTGATCTGCCGGCTTGCGGCGCAATATATCTTGTTCAACATTATAAACCGACTGACTGCGACCTCGCATGGACTGTTTTATTATGACATACATTTGTCTAAGTCCTTCTGTAGAAAGCTTAATTGGCTCTTCAGTCAACGGTTCAATAGCTTGAATCATGAGCTGCGGAGAAACCATGCCTTGCCATTCATTCTTCTGCAAGGAGAATGCCACTTTCACCACGGTTCCCACAAAGATTGATTTAAATAAATCAGGACGATTCCAAGCTATAGCATCTAATGTACCATTCGAAGTTGCAAAAATTACCTTACAGTGATTCTTTAATTGCCCCATGAGCATAATATCCTGTACGGTAGCTTCCATAATAGCAAAGACTGGCGTGCTATTGGCCATCCCATAAGGCTCAAGGTCTGATATGCGGTCAATGATATCGACATCGATATCATCAACAGGTAATTCCGCATCAATGGCCACAACAGGAATATATTCCTCAGCAGTAACAACTTCTTTACAATACTTAGTTAAACGGTCTCGTAATTCATCAATACGATTTGCATCGATGCTAAAACCTGCCGCCGCAGAGTGTCCGCCAAACTGTAGCAAGATATCCTCGCAAGATTTTAATGCATCATATATGTTAAAGCCATCTATACTACGGCACGAGCCTTTACCAACGCCATCATGAATACTGATAACTAAGGTTGGTTTGTAAAACTCCTCTACTAGACGAGAGGCAACAATACCAATGACACCGGGATGCCACTCTTCGCCGGCCACAATAGTTACATAATCAGCTTTATGTCCTTGATTGGCTACATCGATACGAGCTAACTCATGAATATTTCGTTCTAACTCTTGTCGTTCACGATTCGTTTCGTTTAGTTCCTCCGCAATTGCCTCTACTATATCCTCGTCATCGGTCACAAGTAGTTCAACAGCACGCGTTGCATGCGTTACGCGACCTGCTGCATTAAGGCGAGGTGCTAAGGTAAAACCAATATGCCCAGATGTAATGGTTCGTTCATGAAGCCCAGCTACATCAATAAGCTTTTTAATCCCTAAATTAGGTTCCCTATTCATCTTCTCAAGGCCTGATTTCACAATGATGCGGTTCTCACCGACCAAAGGTACTACATCGGCCACAGTGCCAAGTGCAACGATATCTAAATCATCTAAGTACCATTCTCCGTGCTTTGTAAGCCACAAAGCTTGGCATAATTTGAAAGCAACGCCTACGCCAGATAAGTTTTTATCCTTATAAGGACAGTCCTTTTGCTTATGATTTATGACGGCCTTCGCTCGTGGAATCACATCTGGAGCCGTATGGTGATCCGTAATAATCATATTGATGCGGTCCCGTACAGCCTCTACAATATCGTAAGAGCTAATGCCGCAGTCTACGGTAATTACCAAATCCGTTCCCCGTTCAATAAGGTGCTTTAAAGCCTCTAAATTGAGACCATACCCTTCGCTTTGACGTTCTGGTATGTAATATGTAACATCGGCACCTAATTTCTTTAAAAATCGATAGAGTACAGATGTTGCAGTAATACCATCCACATCATAATCACCATAAATAACGATTGGTTTGTGACTTTCAATTGTTTCCAGAACTAGTGAAACAGCCACATCCATATCTTTTAATGTAAATGGATCTAACAAATCTGACAAAGTACCTTGTAAAAACTGACGACCTTCGTCTACATCAATGTGACGATTCACCATTAATTTAGCCACAATAGGGTTTACACCAAGTTCACGGATTAAGATATTCTCTTTCTCTTGATCACCTTCACAAAGGCGCCAACGTTTTTTCTTAATCATCATATCCCTCAGTAGTTTATAATCAATATTATTCTAGAATTCAACGTATTATCATTATCATTTTTATTTATTATACCTTAAAACGCAAATAAAATAAACCATTTTATATATTTTATTCTCATTTAAACTTTGCTATTTTCTCAACAAGAAAGAGCCTCCCATTATCAATAGGAGGCTCCATATCAGTGAATTCCTTAGAACCGGAAGTCCCGTTCGCCGTCTTTCATCTGTGCAATATAAGCTTTAGCTTTTTCTTTAACTAAATCATTTTTAATATTTTCTAACTGTTGTTCGATGACCTTAGCACCATGAGCCTTAGTCTTTTCATCACCGTAATCCATGATATATTCGTTTAATGTCATCAACGCATTAGGTTGGCAACAATTGTGAATTTGACCGGATTTAGCAAGGGCCATGAAACGGTCCCCTGTTCTGCCTGCACGATAACATGCAGTACAGAAACTTGGTACATAACCAAGGTCTAATAGCCAGTCTACGATTTCATCTAATGTACGTGTATCGCTGCGATCAAATTGTGCAGAATTATCTTCTGGTTTCTCTTCTTCTTTGTAACCACCTACGCTAGTACGAGATCCACCACTAATTTGGGAGATACCTAATGCCAAGCCACGTTCACGCATGGACTGACTTTCACGAGTGGACATAATCATACCTGTATACGGTGTGGAGACGCGGATAAGAGCAACAATTTTTTCAAATACATCATCAGGCACAGCATTACTGAAATCATCTACATCGATATCATCAGCTGGACAAATACGAGGTACAGAAATAGTATGTGGACCTACCCCATACACAGCCTCTAAATGTTCAGCGTGCATCAACAATCCAACGAAATCATATTTATAATGTTCCAAACCATAAAGAACACCGATGCCTACATCATCAATACCACCTTGCATAGCGCGGTCCATCGCCTCTGTATGGTAGGCGTAGTCGCTCTTAGGGCCTGTAGGATGTAAAGCTTCATAGTTTTCTTTGTTATATGTTTCTTGGAATAATGTATATGTGCCAATACCAGCTTCATGTAATTTTTTGTAGTCCTCAACGGAACAAGCTGCAATATTTACGTTTACACGGCGGATTTCACCATTTTTATTTTTGATACCGTAAATCGTCTTGATGGATTCCAAAATATATTCAAGAGGATTATTTAATGGATCCTCACCAGACTCAATTACAATACGCTTATGGCCCATCGCTTCTAACGCAATAACCTCTTCTCTTATTTGGTCTTGCGTTAATTTTTTACGTTTAATATCGCGGTTTTTGGAGTGGTACGGACAATACACACATCCATTGATACAATAGTTAGACAAGTATAACGGTGCAAATAGAACAATACGATCGCCGTAGATAGCCTTCTTGATTTCCTTTGCTAAAGCAAAAAGCTTTTCCTTATATTCAGGTAACGGACATTCTAAGAGAACTGCTGCTTCTCGGTGGTTTAACCCCTTAAATGTAGCAGCTTTCGCTAAAATAGCATCTAACAACTCCCGATTTTCCTTGTTTTCCTCTGCATAGGCAAGTGTGTCAAGGATTTCCTGATGGGAAATAAATTCCTCCGCCTTTGGAGATTTTACATCATACATAGTACTTACCTCAAATCTTTCTAGTGGCAACGCCACCCCTCTTTAGGTTTATGAAAGTATATGACAACCAGTCTTCTGGTATTTCACTGATACTGTACATAGTATACCACTATTCCTACTAAAAAGCACAGGAATTTGATACATGTAAAAAGGTTGCCGCCTCATAAGAGGAAGCAACCTTTATATCATGGGAGTTTCTAATCTATATCGATTATCTATATCGAATATGACTAAAATGTATATGGTTTATTCATTCTATTACGATCACTTGTAAACAACAAAAAATCCCTAGTGAAAGCCACTAGGGATTAATAGTCTTGTAAAATTAAGCTTCTACAGGGTATACGCTAACTTTACGGTTATAACGACCAGCACGTTCAAATGCTACTTTACCAGGCACAAGTGCGAATAAAGTGTCATCTTTACCGATACCTACGTTAGTACCAGGGTGGAAGTGAGTACCACGTTGACGAACGATGATGTTACCGCTCTTTACGATGGAACCATCATGGCATTTAACACCAAGACGTTTAGATTCACTGTCACGACCGTTACGAGTACTGGACACACCTTTTTTATGTGCGAACAATTGCAAATCAAAAGTAAACATTAAGTTCACCTCCTATATTTCGTGAATTTGGACAAACTCTGGATATTGACGGCTAATCTCCTCCAAACCAAGAAGCATAGTCCCCAGAATATCCTGTCCACTCTGATTAATCGTACCAGAGAGAACTATATCACATTGACCTTCGCTATTCGTATACTCCCCTTCTTGTCGAGCAATTTGGGTGAGTCCTAACATTGCCGTTGCCGATAAGGCAGACACTGCGGCACATACGATATCGAAGCCATGTTCATCATATCCTACATGACCGGACATATGACAACCAACTACTTGACCATCACTATTCCGCTGGATTTCAATGAAAACCATAATTAAGCTTGGATAGATTCAATACGAACTTTTGTGAACGGTTGACGATGGCCTTGACGACGACGGTAGTTGGATTTAGCTTTGTATTTGAATACTAAGATTTTTTTACCTTTACCATGCTCAAGAACTGTACCTGTAACTTTTGCACCGTTTACAAGAGGAGCGCCAACTTTAACGTCGCCGTCATTCACTACAGTCAAAACTTCTTCGAATGTAACGGACTCGTCAGCAGCTGCTTCCAATTTTTCGATAGTAATTACATCGCCTTCAGCAACGCGATATTGTTTACCACCAGTTTTAATAATTGCGTACATGAGAACACCTCCTTGTTATCGAACTCGCTGAATTCGGTATCCCGACCCGAACTTCGGTCGGGCGTTTAAACCTGCTTCACGCGGATTGCAAAGTTCAGTAAACCGAACTAATACTGATATAGTATATCCTATTTACACAGTCATGTCAAACAAAAATCAACAGAATCCGCTCAGTTTCTAACACTTTCACATATATATACCTTAAAATTCTTCAATAATCCCAAGATGTTGTAAAAGTATCTTTGTACCGATGAGGATCAATACACCTCCACCTACTATATCTGCATATTTTCCAACAAATCGGCCCATAAATTTACCTAAGTAAACACCCACTAAAGATATACCAAAGGTAATAACACCAATCATCGTAGATGCTTTCCATACATTAATAGGTAAGAATGCAAAGGTCAGTCCTACAGCCATTGCATCAAGGCTAGTCGCTACGGAGAGCATCATCATTTCCCAGACACCCAAGAATTGCTTATCATCGTCATCTTCATCATCATCATCGCTAAGTCCCTCTCTGATCATAGCGATACCTAAATAACCAAGAAGTCCGAAGATAATCCAGTGGTCCCAATCAGCAATCACATCGATAAATTGACGACCGATGAGCCAACCAATAAGAGGCATAAGAAACTGGAACAAACCAAAAAGAAATGCCAAGGTTACCTTACGGCCATTCTCGCCTACGGGCATTGTTAGCCCCTTACCGATAGATACACCAAAGGCATCCATCGCTAGGCCTATACTAATTAATATAATTTCAAATACAGACACGGTACTCCTCTATAAACAAACTACATATTATTCAGTGACAGCCATCAAGGAATACCCTTCACGGCTAATTTGTGAATTTACTACAATAGAAATCTTGCGCCCTATAGACTCACCCAAATCCACGAGAACAGCCTTTGTTAAATATTGAGCTACCTCTGGATGAACTTCGATTTCTAGATTCGTTTTAATACGTCCCGACTTAAATAACTCGCGGATACGACGCACAATCTGCATATACACGGTGCGGCCTGACAACATATAGCCCGTACCACCGCATTGAGGGCATGTATCAAACATCAAGGTTTGCAAGCCTTGGCGAGCTCGCTTTCTGGTCATCTCTACGAGGCCAAGCGAACTAATGCCGCATACAACAGTTTTCATTTTATCTAACTTAGCTTGTACCCCCAACAATTTTAACAATTCTTGTTGATGCTCTTTATCTTTCATATCGATGAAATCGACCACAATGATACCGCCAATATCGCGCAAACGCAATTGACGACAGATTTCTTTTGCCGCCTCTTTATTGACTGTGAAAGCTAAATCTTCCAGCTTATTAGACTTACCAGTATAGTGAGCAGAGTTTACATCAAACACGGTAAGAGCTTCAGTATGATCGATACGGATTGAACCACCAGAAGGAAGATTAATATCGCGAGAGATAAGATCTTCTAATTGCGGTTCAATGTGGTTTGCCTTAAAGATAGGTGTACTATCGCGATGACGTGTTACTTTAATTTGTTGCGACGTAGGTCCATGACCTAAAAGATCCATCAATCGACCTTCACCCATATCGGAATCAACGATGATTTCCTCTACATTGCGATGCGCATAGTCCCGAACAAGGCGGAACCAAAAATCCGCATCACTATAAAGGTCAGTACCACTCTTAGCAACCTTAAAACGCTTCAACACATGTTGCCAGGTCCGCCACAGATACTCCATATCGCGACCGATTTCATCGGCACTGGCCTTAGCTGCTGCAGTGCGAATGATAAAACCGCAACCTTCTTGTACATAAGGGGTTGCCAATTCTTGTAGTTTACTGCGCATGGTTTCGTCTGTAATTTTCTTGGAAATATGCATGCCTTCAGAATATGGTAATAGTACCATAAAACGACCAGCCAAACTGACGTCTGCAGTCACGCGGGCACCTTTACCGAGCATTTCTTCTTTCACTACTTGAACGAGAATTTGTTGCCCTACAGATAGGCGTGGCAAAATTTTCTGTTCCTTCCCTTGTTGTAGGTTCAAGTACGCATTTTGAGAGCCCCCAATATCAACAAAGGCCGCTTGCATACCATTTAATACGTTCTTTACTGTGCCTTTGTACATATGATTTGCCATATGAGACTCATCAGTACGCTCCAAGACAAAGTCCACTAGCTGGCCTTCTTCGTCGATAACAGCCATACGAATTTCTTCACGCATAACATTGACCAAAATTTTATGCATCCTATCCCTCCCTTCTTTGTCATCTAAATTAATTAGTAATTAATCTCTAAAGGCGTATAGCGGCCTTTTTCGTTTTCTACCATAATTGCTTTACGATGAATTTCGTAGCCAGAAGTAATAGGCCAATTATATTGATCCTTGCCTAAATTCCACACTTCGCTAGGTTTGATTGTACCTTGCGGATAAATGCCGATGCCCATTGTAAGGGTCACCATACCCTCTTTAACAGAGGCTACGATCGGTTCTTTTACAAACTCTTTTACATCAATGGTACGAGTTTTCTTAGGTGTTACCTTTTCATAAGAAATTTCCATTGCTTCATTAAAAGGTTTGAGTAACGCAGCCCAATCAGCATTTTCATCTGTCACAGGGCCTGTTACCTCATAGATAGCAAAGTTACAGATGGCCATCATCTTTTTCACCTTTTCAGGCATTTCTTTACCATCTAGAACCTCAAGACCAGAAGGCGCTACACGGTTTAAACGGTCCATAATGGACTCTAAACTGTCCTCTTCAAGCACATCCATATCGATATATTCAGCCGCTGCGGTTACGCCTAAGGCGAGTGCAGAGGAGAAGCTAATTTTCATGTGAGGGTTAAACCCTTCAGAATACGCCATTTTAATTTCTGCTCGACGTATCATCCGCTCTACAGCTTGAGCATAATCAAGGTGTGACAGGAATCGTAATTCTTCGCCCTTATTTAAGGCCAAACGTAACTTTTTCAACTCTGCCACCCTCCTTATAGTCAATAATAGCTGTATTGAGCTCTGGACATACATTACAGCCCTTACATGGAGCTCGACGACAATCGCCTGTAAGATTAGCTGCTACCGCTTGCTCCCACTCGCGTTTTAAGAAAGCTTTACTTACAGTGCAATCTAAATGATCCCAAGGCAAAGGCTCATCAAAATCACGGGTGCGACGTGCATAGTATGCAGGATCCAATCCGCAGTCAGCAAATGCTTTCAACCAAGTTTCATAGTTAAAGAACTCGGTCCAACCATCGAATTTACAACCTGCCTTCCAAGCCTCTACGAGAACTTTAGACAATCTGCGGTCCCCACGAGCAAAAGCGGCTTCCATGTAACCAGTATAACCATCATGGTAGTGGTAGGAAATGTTACGATTATTGATAAGAGACTTCAAGTAACGTTGTTTGCGATGAATTTCCTCCACATCTTGTTGACCATACCATTGATATGGAGAATGTGTTTTTGGTACGAAAAAGGATACGCTCACCGTTACAGAACCATTTCGTTTCCCTGTAATTTCACGGTGTAAATCGAGCACCTTGTAAGCAAGATCCGCAATACCAGCCAAATCTTCGTCTGTTTCTGTAGGAAGGCCCATCATAAAGTATAATTTAACTGTATTCCAGCCAGATTTGAAAGCATTAGTACAGGCCGCCAATAAGTCTTCTTCACTAACGCCTTTATTGATAACGTCACGCATTCGTTGCGTACCTGCTTCAGGAGCAAAGGTAAGCCCGCTCTTGCGCACTTGCTGTACCTTTTTCGCAATATCAATAGAGAAGCTGTCGATACGCAAGGACGGTAAGCTAACACTAACTTGTTTATCTTTAAACTCTTCCATGAGCATATCTACAAGCTCAGGTAATTTGGAGTAGTCTGCAGAGCTTAAACTCATCAAGGATATTTCATTGTACCCAGTATTGGCAATCGTATCTTTAGCAATTTGCAACAAACGTTCTGGTGTCTTTTCACGGACAGGACGATATAACATACCAGCCTGACAGAAACGACAACCACGAGTACAACCACGGAATAGCTCCAATACAGCACGATCATGCACTATATCAAGGAATGGTACAACAGGCTTTGTTGGATAGAATACATTCTCTACATCCTCTATAATACGTTTCTCAACGGCTGCTGGTACGTCTTCAAAACGCGGCATAATCGATTTAAAATCGCCTTGTTCTGTATATTCAACATCGTATAAAGCTGGACAATAGGTACCAGGAATTTGAGCTACTTTGCGCAAGAAGCCTTCTTTACCACCTGGGAAGCCTTTCGCTTTTTCTGCTTTGAATAGGTCGATAAACTCATCACCCCACTCTTCAGATTCCCCGAGGGATACGATATCAAAGAAATCTGCAATAGGCTCTACGTTATACGCACAAGGGCCGCCGCATACGAGCAATGGGAAGTCCATATCGCGGTCCTTAGCATACATTGGAATACCTGCTAAGTCGAGCATATTCAAGATATTTGTAAAGCTCATTTCATATTGAAGCGTAAATGCTAACACATCAAAGTCTTTAATAGGCGTACGTGTTTCTAAGGAAAATAATGGAATATTACGCTTCCGCATCTCCTCTTCCATATCATGCCACGGTGCAAATACGCGCTCGGCTACCGCATCTTCACGACGATTTACGAGACCATACAAAATCTTGATGCCCAAATGACTCATGGCCACTTCGTACACATCGGGAAAACCTAAAGCCATAGTTACATCAACAGTACTGTGATCTTTCACGATACTATTGTATTCGCCGCCCGTGTAGCGAGCAGGCTTTTGGACATGTTGTAACCATGACGTATCTAATTGAATCATACATCCTCCGTCTTTAATGAAAGACTTCTTTCACAATCAATCCTATGAAAGGATATTAAAATATATATTTTGTCCGCTGTCTAGCAATATTTAATAAAATGCCAATGCTCAGCATATTAGTTGTTAGCGCACTAACACCATAGCTAAGGAATGGCAACGGAATCCCCGTTACAGGCATGATACCAATCGTCATGCCTACGTTTACGAGCACTTCAAAGGCAAACATCGTACCAATACCCGTTGCTAATAACATACCGAAATTATCATTGCAGGTATATGCTACTTGAATGCTGCGATAAATAAGCATAAACAATAATAGCAATACTACAATGCATCCTACAAAGCCAAATTCTTCGCCGATTACAGAAAAGATAAAGTCCGTATGATTTTCTGGTAAAAAGTTCAACTGACTTTGAGTACCATTAAAGATACCTTTACCAAAAATCATACCCGACCCGATGGCAATCTTAGATTGAATAATATGATAGCCAGAACCGAAGGGATCAATATCTGGATTTAAAAATACTAGAATACGTTGCTTTTGGTATTCTTTCAGTACAAACCAACCTAAAGGCATCAAGAGTAACGCCACGCTCGCAATGATTTTTATAAGCTTTGTTTTGATACCAGATATAAAGAGCATCCCTACAAATATAGCAATATATACGAGGGATGTCCCCAAGTCAGGTTGTAAGAATACGAGAAGGATAGGAATCCCTACATATAACACTGGCATCAATAGGGATTTAAAAGTATCTAACTTGCCAATGCGCGGTTCTAGCATTTTAGCCATACAGATAATCATCAATAGTTTAGAAAACTCTGAAGGCTGAATAGTAATTGGCCCCAGTTGAATCCAACGCTGTGCACCTAGTGCGGAGGTACCAACTACCATAACTGCAATTAACATAAGCATGGTAATCACATAAATCATATTCCCCCACCCTTTAAGGCGATGATAATCTAGAAATTGCATGCCTATAACGACAGCTATATTTGCTAAAAAGAATACGAGTTGTTTTACCACTAAACTACCAAAACCGATAGCTTCATGATTCACATGGGTAGCACTACCAATAGCTGTAAGACCAATTCCGACAAGTAATATAGTACATATGATGATAGTCCAATCGCTATCTGTCCATATTTTACGCCACATCATATCACCTATTTCAACTTGCTACGGCGCCATAAGCTTTGTTTTCCTTGCACCAATAAGCGTTGCGTGGTCCAACCACCACGATTAATGTAATGAACATTGTTAGAATCCTCAAAAATAGACTCACCTACTGTTGCAAGACTTGGTGTACTATCTTGCTCCTTCGATGTTTTTTTCTTAGTTACATAAGCATCGAAGTGCTTTTGTACATCGTAGTCTTCCCAACAATCACCGGTAGTTACATAATCAACAAGAGGTGCTAACATAGCTTTTAGTTCACTAGAAACAAATTCTAACAAACGACCATCTTGTGTATAGGTCAAAATATCCTCATCATAAGGAATTATAGCCCCTACATATTCAGCGCGAAGGACTTCTAACATATCATATAAATGGATATCCTCTCCATCGATAGGTACTGCATTAAAAGCAATAGCATAATCACGAATATTATGTTCTTGACATACTTGAATCATGCGTGCCCCATTACGCAAGGATACCCATAAAGGATGCGTCACCACGATGCAGCGATTTACTAATTCTAAAATAGACTCTATGCCCTTACCGATACCAGCAGGAGCATCAATTAAAATATAGTCATATGTCTCAGAGAGGCGACGGACTAATTTTTTATATTTTTTACGACCTATATCTTCCCAACGAGCACTTTGGCTAGCTGGTAGAAAATCTAAGTTTTCAGCAATTGATACGATGGCATCATCCATATAGTCTTTATCTTCGCTCGCATCTAATGCGTCGTAAATAATTTCATTTGCCACTCCTAACACAAGGTCTAAATCGCGCAATCCAAAATCTCCATCACAGAGCAATACGCGATGCCCTGCATTGCTTAAGGCTGAACCCAAGCAAGCGGTAATCGTAGTCTTACCTACGCCCCCCTTACCGGATACAACGCCGATTATCTCGCCCATACTAATCCTTTCTTGGTTGTCCACTAGTTACCGCATTCTGAGGTTTTTGCCCTTTATTAATACTTGTCCCCGTAGCAGTTTCCTTATTGCTCTTACTATTTGTATCATTAGATTTCTTATTCACTGGTACATTGAAGTACGCAGCCAATATATCTCTTACGATAGGCCCTGCAGAGCCCGCACCAAAGCTACCTTGCTCAACAAGTGCAACCACTACAATTTGTGGCTTATCATATGGTGCATAGGCTACAAACCAGCCGTGATCTCTGCCATGTGCATTCTCTGAAGTACCTGTTTTACCAGCTACATCAATAGGGAATCCTTTAAACAACTCCCCTGCTGTACCACCTTCATTAGTAACATCACGCAAGCCTTCGCGAACAAGATCCATAATATTTTTTGGTACAGGTAAGATACCGAGCTTGTCTGGGCCAAAGATTTCTTTTGGCGTGCCATCCTTATTATCAATACGGCTCACTACATATGGGCGGTATTTAATGCCACCATTTGCTACTTCACTGAGCATAACAGCCATTTGTAATGGTGTCACCAAAGTAAAAGACTGACCTATGGCCGCATCAAAGGTTTCACCTAAATACCAATCTTCATCATACACTTTGCGTTTATAAGCAGGACTTGCCATATTACCAGAGGCCTCACCAACAAGATTGATGCCTGTCTTTTCGCCAATACCAAAGTAGCCAGCATATTTTACAAGTCCTTCTATGCCAACGCGATTGCCCATTTCATAGAAGTAAACATTATCTGATTTTGCAAGAGCTTTATTAAAGTTAAGCCACCCTAATGCTTCACCTTCTGCATTTCGTTTATCGATAAGCCAATGTTTACCACTATCAAAAATCATTTCTTCAGGGGTAACCTTTTTAAGATCTAAAGCCGCCGTACCTGTAATAATCTTGAACGGAGAACCTGGTGGATATTCACCAGAAATAACCTTATTATCAAATGGATGATTCTTATCGTTATTCAATTGATTCCACTGTGCCGTTGTAATCCCCTTCGCAAACCAATTAGGGTTAAACTCAGGGGCGCTGACCATGGCCAAAATGGCACCCGTATTTGGATCCATTGCTACTACAGCAGCTCCTTGAGCTGGAATGCCTTGGGCACGCAACTGTTCTAATTGGTTCTTAACAGCTTCTTCAGCAGCCTTTTGTAGATTTGCATCTATTGTCAAATGAATATTAGATCCAGGCACTGTATGCTTTCTATCTACCTCCGCAACCGGTCGGCCTGTAGCATCAACCTCTACCTGTTTACCACCATCAGTGCCACGCAAGATGGAATCATATAGTTTTTCAAGACCAGAACGGCCTAAAATAGTACCACCACTAATAAGGGTATTTGGATCTTGCTGTTTTAGCTCTTCTAATTCTTCTTCGCTCACTTCACCCACATACCCAAAGAGCTGAGAAGCCATCGTTTCATATGGATAATAGCGAAGTGGTTCTACATCTATGGTAACACCTGGTAATTCATGACGATGCTCTTCGATGCTTGTAACTACATCCATAGAAATATCATTAGCAATACGAATTGGCTCATAACCATATTTATGATCATTTACCTTTTTTGTAATATCTTCTGGTTTAATTTTCAGCAAAGTTGCCAACTTAGCAACTTCACCTTCGTCTAGAGCCTTCCCCGTAGGCAAAATGGAGATAGTGTATGCCGGTCTAGAACCTACTAAGATCTGACCATTTCGATCGTACATAATACCACGAGCAGCTGTCATGGATACCATGCGCAAACGGTTGCCTTCTGCCTTAGCTTGGTAATAACCACCAGACAAGATTTGCAACGACATCAGGCGTAATGCCAAGACTATAAATATGCCGGCTACAATGTAAAAGAGTACATCAAAGCGATTCGTTTTTCTTCGTTTATAGAGGCCTTCAAGCACTCTTTCACCCCCTTAATCCTTACCAAATATAACCTTGTTGTTCATCATCTTTACGCCATAACAAACCATGCACAATAGCGCCTAACAAGCCATTCCAGAACATCACGGGTAATACCATATGCCACAAGTATAGTCCAAAGTGCAAATCGCCACCACTAGCTAATATCATAAAGCTACGAATAACGCCATCTAGTAGCGTACAAGTAGCTACTATACCGCTAGACCAATACCAGCGTTCTTCATAGATACGATGCTTTACGGCAGATAGTAGGTATACCACAATTACGTAAGGGAATAGATGGAGCCCAAAAAAGTTAGATATCAATACATCATGTACGATACCCCCAACAACAGCGGATATCAGCCCCATACGACGACCTTTAAATAAAGTAATCATAACAATTATCGTCAAAATTAAGTTTGGTAACCAATTTGTATGGAAAATAGTAGGCAATAATTGCGCTTGTATAAAATATATTAAAAATCCAGAGAGAGCTAAAGCTAGACGCATCATTGTTTAACGGCCCCCTTTGCACCCTCTACTTGATCTCGTTGTGTTTGAGGCACAAGTTTAGGTTCAAGTTCTGGTTTTTGTGGTGCACTTAGAGAAGACGAGGTAAGCACAAAAACTTCTTCTAAACGATGAAAATCTACACTCGGTGTGACTACCGCATTTTTAACAAATCCTTCCGAATCATTTTCGATAGATTGCACGTTGCCAACAGGTAGACCTTTCGGATAAATGCCTCCATATCCAGAGGTAATCAACTTATCACCTACCAATACATCACCATCACGAGCAATATTTACCATAGATGGTGTACGAGGTGTATTGCCATTACCTTTTACAACGCCAGACAAACGAGATTCAGGTCGTTGTACAAGGATACCTATTGCGCTACGCGGATCAAGAATGGTTTGAACGCGAGCAGAATGCGGATATACATCTGTAATAAAACCAACGACACCACTAGGTACAACAACAGCCATATTAACTGCCATACCTTCTTCACTCCCTTTATCAATGGTGAAAGTATTTGTCCAAGTACCGTAATCCTTTGTAATGATACCTGCTAAGGTCATGGAGAATTCTGGATGGCTACTCTTATAGTTTAAAAGCTGACGAAGGCGAATATTCTCTGCCACTACTTCATCGTAGTTAACTACCTTTTGTTCCAATGTAGCTTTACGAGATGCTTCCTCTTCGCGTTCGATAGTAGAGAAAATAGCATTATTAAGTACTGTAAAGCTAGTTTGGACGCCCTCTAATAAACGAGCTGCCCCATAAGAGAAAGGCGTTGTAATTCCTTCAAGGGTAACCGTAACAAAGGGAATACTAGTCCGTTGCTTCCACGCAAAGCCGAGCAATGCCATTAGGATACAACCAATGACAACGATGATAATTAACTTTTTATCTGACTGTATCATGCTAGTCTCGGCCCTTTCTATTCTTAGAATTTACAATAAAACGCGATAAGCTCACCAAATCAGATGAGGCCCCATTAAGGCCTACCACAACTTTTGTTTCAGGTGCTTCAGGAACGTGAACAGGTACACCTACTTCAGTACCAATCCGGTCCGCTAAGCCAGATAGTCTTGCTGTACCGCCAGCAAGCCATATGCCATGTTGCATAATATCAGCCACGATTTCTGGTGCCGTAGCACGAATCATTTGCTTAACCTCATCCAAGAGTCCTATCAAACATTCATTTACAACTTGGTACACTTCAGATTGATGAATCACACAACGTCTACCTAAGCCGTTCATCATATCGCGCCCCTGAAAGGCATACTCTGCATCCTCTAAAGGAGCGATAGCTGTACCTAATGTATGCTTAATATCTAATATGGTCTCATCAGATACGATAACGCCAAAACACTCACGCACATAGCGCAATAAGGCATTATTAATATCAGAACCACCAAAACGAATTGTTTTGCTATCTACGATACCACCTAAAGAAACAATCCCCATATCAATAGTGCCACCACCGATGTCAATAACCATAGATCCTTGCGCTTCAAAGATAGGCACACCACAACCAATAGCAGCCGCCACAGGTCGTTCAATGAGGAATACCTCTCGAGCACCAGCTTGAATAACAGCATCCATCATAGCTCGTTGCTCAACATCGGTCATGCCACAAGGAACCCCTACGACAACGCGGGCTCGACGCAACGCATTAGACACCTTATTAAGAAAGTAGCTAAGCATAGTATGCATAACACGATAGTCAACGATAAATCCATCCTTTAAAGGCGTTAACGGACGCCACATATCGGGCATGCGCAATACGAGGCGCGCCGCTTCATCACCAACGGCTACTACTTTTTCTTGTTTTGTATCAGTTGCTATAATCGATGGTTCGCTTATAACAGTCCCTCGCGTCCCCCCCATGAGGCGCGTTTGTATGGAACCAATATCTATACTTACATCTTTTCCTAGAGTAGGTAAAATGGAACTCATAGTAATTTCTCCTTCATTACATCATCATTCCATTTTACCATATATAACGCGACTTTTTCCATTGATATCAGTACCTTTCCTTTTGTTAAAAGCACAGATAACGCATAATCCCTGTACTCATAAGTCATACATAAAAATTACATAATTTCATACATATAATCTCATACACAATAAGGAAAAGCACTCATTTATAGGAACTTACCCATGCGTCAAAATTAGGTATAGTTCAAAATGAGTGCTTTTAATAATCTTACTTGGCTTTGTTCAGTTTATTTAGGCTCAGCTCAATTTACCAATTTCGCTGAGGCTCGTAAATTCATTATCCCCTATAACAATATGATCAAGTACAGGAATCCCCATAAATTGACCAGCACTAACAAACATTCTCGTTAGACGTATATCTTCATCACTTGGTCTACTATCACCTGACGGGTGGTTATGGATTAGAATAATAGCCGCCGCATTGCATGCTATAGCTTTTTTAAATACTGCTCTTTGCTCTACAAGGCTTGATACCAATCCACCATTAGAGATATGCTCCAACTGAATAAGCTTATTTCGAGATGTTAGCATGGCAGCCCACACATGTTCCACATCTTCGTGCCGCAGTCGTTCCATCACATATTGAGCTATTACAAAAGGTTGCGAAAAATCTTCATAAGTCTCTTTAATCTTAAGCTCCCCTAGACGCCTACCCATTTCAAGTGCTGCGCATAGCGTCACTGCTTTATCTCTACCAATACCCTTGATTTTGATTAGATTATCTACGGTCATTCGGTTAAGACCATATACGCCATCATCAAAGGATTGTACGATATCACTTGCCAAAGAAATCGCAGATTGCCCCTTTACCCCTGTACGCAATAAAATAGCCAACAACTCCTCCATTGCCATATGTGAAGGGCCTAAGGCGAGAAATTTCTCTCGAGGGCGCTGGAATGGTAGCATATCTTTTACACTTACTGTTGGTACTTCCATAGAATCTCTCCATTCAAATAGATAACACCATTTGTAAATCAAACAATAAACACATCTACTCTCTTAAAAATTATTCAGCACAGCACAGCACAGCACAGCACAGCACAGCACAGCACAGCACAGCACAGCACAGCCAATTATATCACTATCTGTCTAATACGCTAGTACTATTTTGCCCCTAACGCCTTGCACAGTTCCTCGTATACATGTTCAACTGGTAACCCTACCACATTAGTATAAGAGCCCTCTATTTTATCTACCCATAATGCACCTTTTCCTTGGATGCCATAAGCTCCAGCCTTATCCATCGGTTCCCCACTAGCAATATAAGACTCAATTTCAAAGGGTGCTAATTGTTTAAAATATACTTTTGTTTCATTGTGAAAAACTATCTCCTCCCCTTTGATGAGTAACGCGACTCCAGTGATTACAGAATGTGCTCTACCCGATAAATGCTCCAACATATGGCGTGCATCGGATTCATCATGTGGCTTTCCTAATACTTTATTATCAAGGACAACAATAGTATCTGCGCCTAACACAATACTTCTATCAGGAACACCTACAGCACAACGAGCCTTACCTAATGCTTGGGCTTTCACCATTTCAATAGGGTTGTCGTAACCCTCATTAGATTCCTCATAAGTACTGGATACAACAGTATGATCAATCCCAACCTGTGTTAATAATTCAGTTCTACGTGGTGATTGACTCGCCAAATATAATCCAGCCATATACACTCCTTTACATTAAAATTCTTGTACATAAAATTCTTGGTGCACAAAAGTTATATCTACCTATTCCCCTAAAACTGACCGTCCCTTAAATAGTTGTTTCTTTATCTTCTTCAGAAGAAATTAATTTTTCATAATATTCTTGTACATCTTCCCCATGCTTCACCGCATCAGCTCGCACCGCTGCATAAAACACGATATCCGCTTGAGGTACCCGAATACGACCAGGTACATATTCTTCTAACATTTCAAAGAATCTATCGTCGGCTTTCAACAACAAACGACCATTTTTAACTTTATTTCCATCTACAATAGAATACACAAGAGACCAAATAGGACGTGGATCAGAGGTGGAACATTTTCTATATTTATAGCGGTATTTAATATTTGTCAACAACTCACGTTCAAACTTGAACACCCCATCAATCATGTCATAATCTACTTCAAAATGGCGATTTCTAAAGATAGAGTGCTCTTCAATCACAAACTTTGTATCTGTCAAAATATAGGTATATCGACTAACAGCCTGTTTAACCATAACAATGATGGCCATAATTTCAATAAAATACTCAGCTAATAAAACCGTATGTAATTGAATACTGCGATACGTTGTATAAGCTGCTGCACACAGTAATAAAATTACAAAAAATACTACCAATAACTCTGCACTTCTGGTGCGCTGAGATTTTTCTTCATATAATACCGTCATGCTTTACCCCTTTAAAAGAAATCACTAATTAATAACTATACATACTATTATAAGATATTCTATGCATAAAAACTACAAAAACCCCGTCCATATCTAAGATATAGGCGGGGTTTTATGACTCTATTAGTCACTCAGTTCAGATACGAACTATATTATTTTTTCAATGCTGCAGTAATACGTTGAGTATCACGAGCAATCATGATTTCTTCATTTGTAGGAATTACGAAGATTTTAACTTTAGAGCCTTCAGCACTGATTTCTTGTTCTTTACCACGAACATTATTGCGTTCAGAATCAATACGAGTACCTAAGTATTCCAAACCGTTACAGATTGCATCACGGTTACCAATACCGTTTTCACCAATACCAGCAGTAAAGATGATAGCATCTACACCGCCCATAACAGCAGCAAAGGCACCGATTACGCGGCGAACTTTGTAATGGAACATATTCAATGCCAATTGTGCGCGTTTATTGCCGTTAGCAGCAGCTTCTTCAATCACACGGAAGTCATTGGATACACCAGAAATCCCTAATACACCGGATTCTTTATTCATAACTCTATCGATTTCTTCATAGGTCATACCTGTTTTTTCCATCAAGAATGGAACGATAGCAGGGTCAATATCACCTGTACGCGTACCCATGATCAAACCGGACAATGGAGTGAAGCCCATTGTAGTATCGATGGAGCGGCCGCCTTTAATCGCAGCCACGGAGGAACCATTACCCAAGTGGCATGTGATGATACGAAGATCAGTCATATGTTTACCCATTAATTCTGCACAACGTTGCGCTACATATTTATGGGATGTACCATGGAAGCCGTAACGACGAATACCATAATCTTCATAATAAGAGTAAGGAAGCGCATACATATATGCTTCTTTTGGCATAGTTTGATGGAATGCAGTATCAAATACAGCAACTTGAGGTACATTAGGCATAATAGCTTCACAAGCTTCAATACCTTGAATGTTTGGTGGGTTATGCAATGGTGCAAGAGAAGCACATTCTTCCAATGCTTCCATAACTGCTGGAGTAATCAATACGGAATCAGCAAATTTTTCACCGCCGTGTACTACACGGTGGCCTACAGCATCGATTTCATCCATAGAGGAAATAACACCAAATTCAGCATCAACTAAAATATCTAGCAAAATGCGAAGCGCTTCTTTATGGTTCAAAATTGGTTCAACGCGTTCTAATTTATCTGCATTAGGACGTTTGTGAGTGAAGATAGCATCTTGATCACCAATCTTTTCAAAAAGACCTTTTGCCAATTCTGTTTCAGTTGTCATATCAAGTAATTGATACTTCAAGGAAGAACTACCGCAGTTAACTACTAATACGTTCATCGATTAACCCTCTTTCTGTTGTGTAACTTGAATCTTGTTTTGAATTTCTTTGCTGATATCAGCACCTACCTGATCCTTTTCAGGATATTGGTAGACTATATTCCACAATACGCCATGATCTAAGAATACGTATTGAGAAATTCTAAATATTTGTCCTTGTGATGTAACAGTAACATCAAGCTTTTTAGCAGATGCACCTTCTAATGCTACGGACTCTTCTTTGATGGTCGCGCCTACTTTAGCAAATTCAGACTTACTGTGATTAATATACTCATCTACCGTAGGTAAAGGTTTATTTTCACCAGGCCGTAAAGCCTCAACCTCAATTACCATATGTTCTGTAACAGATCCATAAATATCAATTGGATACCCCTTATCAGACATATTTTTTGTACTTTTACCCATTTCATAAGGCAAAGCAATGGTAATTTCAGATTGACCAGCACGGATAACTTGATGGCCAAAACTATATGTATCCATTACATTTGTAGAGCCACATCCCGCCATTGCTAGCAGCACAGCACCGAGCAGAGCCCCTTGTAATGTACGTTTCCAATTTTGTTTCATCATATACCTCACATCAATTCAGCATTTACAGTTAATTATAGCCTATAGTGTCAAGAAAATCTATACTAAACTTAATATTTGCACATAACATCATTTCTATAACTAGGCCTTTTATATAGATATCATGAAATGTTATTTACAGCATTTCTTCGCTTTGTTACACTAACAATAATGAAAGGAGTCACTATGAAAACAATCGGTATCATCTGTGAATATAATCCATTTCACAATGGACATGCGCATCAATTACATACCTTAGCACAAGAGCATCCTGAGGCGCTGCGCATTTGTATCATGAGTGGTTCCTTTGTACAACGAGGAGAACCTGCTATTTTTTCTAAATTTGACCGTGCTCGTTGGGCTATTCTCGGTGGTGCAGACATCGTTATCGAGCTACCTACACTCTATTCTTTGGGTAGTGCACAACTCTTTGGAACAGGTTCTATTCGTATGGTAAAAGCTTTGCATATCGATGCACTCTCCTTTGGTTCTGAAACGGCTGATCTAGATACACTCGTAGATATAGCTAAACGTATGGATTGTGAAAGTACTCAAGCAGTATTACGGACCTATATTAACGAAGGCATGTCCTATGGCTCTGCCTTTCGTAAAGCCCTTAATACAGAGATGCTCAACACCCCTAATGCACTGTTAGGACTTGAATATATTCGGGCAGGACTTACCTATTATCCTTCCTTAAAATATATACCAATCTTACGCACATCAGATCATCACGACGCGAATATTACAAAAGATTTTCCTTCTGGTACAGCATTGCGTAAACTTATAACAAATATGGCTACAGGTAGTAACAATTGTAATAAAAATAGTATCTACACTTCTACAGATATAGATACAACGACCAGTGCAAGTACAAATACAAATACAAATACAAATACAAATACAAATTCAAATTCAACTGCAACTACATTAACAAAATTAAATACACTAAATAGTAAAATAGAGTTACAACTTCAGTCAATCATTCCTAAGACTATTGCAGACGATATGACTAATATAATTTCTAATGGTGCTTATGTAAACTATAACCGCTACTATGATATGGTCCATACTTTAAGTCGTCGTACTTCAACTAAGGAGCTAGAAAGCTTTGGAGAGTTCAGTGAAGGCATTGAACACTTATGGTCCAAAGCGGCCCAACAACCTACGTGGGACCTGGTTATGAAGCAAATAAAATCAAAGCGCTATACCTATGCCCGTTTACAACGAATGGGAGCCTATCTCACCTTAGGAATACAAAAAGATTTACTACAAAGTGCTATACAGGAAGCGCCACAATATGCTCGCTTGCTAGCCTTCAACGATAGAGGTCGTCAATGGCTTCGAAATGATTTTGAAATACCACTTATTCAAAAATGGGCCAAAGCACCTAATGAATTAAATACGTTGGGACAAACGATGCATCAAATCGATACATTAGCTACAGATATACAGGCCTTATGCTTACATAATGAAGTTAAACGAATGGGTCATATGGACTACACCTATACGCCACAATACATAAAATAAGCAGAACTACGATCTAGTAGAAACATTCTGCACATAAATATAAGAGTCAAATAATTTAATTTTATTAAGTTAATCATCTTATTATATGGTAATACTCAAAAAGAAGAAGGGGTTACAATACAGATTATTCCTGTATTGTAACCCCTTCTTCACCATCCAGATCAGCGACGGCAACGCGTACACTTTCAAGATGTGATGTAGGAATATTTTTACCTACATAGTCCGCTCGTATAGGCAATTCACGATGACCACGATCGACGAGAACGGCCAATTGAATAGATCTTGGTCTACCAGCCGTCATTAATGCATTTAAAGCAGCACGAATGGTACGGCCCGTATACAAAACATCATCTACAAGAATAATTGTCTTTTCCGTTGTATCAATCGTACACGGTTCCCCCTCTTTAGGACGAGCATCACGATCATCACGATACACTGCAACATTCAAAGACTCACAATCAATATGAATACCTTCTATACGCTCGATTTCCGCTTGTAAACGTTTTGCCAAAATGACACCACGCCGTTCAATGCCTACAATTAACGCATTAGATAAACCTTTATTGCGTTCTAAAATTTCATGACTAATACGACGAATCGCACGCATTATAGCGTCTTGATCCATTAGTAAGCGTTTCTTCTCCATATATACGCCCTTACAGCATAGGATTGTTCTATGCCCCTATATCCAAATAAGTAGTAAAAATAAGTACTTAAATAATCAATGTAACCATTTAGACTATTTTCGTTTATCTTCACGATAAGTCTTAGCAAATTCTAAGCACGCCTTAAAATCAGCTGGTATCGGTGCTTCAAAGTGCATTTCTTCACCTGTAATAGGATGTTTAACATCTAACGATTTAGAATGTAATGCTTGCCCTTCTATAGGAAAATCCATACGTCTATATCCATAAAACGGGTCATTAACAACAGGATGTCCAATATGAGCAAAGTGAACACGAATTTGATGGGTTCGACCTGTTTCTAAATTACACTCTACCAAGGTTTGATGACCATAACGCTCCAATACTTTAAAATGTGTTACTGCATCTTTACTGTTTTCAAAGACAACAGCCATTTTCATACGGTCTTTTGGATGGCGCCCAATAGGCGCCTTAATAGTCCCCTTTTCTTCTACAATATTACCCTGTACTAGCGCCCAGTACGTACGTCTTGCAGAATGTGTCTTTACTTGTTCTGCTAGACCAATGTGCGCTGCATCATTTTTTGCAACCATCATAACACCAGACGTATCTTTATCTAAGCGATGCACAATACCCGGTCTAATTTCACCATTAATACCTGATAGGTCCTTACAATGGAATAATAGAGCATTTACAAGTGTACCAGAATAATTTCCTACTGCAGGATGCACCACCATGCCACGAGGTTTATTAACAATAACAATATCGTGATCTTCATATAAATAATCTAAAGGAATATCCTCGGGTTTAACCTCAATCGATTCAGGCTCTGGGATCTCTACACGAATTATAGTATCAGGTGTAAGCCGAAGATTAGCCTTCCCTACTTTACCACCTACTGTAACATGACCACCTTTAATTAAACTTTGAATATAGCTACGAGATCCTTCCATCTGTTCAGTTAAAAATACATCTAGTCTCATGCCTTCTTGCTCAGCACTTACAATATATTCATTCATCCTCTATTCCTCTTTGAGTCAAGTATAAGATATATATTTATTGACGAATCAAGTCAATGATTTATAAAGAGCCCTAATAATGAAAGCTATTCATGGTCCTCTTTCAATGAAAACAAATAAAATACAACAAAAGCTACACCTATACAAATACCAATATCTGCCACATTAAAAATAGGCCATACACGAAAATCAAAAAAGTCCACTACCCCATGAATCATGTATCGGTCAATGCCATTACCAATTGCACCTGCGACTAATAAGGCGGATCCGATTTGCAAAGTCCAATGGCCCTTAGCTAATCGCTTCCAATAAAAAGCACAAACAGCTAATAGAACAAAAGCTACTAGTAAGAAAAACCATCGTTGATTCGCTAACATGCCAAAGGCTGCACCGCGATTAATAATATAGGTAAGATGAAATACATTAGGAATAACAGGTAAAGATTCACCTAACAAAAAATGATTCATTACATAATATTTAGTTAATTGGTCCAATAATAACCAAATGATAAGTACTGTATAAAACAAGATTAACTCCCTTACTATAATATAAGTCTTAATAGTCCTATTATACTAAGTTACGCAAATTTAGGCAAAATAAAAAGCCCCTCAATGAGGGGCGTGTTTTATTTGTGATTACTCAGCGGAAATTACAGAAACTGGGCAAACGGATTCGCAAGAACCGCAATCGATGCAAGCATCGCCAATTTCGTATTTAGTTTCGCCTTCAGTAATGCAGGAAACTGGGCAAACAGATGCGCAAGAACCACATTTAATGCAACCATCAGCAATAACTCTCATAATTAGGACCTCCATCAAAATATAGATCAAAACTTTTTATTATCATTTAGAAAGGCACTTGCCTCAACTTATGTTCTCATTATCACACAGTTCAAATTGAAAGTCAAATGAAAATGATAAAAAATTATATAATATTTTGCATAATAATTGTTCCTTTTTATCATAAAAAGCCTATATTTATATGTATTTTGATATTTCTTTTCATTTATGTAATTGAGTTTAATAATCAATAATTGAGAATGCACTAATTATCATTTCAATTAAAATACGTACTATTATACTAGGAATTCAATTATCAATATTTATTATCATAAAAACTATTTTTTTATTACAACAGATTTAACGCTTATCTATATTTTAATCTAACATATAAACTTCACTCTAAAAAAGGCCGAATCATACGATTCGACCTCATTTATATTTATAAAGTAAAGTAATATCTTTACTATTATTCACTATATAACAATAATACTATTTTTTTCTTATAGCACTTAGAAAGATGTTAAGAATGTTAGTGTACCTAAAATAACGCCTGCAAGGTTTGGTACGATTAAAATATAATCACGTTTAGGTGATTTTGTCCAACCATATAATACCCAGATCAAACAGGATACTGCTGCAAATAATGGTTGCCATGGTTGACTAGGTTGACCATGAAGATTAGCAATTATTTGTGGGATATAGGCTAAAAATACAAATACACCAATAAATGCACCAATAGAACCAACTAACATGTTAAATCTTTCTTTTGTCATAGATGACCTCCTTATTCAACATTACATTATTATATCTTACACAATATACTATATCATATTTTTTTCGATGTAGTCAATTGTGTAAAATTAATCATGCAAATTAGTTTAATTCATATTGCTTTTGATTACACTTATATGTAATCTATATTAAAATCATATAGACTAAAATCATAAAAAACGAGGCCGAATCTTACGATTCGACCTCGTGTGTGCTTGTATAGTAGAGTAACCTATTCCCTATTATTTACCAGGGAAGAATGGCCATACCATTGGAATGATAATTAAGCTTACTACGAAGCAAACTAAAATCAATGGAACGCCAGCTTTTACATAGTCAGTAAATTTGTATTGACCAGGACCAAGTACTAATGTATTTGGAGGTGTACCTACAGGTGTACCGAATGCGCAGGATGCGGCAACGCCGATAGCCATCAATACAGCATGAGGATCAGCACCCATACCTTGAGCAATGGAGATACCGATAGGAGCCAATAATGCACAAGATGCAGTATTAGACATAAATTGCGTCATAACACAAGACAAAATAAACAATACGCCTGTTGCAAAGTAAGGACTAGGATCGGAACCCATAACACCAATTACTGCATCAGCAATCATTTTACCTGCACCAGATTGATCAAGTGCAGTTGCCACTGGCATCATACCAGCAAACAAGAAAATTGTTACCCAGTCAATAGATGTGTAAGCTTGTTTTTCATTCAAACAACCAGTTAATACGCAAAGCATTGCACCAATAACAGCAACCATGCTCAACGGTAAGTTAATACCAAAGTGTTCTTTCAATGGTTCACCTAAAATCATGGCAAGGATTACACCTAAAAGAATAAGTCCGGAGAACAATTGTTTCTTAGGATCGTTAGAAATATCTTCAGCAGCTACTTCTTGTTCTACATCACCAGCATCAGTAATTTCATGTTTAGGTAATAAATGTTTACCAATGAGCATCATGAATACGATAGTAGCGATAGTCAAAGGAATGCCAATCCAAGCAAACTCAAAGAAACCAAATGGTTCAATACCAAATTTAGTCAATGTACCACTTACAATGATATTAGGTGGTGTACCAACCATTGTAATGATACCACCGATACCTGCAGCGAATGCTAAAGGCATCAATTGACGAGATGCAGGAATCTTAGCAACAGCACAGATACCAACAACTACAGGAAGTAAAGCAGCTGTTGTACCAGTGTTAGATAAAAATGCGGACATGGTAGCTGTTACAAGCATAATCGCAAGCATCAAGCCATTTTCGCTAGTCCCTGCATGAGATACTACGGTTTCCCCAATTTTTTGAGCCAAACCAGTATAGAATAATGCAGCACCAACAACGAACATGCCTGCAAACAACACAACTGTACTATCAGATAAACCAGAGAATACAACCTTAGGAGTAATAATACCCATAAGGCCTAATGTAATTGCGCCGCCTAAAGAAGTAATAGCTAGAGGAATAATTTCCGTAACGAATAAAACAGCCATGACTGCAAGGACGATTAAGGTTTGTTCTGCAGTACCCATACATCATCATCTCCCTTCAGAGAAATGCACTGACATAATTATAAGAGATATAAAATATAACCTACGATACCAATGGCAGAGGCCATTATAAAAGTAATCCCATATCCCTCTCTTGTTTTAGGATACCCAAATAATAAAGTTTCACCAAGAAAACCTCGGCGGTTAAACCAAGAATATTTAGTTCTCTGCTGAAACCATTTAGCTTTACCTTCAGCACCGATAATCAGTGCAGTAATAAAAAAAACAATAAATGCCCAAACAAAACAAATCAGTATTTTTAATTCAATTGATAACAAGTGACCACCTCTACTATATTTAAAGCACTAGAAGGTTATTCTGTGAAATCTTGCTAATCACCTAATGACCGATCTGAAAAGCATTTATTGCAAATATTCCCTTTTATGTATGATTACATAATGACCAAGGGCTTTTTGATTCACCAATAGGTGTACCTATTTAGGTACACCTGGGTGAATAAATATTAAATTATTAGTGGTTAGACAACATAGCAAGCATTGTACCTGCAGCTACTGCCGTACCAATAACGCCAGCTACGTTAGGTCCCATAGCATGCATGAGCAAGAAGTTAGCTGGGTTAGCTTTCGCACCTACTACTTGAGATACGCGAGCTGCCATTGGAACCGCGGATACACCGGCAGAACCAATAAGTGGATTTGTTTTACCACCATCTACTAAGCTCATCAATTTACCGAACAATACACCACCAGCTGTACCGCAAATAAATGCGAATAAGCCTAAAAGAATAATTTTGATGGTTTCTAAGCTTAAGAAGTGTTCCGCACTCATTGTCAAGCCAGTACCAGTTGCTAAGAAAATTGTAACTGTATTGATCAATGCGTTTTGAGAAGTATCGGACAAACGATCAGTTACGCCAGATTCACGGAACAAGTTACCTAACATCAACATACCTAAAAGGGATGTAATGGAAGGAAGCAATAAGGAAATGAAGATCGTTGCAACGATTGGGAACACGATTTTTTCAAAACGTGTTACTTCGCGCAATTGTTCCATAACGATTTCACGTTCTTTTTGAGTAGTGAAGAGTTTCATTACAGGTGGTTGAATCAACGGTACCAAAGACATATAGGAATATGCGGCAACCGCGATAGCACCTAACAAATGAGGAGCTAGCTTAGTAGCTAAGTAAATGGATGTAGGACCATCAGCACCACCGATGATACCAATAGCAGCCGCTTCTTGAGCTGTAAAGCCAAGCATCATTGCGCCACCTAAGGCAGCAAATACACCAATTTGAGCTGCAGCCCCTAAAAGCAATGTTTTAGGATTGGCAATGAGTGGACCAAAGTCAGTCATTGCACCTACACCAAGGAAAATTAAAGGTGGGAAGATTTCTTGGGAGATACCTGCACTAATAAGCGCCATAACGCCTTCTTCGAAACCGTTACGAGGAATATTGGCAAGTAAACAACCAAACGCAATCGGACCCAACAATAATGGTTCGAACTCACGAGCAAATGCTAAATACAATAGGATCAAACCTACAAGAATCATAATAGCATTGCCTGTTGTAAATGCGAGGAACCCGCTATCGTTAATAACAGATTGTATCGCAACAGCAAAAGCCTCCATATGCGTTCCCCTTTCACAAATATAAAATTGTTAGATGACGTGGCGCAGCCACGTCATACAACACTTGGTATTAGCCAAGAACAACCATGTCATCGCCAGTGGATACAGTTTGGTTAGCAGATACGCGAACTTCGGAAACTACAGCATCATGAGGAGCTGCGATTTCATTTTGCATTTTCATAGCTTCAAGAATCAACAAAGTTTCGCCTTTTTTAACTGCTTGACCAGCAGATACTGCTACAGATAAGATTTTACCAGGCATTGGAGCTTTTACAGTTTCAGCACCTGCTGGAACTGGAGCTGCTGCTGCAGGAGCTGGTGCAGGAGCTGCTTTAGGAGCTGGAGCTGCTGCTGGAGCTGCTTTAGGAGCTGCTGCAGGAGCCGCTGCTTTCACTTCATTAACTTCTACATCATATGCTGTACCATTTACTGTAACGTTGAATTTTTTCATCTTAAATTCCTCCAAAATGTGTAGTTCCTACACAAAACTTATAAATATTTTTACACATATAAATTGAGTAATCCCACGGATTATCAAAATAGCCAATTATCTTATCGATTACCACGCAAACGGCCTTCCATTTTCCAATTGTAGCTTACGATTGGACGGATATGCGCGATTTGATCAGCGGAATAACCCATTGCCGCTAATGCACCAACGATTACTGCTACTACATCTTGAGATGGAGCTTTACCGTTAGTTGTTGTAGCATTGCTCATTACAAATGCCTCCTAAAAATATTTTAACCTCTACCGCTTAAGCGACCTTCCAAGCGCCATTTAGCACTAGTTGCTGTAGGTCGAATAGATGCAATTTGTTCAGATGAGTACCCCATCGCCACAATGGCACCTACGATAGCTGCTACTACTTCATCCTCATTTTGAGCAGATGCATTTGCTGGAGCTACAGGAGTAGCTGTTGGAGTAGCAACAGGAGCAGTTGCTGCTGGTGCTTCTTTTTTCTTCCTAGTAGGATCGATTAAATGTACGATTTCCATAAGAATACCTAAAGCTATCAATACAGCAAATACAACTGTCATATTAATCGCCATGATTAACCAAGGATTGGTAGTAACTGCTTGTCCTTCCATAATCATTCCCCTTTCTAAAAAAGTAGTAAAGAAAGGTATCTCCCAAATTCGATGATATGTTTACCGAATCGAATTATAATGGAATATTACCATGTTTCTTTGGAGCACGGTTTTCGCGTTTACTTGCAAGCATTGCCAAAGCGTTGATAACTGCTGGACGAGTTTGTTTAGGTTCGATTACAACATCTACGAAGCCACGTTCTGCAGCTTTGTAAGGAGTCGCAAACTCTTCTACATATTTAGCTGTTTTAGCATCTTTATCTTCGTCTTTCTTGAAGATAATATTAGCTGCACCAGCAGGACCCATTACAGCGATTTCGGATGTAGGCCAAGCATATACTTGGTCTGCGCCTAAATCTTGGGAACACATAGCGAGGTAGGAACCGCCATATGCTTTACGAGTGATAACAGTAATTTTTGGTACTGTAGCTTCAGAGTAAGCATATAACATTTTAGCACCATGACGAATGATACCGCCCCATTCTTGATTTGTGCCAGGCAAGAAACCAGGAACGTCAACGAAGTTAACGATTGGAATATTGAAAGCATCACAGAAACGGATGAAACGGGAAGATTTGTCAGAAGCGTTAATGTCCAAGCAACCAGCCATTACTTTTGGTTGGTTAGCAATGATACCAACGGATTGACCATCAAAACGAGCGAAGCAAGTAATGATATTAGTAGCATAGAATGGTTGTACTTCATAGTATTCGCCATTATCTACAGTAGCTGCAATAACATCTTTCATGTCGTAAGGCATGTTACTGTTATCTGGCAACAAGCTATTCAAGCTTTCATCCTCACGAGTTGGATCGTCACCAGTATCTACCAATGGAGCATCTTCCATATTGTTGGATGGCAAGAAGCCTAATAAGTAACGAATTTGAGCGATACAATCATCTTCATTTTCAGCTGCAAAGTGAGCAACACCAGACACGGAGTTGTGAGCCATTGCACCACCAAGATCTTCAGCGGTTACTTCTTCACCAGTTACAGATTTGATTACTGCAGGACCAGTGATGAACATTTGAGAAGTATTTTTAACCATGTAGATGAAGTCAGTCAATGCTGGAGAATATACAGCACCGCCCGCACATGGGCCCATGATTACGGAAATTTGTGGAATAACACCAGATGCATTTGTATTTTCAAAGAAAATTTTACCGTAACCAGCAAGGGCATCTACTGCTTCTTGAATACGAGCACCGCCGGAATCGTTGATACCAACAATAGGAGCACCCATTTTCATTGCTAAACGTTGTACTTTAACGATTTTAGCAGCATGCATTTCACCAAGAGAACCACCTTCTACAGTGAAATCTTGTGCGAATGCATATACTAAACGACCGTCGATAGTACCATAACCTGTTACTACACCTTCGCCTGGTAATTCTTTCTTGTCTTGACCGAAGTTAACACAACGATGTTTAACGAATTGATCAAGTTCAACGAAGGAATTATCATCGAACAATTTAGCCAAGCGTTCGCGAGCAGTCATTTTACCTTGAGCATGTTGTTTCTCAACGCGTTTTTCGCCGCCACCAGCTTTAACTTTAGCTAGTTTTTCGTGCAATAACTCGATTTTTTCCTGCACTGTTGCCATTATAGCACCTCCAAATAAAACTTGTTACAGTATCATTTTATTTCATAAATGAATAAAGTTCAAGAAGCATACATATTTAATATATAACGTAGGATTATATGTATATGTATATCTACAACTCATATATAATGATGTGAATTGGATACTGTATTATTTCATACGTTGACATAATTCAAGCAAAACACCGCCAGTTGCTTTTGGATGTAAGAAAGCAATTGAGGAGCCGCCTGCACCATAACGAGGTTTTTCGTCAATCATACGAACGCCTTTAGCCATCAAATCAGCAATAGCATTTTCAATATTATCAACGCGCAATGCAACGTGTTGGATACCATCACGACCGCCATTTTTTTCGATAAATTTACCGATAGGGCCATCTGGAGTTGTAGTTTCTAAGAATTCAAGTTCAGCATCACCACAAGGGAAGAAGGATACTTTTACCTTTTGTTCTTCTACGATTTCGTCTTCAGGAAGATGTTCAATGCCTAATGCATTTTTATAGAATTCTTTAGTTGCTGCTAAATCATTAACACCAATACCGATGTGATCCACTTGTAATACTTTAAAAGCCATTTTGATTATCTCCTTTTCAAGGCTAAATCTCTAATGCTATGTAGTCGCCGTCTACTTTAGCACGCTTGTCATTACGCCATTAACAACTGTATATGGATCGCTTTCGCGTTCATTAACAGCTGCCACTTGGCTATTAAATTCGTCGCTTGTAACAATTTTATCAGCTACATAACGACCAATTTGTTCATTAATCATTGCGATGATTTCATCACGAGTACGTTCTGCCCGACGAGATTCCAATTCACCAGAATCTTCAAGATACTCAAAATGTTCATCTAAAGCGTCGATAAGCTCATCTACGCCTTGGTCTTTACTAGCAATTGTGCGCTTAATTGGTGGGCGCCATTTTACTTCACGAGAATCTAGGTCAAGCATCATTTCAATTTCTACATTCAAACGATCGCAACCATCTCGGTCAGCTTTGTTGATAGCAAATACATCGCCAATTTCAAGAATACCCGCCTTGATAGCTTGGATATCATCACCGAGACCAGGAACCAGTACAACCAATGTAGTATCAGCATTTTTTACAATATCTACTTCAGATTGACCTACGCCTACAGTTTCAATAATTACTAAATCCATGCCAAAGGCATCCATGAGTTTTACAACGTCTGCAGTCTTCTTAGATAATCCACCAAGACTACCACGCGTGCCCATGCTTCGAATGAACACATTTTCATTTAATGTTAAATCATTCATTCGAATACGGTCCCCCAAAATAGCACCTCCAGAGAATGGGCTAGTTGGGTCGATGGCAACGATGCCGATTTTTTTACCTTGATCTAAATAATGTTTAACCACCTTATCGGTCAAAGTACTTTTACCAGCACCAGGGGCCCCTGTAATACCGAGAATACGTGCGTTCCCCGTTTTAGGGTAAATTGCCTTCATAATATCGATGGCATTATCATACTCGTTTTCTACAGCTGTTATGGACCGTGCTAAGGCTAGTCTAGAACCTTCAAAAAGGCCTTTAACTAAATCCATTCGCCTCACCACCTATCTTCGAATATGGGAATAGAGGGGAGCCAACTATTAGAGTTGCACCCCTCTTTGCCCAAGCAATTATTTTACGTTTTCTTTAATAAAGTTAACGATATCGCTAGTTGGTGTGCCAGGTGTGAATACTGCCGCTACGCCAGCTTTTTTCAAGCCAGGGATATCAGCGTCAGGAATAACGCCACCACCGATTACAAGAACATCCCCCATGCCTTTTTCTTTCAAAAGTTCAACAATTTTAGGGAACAATGTATTGTGAGCACCGGAAAGAAGAGATAATGCAACTACATTAACGTCTTCAGAAAGCGCTGCTTCAACGATTTGTTCTGGTGTTTGACGAAGACCAGTGTAGATTACTTCGAAACCAGCATCGCGAAGTGCGCGTGCTACTACTTTTGCACCACGGTCATGACCATCAAGACCTGGTTTTGCTACAATTACTCTAATACGTTTTTCTGCCATGATATATTACCTCCGAAATCAGCCGATATTATAATGTAGAATGAGCTTCGTATTCACCGAATACTTCGCGCAATACATTACAAATTTCACCCAAAGTAGCATATGTTTTAACTGCTGCAAGAATTAATGGCATCAAGTTAACAGATTCGTCAGCTGCGCCAGCTTTCAAATCAGCTAAGGCTTTATCAACTGCGGCTTGATCGCGGTTAGCACGAACTGCTTGAGTTTTCTTAGATTGGTTAGCACCTACGGAAGCGTCTACGCGAAGCAAGTCTTTTGGAGCTTCTTCTTCAACTTGGAATTTGTTTACGCCAACGATTGTGCGTAAGCCAGATTCAACTTCCATTTGCCATTTGTAAGCGGATTCTTGAATTTCTTTTTGGATATAGCCTTTTTCGATTGCTACTACAGCGCCGCCCATTTCATCAATTTTCTTGATGTATGCCATAGCTTCGTCATAGATAGCGTTAGTCATAGCTTCAACATAGTAGGAACCGCCCAATGGGTCAACTACGTCAGCCAAACCAGATTCGTAAGCCACGATTTGTTGAGTACGAAGAGCTACTTGTACAGATGCTTCTGTAGGAAGAGCCAAAGCTTCGTCACGAGAGTTTGTATGTAAGGATTGAGTACCGCCCATTACAGCAGCTGCAGTTTGAAGAGCGACACGAACGATGTTGTTATCAACTTGTTGTGCAGTCAACATGGAGCCAGCTGTTTGAGTATGTACACGAAGCATCATGGATTTTGGTTTTTTTGCACCAAAACGTTCTTTCATGATTGTTGCCCATAAACGACGAGATGCGCGGAATTTAGCAACTTCTTCAAGTACATTATTATGAGCATTCCAGAAGAAGGAAAGACGACCAGCAAATGTATCAACATCAAGACCAGCTTTCAAAGCTGCTTCTACGTATGCGATACCATCAGCAATTGTAAATGCGATTTCTTGTGCTGCTGTGGAACCTGCTTCACGGATGTGGTAACCGGAGATAGAAATTGTATTCCATTTTGGAACGTATTGAGAACAATATTCGAAGATATTAGTGATCAAACGCATAGATGGTTTTGGAGGGAAAATGTAAGTACCACGAGCTGCATATTCTTTCAAAATATCATTTTGAATAGTACCTTTCAATTCTGTGGAAGGTACACCTTGTTTTTCAGCTACTGCGATATACATTGCCAACAAAACGGATGCTGGAGCGTTGATTGTCATGGAAGTGGATACTTTGCCAAGGTCGATGCCATCGAACAAGATTTCCATATCTGCCAAAGAGTCAATCGCTACACCTACTTTACCAACTTCGCCTTCAGCCATAACATCATCAGAGTCATAACCGATTTGAGTTGGCAAATCGAATGCACAGGACAAGCCTGTTGCACCAGATTCGATTAGGTAGCGGTAACGTTTGTTAGATTCTTCAGCTGTAGCGAAGCCTGCATACATACGCATAGTCCAGAAACGACCACGGTACATAGTAGGTTGTACGCCACGAGTATAAGGGAATTCGCCAGGCATTCCCAAATCGCGTTCATAGTCAAAGCCTTCAATATCAACTGGTGTATACACACGGTTGTATTTTAAGTTTTGACGTTCTGGAGTTTTTGCGCATTTTTCGTCACAAAGTTTGTTGTACTCAGCAATTTGGGCTTTTAAGTTTTCGTAAGCCATGTTTTCATCATCCTCCTAAAAAAACAGGTTATTTTTTCATGCTTCCAGTTTCTGTGAAGCGTTTATGCCAAGAAAGAGCTTCATCAAGCAACATTGGTGTATGGGCATTCTTTGTTGCAGCTAATGCTTTTTCTAGGTATTCAGTTAACATAGGTTTGTAGTCTGGGTGAGCACATTTTTCAATAATCAAACGAGCTCTTTCCACTGGACTTAAACCACGACAGTCAGCAACACCTTGTTCTGTACAGAAAATCATAGTGTCATGTTCTGGATGATCCACATGGGATACATATGGAACGATAGAACTGATGTCGCCATTTTTAGCAACGGAGTTAGTACAGAAGATAGTGAGATATGCACTACGTGCAAAATCACCAGAACCACCAACACCATTCATCATTTTGCTACCCATAATATGAGTAGAGTTTACATTGCCAAAAATATCAAATTCGATAGCGGTATTCATGGCAATGACACCAATACGACGAGCAATACCAGGGTTATTGGAAATTTCTTGCGGACGAAGAATTATTTTTTTACGATATTCATCAATATTCGCATAGAAACGTTTCAATCCATCTGGAGAAGGACTCAATGCAGTACCGGAACATACAGTTACTTTACCAGCATCGATTAAGTCAAACATACCGTCTTGAATTACTTCTGTATAAATAGATAAATCTGTGAAAGGCCCTTGAGCCAAGCCACTGATTACCGCATTTGCTACAGAACCTACGCCGGATTGCAACGGAAGCAAGTTTTTAGGCAAACGACCTTCTGCAATTTCTTGTTCAAAGAATTTGATAAGATGTTGACTCATTGCCTTTGCATCATCATCAATAGCAGCTAAAGGTCTTGTTGTATCAGGTACATCACTTGGAACCACAGCAATGATTTTGCTAGGATCACAAGGTATTGCTTCTGTACCGATACGATCGCCGGCCTGTTCCAACGGAATTGGTTTACGATGTGGTGGATCCAACGGTTCATAGATATCATGCATACCAACTAAAGATAATGGTTGAGATACATTTACCTCTACGATAACCTTTTTAGCTTGACTAACAAATGTTGGAGAATTACCAACAGAAGTAGTCGGTACTAAAGAACCATCTTCGTTGATTTGACATACTTCAATAATTGCTACATCTAAATCCCCAAAAAATCCATAACGAATATTTTGTGCCATTGTGCTTAAATGCATATCGATGTATTTAACATCTCCACCATTTAAAGCCTTTCTCATATCTTTATTGGTTTGATATGGAAAGCGGCGATTAATACCATTAGCACGAGTTAATGCGCCATCAGCTTCATCACCTACGGAAGCACCTGTCCACAAATCGATTTTGAATGGTTCTTTTTCCATTCGTTCTGCCAATGCCAATGGCACAACTTTTGCATAACCCGATGGTGTAAAGCCGGAAATACCAACTTTATCATTAGGGTTAATCAACTGAGCTGCATCATAAGCAGTGACAATTTTACCTTGCAGGTCCACATTTTTTACGCGGTCTTTGATGTCTATCACCATAACCATCTCCTTTAAGAGTAACATTGTTAAACGACAATTGAATCTCTTTGGTCTAATACGTTCCTTAAACCGACTTCATCGTAGTCCACATCCAATGTATTGTCAACTTATATTACTAAAATGTATTTTTTATCACACTCCGACTGTGCATTATGACCAAAACGCATAGGTTTTTACATTTTCACATAAGTTTTATTCACACCGATATAACTCACAGGAATTATCAATTTAATAGTATATATTGTTGTTTTTTATGTATATCGAACTATCTCAATACAACATATAGAGCCTTATCAATATAATAAAGAAATAATATATACAGAAACTGACCGCTACACCTCCTATAAAAATATAGATATACAAAAAACCGGTTTTCAAATGCAAGCAATAATGTTCAATTATTCTAACATTAGAAAACCGGTTAAATATACTTAAGCTTACCCTGCTAAGGTATGTATAAATTATACCATACTATGAAATTGTATCGCTACCATAAAACTTACTAATTATACAAAATATACCTTTTACATATGGGCCTTTGTGGAAAGTTGTACTTTCACAAAGGCCCCAACCCAACCAAGGAGTTGCCAAAAAACAATAGTAACTTGATGGCTATAGAGCTCAAAATCAGACAATCCACTAAAAAGAACTCCGATAGCTAAAGCGCCTATACCTATCTGTGCAGCTTGTCGGAACATATCCCCTTTCAAACGAACAGATGTAATAACATGACCGACGATAACTGCTAGGAATGATAGCAAGCCAGGAATACCTGTTTCAGCCAATATGTTTAAATATAAATTATGGGCATGATACATCAACACATTAGGACCTTGAATGTAATAGTTATACTCTGGATAAACTAAGTAGAATGTATTCCACCCAATACCAAAGATTGGATTTTCTCGTACGATATACATTGTGCTATCCCATAGAGCCCAGCGAAGATCTGATGACGTATCATGACCTTGGAATATAGACCAAAGTCGTGAAGCAACTTCCCCTTCATAGAAGTATAGAATTAACGGTACCACTAACAAGGATAAGAATAGTCTTCGTTCTACGAAAATAGCCCAATACAGAATCATGGCCGCAAAACTAATCCAAATACCACGCGAATAGGTTAATAACATCGTTAGAAATAGTACAACACCAATGATCAGCATTGTAACAACTTCACGAGTACGATTCTCTTTCATATAAACAAGAATATAGCTAATACATACACTTAGTACCATCAACAGATAAGCCCCTAGCAAATTAGGATTTTGCAATGTAGACGCCATTCGACGCATCAATTTAGGGAATTGTGCTGCATCTACCCATTCTTTTATATGTATATTAGGAACAAATATATACTGATAGGCCCCAATAATGCATACAAGAACGGCTGTACCTAAAAAGGCACGAAGAAAATAGTTCCACTGTTTAGGTGTTCGAATATAGGTACGAACTAAATAGTACATGCCCCCACCCGCTACAATTTGGTAGAACCAGCTCTGAATAGACCAATCCCAGTTTGGGGACATTAACGACGATATACCTGTCCAGATAACAAAGATCATAACAGTCCAAGATAAATAACCTGTCGGCAAACTCAATGATTTACTAGAAATTAAATCATATAATGCCAAACCTATAGCCAACCAGAGAAGTACATCTCCTACCATTGGTTGAAGAGGCATCGCAATAACGACACCATAGATTAATCGTTCAATATAAAAGGTAAGTCGTTTCTGATTAGGAATGAGTGAGAGTTCCATATTCTCACCTCAATGACTCATCTCATGGAAAAACCACTGACGAGCATCCCCTAGAATATATAAAGAACCACATACAGCAATGATATCACCAGTCTTTGTATGTTTGTATGCCAATGCTAATGCAGCCTCAACAGATTCTGCAGTTTGAGCCGTCACCTTAGGTACAGTACGGCGAATCACTTCAACCAAGTTTTCAGGTACCTCTGTTCTATCTGTTGGTGCAGGTACAACGAGGACTGTGTCGCCAGATTTAACCACTTCACGAATAATAGCCTCTTGGTCTTTATCTTTAAGGATAGCCATTACCACCGTTTTCGGTGTGTCCTTAAATAGTTCATTGTACGTCATGGCAAAAGACTCAGCCCCTGCCGCATTGTGAGCACCGTCAAATATAAAGGTACGATCTAAGCCTCGTTTAACTTCAAAGCGCCCCGCCCACGTAGTGCGGGCAAATCCTTCACGCATCGTTTCTTCACTGATGTTCGTATCCTCTTTCATCAACAGGCGTACGGCCATCAATGCACAAGCGAGATTTACAGATTGATGAATGCCAGCCATCGTCGTAAACAGCATAGCAGGTGCAGCATCGTTAGAACTAACCGTAATCATTTGACCACCCGTTACAGCGCTACGGCTATCGATACCAAAATCTTTATTAAAAACATAAAGCTTAGCATGTTGTTTTTTAGCTACGTCCTCAATAACATTAAGAGGTGTATCTTGTGCAGCTGTCACTACAGGCACTTTAGATTTGATAATCCCCGCTTTATGGCGTGCAATTTCCTCGACAGTATCACCACAATATGCTTGATGATCTATTGTTACATTAGTAATAACAGATACTTTTGGAGTCACGATATTAGTAGAATCTAGTAAGCCACCTAAACCAACTTCTACTACAGCATAGTCGACACCTTGATCCTTAAAGAATAAAAATGCGGCAGCTGTTAATATTTCAAATTGTGTTGGCGCTTCTATTCCATTACTAATAATAGTATCTACTGCAATCTTTACGCGACTAATTAATTTTCCAAAGGCTTCCTCTGTTATATTTCCATCATTAATTTGAATACGCTCCGTATAGGATTGAAGGTGAGGCGATGTAAATCGCCCCACCCGTAATCCACTTGTAAACAGTGCGTAGGAAATATATGAGGTAACCGAGCCCTTACCATTTGTACCTGTAACATGAACAATTTTATAATCTTCTTGTGGATTCCCTAACACATCCATAAGAGCCGTAATTCGTTCAAGGCCAGGTTTAATACCAAATGAAGATGCCTGCTCCAAATAGGCTAAGGCCTCCTGATATGTCATATAAACCTCCTATTATAAGGTTTCAAGGAACGCTTCACGTTCCAATAACGCTTGTTGTTTTTGTTTATATTCTTCTAACTTTTCTTTTTCTTTTGCTACTACAGCTTCAGGCGCTTTTGCTAAGAAGCCTTGGTTAGACAATTTACCTTCCAAACGAGAAATTTCTTTTTCCATTTGGATTTTTTCCTTTGCAATACGCTCTCTTTCTTTTTCACCGTCAATCAAGTCTTTAAGTAAGAGATATACTTCCATACCATTGACAACGGTTACAGTCGCATTTTCTGGTTTTGGATCATCGGTACTAAGAATTGTTACTTTCTCAGCCCAAGCCAATGTTACGAAGTAGTCACTATGTTCTGCTACAGTTTTAGCTAATGCTTCATCTGTTGGCGCTACGATAACCTCAGCTTTTTTACCTAAAGGCACATTCATTTCAGCACGCATGTTACGAATACCTTTGATAGCATCCATCATAACTTCCATTTGACGTGCTGCCCCTTCAAGATTATCGAATTTCAATGCTTCAGGCCATTTAGTAACAACGATGCTGTCCCCTTCGTGTGGCAAATGTTGCCAAATATGTTCAGTTACGAACGGCATGAATGGATGTAATAATTCGAGCATATGACGTAAGATTGTTACAAGTAAATATTGAACTGTACGACGATCACGTTCGTTGCTTTCACTATACAAACGAGGTTTCGCTAATTCAATGTACCAATCGCAGTACGTATTCCAAATGAAATCATATACGGAGCTTGCAGCTTCACCAAGTTCGAATTTATCGAGATTAGATGTTACGCTTTGTACGGTTTCATTGTATTTTTGAACAATCCATTGGTCTGCTAATGTCAAATCATCTGCTGTTGGAACAAAACTTTCATCATAATTTGTAAGGTTCATCAATACAAATTTTGATGCATTCCAAATCTTATTGGCAAAGTTACGGTTAGCCTCAACACGTTCCATATAGAAACGCATATCGTTACCAGGTGTGTTGCCAGTTACAAGAGTAAAGCGCAATGCATCAGCACCATATTGGTCGATAACTTCAAGCGGATTAATACCATTGCCCAAAGATTTACTCATTTTACGGCCCTGGCTATCGCGAACAAGACCATGAATAAATACATGTTTAAAGGGAATTTCATGTTCAAACTCAAGAGCCATAAAGATCATACGAGCAACCCAGAAGAAGATAATATCGTAACCAGTTACAAGCACACTTGTTGGATACCATTGTTTAAGTTCTGGAGTTTGCTTAGGCCAACCCATTGTGGCAAACGGCCATAAACCAGAGCTAAACCATGTATCAAGAACATCTGGATCTTGTGTAACATGACCGTGGCAATGAGGACATTCTGTAATATCTTCACGGCTAACGATAGTTTCACCACAGTTATCACAATACCATGCAGGAATGCGATGGCCCCACCACAATTGACGAGAAATCGTCCAATCGCGGATATTTTCAAGCCAGTTCACATATGTTTTTGTAAAACGTTCAGGAACGAACTCTACTTCGTGGTCTTTAACAACCTTAAGAGCGGGCTCTGCCAATGGTTTCATATCTACGAACCATTGTTTAGATACCATTGGTTCGATGATTGTATTACAACGGGAGCAATGACCTACTGCATGGTCATGATCATCAATTTTTTCAAGTAGGCCTAATTCTTTAAGTTCTGCTACTACTTGTTTACGCGCTTCTTCACGAGGTAAGCCATTAAATTTGCCAGCACCTTCATTCATTGTTGCATCATTGTTCATAACAACGATGGATTCCAAATTATGACGTTGGCCCATTTCAAAGTCATTAGGGTCATGAGCAGGTGTAATTTTTACACAGCCTGTACCGAAGCTAGCATCTACATAGTCATCGGCAATTACAGGAATTTCTCGATTAACAAATGGCAAGATCAATGTTTTACCAATGAGATCTTTATAACGATCATCATCAGGATTTACTGCTACTGCTACGTCACCAAACATTGTTTCTGGACGAGTTGTAGCAACAACAACAAAACGATTATCTTCACCTTTTACAGGATATTTAATATGCCATAAATGGCCATGTTCGTCTTCATGCTCAACTTCAACATCAGATAACGCAGTGGCACAACGAGGACACCAGTTGATGATGCGTTCACCGCGATAGATCAAACCTTTTTCATAAAGGCTTACAAATACTTCGCGCACTGCATGGTAATACCCTTCATCCAAAGTAAATCGCTCACGGTTCCAATCACAGGATGCGCCAAGGCTACGGATTTGTTTTACAATAGTATCACCATATTCTTTTTTCCATTCCCACACGCGCTCTACGAATTTTTCACGGCCCAAATCATAGCGAGATTTTCCTTCTTCTTTAGCAAGCATCTCTTCTACTTTGATTTGTGTAGCAATACCAGCGTGGTCTGTACCTGGCATCCACAATACATTGTAGCCTTGCATGCGTTTGAAACGGATGAGGATGTCTTGTAATGTGTTATCAAGGGCATGCCCCATATGCAACATACCAGTTACATTAGGAGGTGGTAATACGATACTAAATGGCTCTTTATTCGTGTCTACTTCTTCGTGAAAGTATCCTTGATTTTCCCAATAAGAATACCATTTGCCTTCTATTTCACCAGGATTATATGTGGTTAAATTTTCGTAGGTTTTCATCGTTCCTCCTAAAAGACTCCTTAGCGCTTCATAATCTTAGCCAATACAAATAGGCTTGTTTCATATAGCAATATCATAGGTAATGCAATCATCGTTTGCGAGAACATATCCGGTGTAGGTGAAATGACAGCACCTATGATAAAGGATATAAGAATAAATATCTTTCGCTTCGTTTTTAAAAAGCGTGATGTAATTAAGTTGAAATATCCCAAAATAATTAAGATCAACGGCAACTCAAAGATAAATCCAAAGGGCAGTACAAAGGATAATACAAAGTCCATATACTGACCAATAGAAAACATCGGTTGTAATTCATCTGTAGCAAAGCCCATAAAGAACTTTACCGCTGCAGGCAATACGAGAAAATAAGAAAATACAATACCTATCCCGAATAGACCAATTGCTACTGGTAAGATCCAGTTAGATAGCTGCTTTTCTCGCACAGTTAGTGCAGGCTTAACAAATAGCCAAATCTGATGCAATATAATGGGAGCGGCTATGACTAAGCCACCTACAACAGACACCTTCATATATGTAAAAAATGCTTCAGTAGGTCTCATATAATAGAGCTTGCCAGCCGGTTTTAGGAGTATTTCCAATAATAAGTCTACATAATAATAAGAAATACAAGTTCCCACAATAACTGCTACAGCTATTATAATCAATCGTTTTCGCAGCTCTGAAAGATGTCCTACAAGAGACAATTCCCTTGCTTCATCCATCATCTTCTGCTCTATAGCCGTATAAACTGGTTCATCTTCCACATCCTCAGGAATGTGTTGAGTTGCCACCTTATATCGTTCTTGCTCAGACTTTTGTTCTGCTTCACGCCGTTTTTGACGAACTACACTATCAAAAGAAGGTTTTTGCATGGGATATTCGAAATCCGATTTTGGTTCGAATGGTTCCATATTATACCTTTCTATCAGCCAGATTTTCTACAGCCATCACAAGGAATTCCTTCCCTGAGAAATCACGCACTGCAGCGAGTGCCGCTAGAGCATCTTTACAATATTTATCAGCTACAGCTAATGTATTATCAATTCCACCTTGAGCAATAACATAATCAATAATGTCTTGCTCATTACCACCATTATTTAAGCCTTTAATATCTTCAAGCAATTTATCTTTATTACCATCGTTAACGATGCTTAATAACGGATACGTCAATAGTCCCTCTCGAAGATCATTCCCTACAGGCTTTCCCGTTGTTTCCGCTGTTTCACGATAATCCATAATATCGTCTGTAATTTGGAATGCCATGCCTAATGCATGACCATATTTTTTCAACTCTATGATTTCATCCTCTTGCCAATCTCCTAAGAGACCACCAAGCTCCATACAGCCTTCCATGAAGTCTGCTGTTTTCTTTTGCGTCTTTGTCATATAACGCTCTATGCCTTGATCGATGCGATATACATCTTCCATTTGCATGAACTCACCTTCTACGAGGCATGTAATAATATGAGAGAATACTTGAAGATACTTCATATTCGTCATTTCAGATACGATTTTAAATGCTTTAGCAAATAAATAATCACCACTAAGGATAGCTACCTTATTGCCTTTATGCATGTGAATTGTATCCTCCCCACGGCGAATTTCAGCTTGATCTAAAACATCATCATGGATAAGTGTTGCTAAATGAAGCATTTCAACAGCCTCAGCAATTTTAATGCGTTGACGCTCTATAGATGTACCTGCATTAGCAATCAATAGACACAATTGAGCGCGCAAACGCTTACCACCTGCTGCTGATAACGGTCGAATCAGTGCATTGAAGTCCTCTGCACCGGTATTAAAAGATGATGCAAGAGACTCTTCGACATGCTCTAAATCTAGAGCAATGCGTTCCATAATCTCTAATTCGTTCGTTTGACTCATGCTTCATCTCCTACCAAAATTTTATTGATTCGTTGTTGTAAAAGCTCACGTCCAGTATGCTTTAAAGAGCTGTACAAAATCGGCGAGGTAGCCGTTGGATATAGCTCTTTAATAATAGACAAGCTTGCAGACTTTTCTTTAGCCGTCAATTTATCGGCCTTGGTCACTACAATTTGTAACGGAACACCGGCTTCGACGAGCCAATCAAAGGCCACCTTATCAATGGCCATTTCAGGATGGCGACCATCGATAAGTAAACACAACAACATCAATCGTTCAGAATGTAAAATATAATCGGCAATAAAGGAAGACCACAGATTGCGGTTTCCTTTATTTGTCTTTGCAAAACCATAACCAGGAAGGTCAACGAGAAACCAGTTATATCTGCGTTCCTCGGTTTCAGAAATATCCTCTTTTGATTCAATATCAAAGTAGTTTATCGTCTTAGTCTTACCTGGCTGACCACTAACGAGGGCTAACCCACGATAGTTACATAAAGAATTAATCAACGAAGACTTGCCCACATTAGAGCGTCCAAGGAAGGCGATTTCTACGGTATCCCCTTCAGGATATTGATCCGCCTTCACACAGGAAGTATTATATTTTGCCGCTATAATACGAGGCCCCTTTGGTTCTTTTCGTGTATATTGTGGTTTTGGGCCCATTGGTTTAGTGGATTTTTTCTTCTTTTGCATTACACAAGTGCCTTTGCTAATACTTCATCCATTGTCTTAACTGGCGTAATGATGAGGCCCTCTTTCACAATGTCAGGTAATTCTGCAATATCCTTTTCATTGCCTTTTGGAATCAATACCTCTTTTATACCATGAGACAAGGCTGCTAATAATTTTTCTTTTAAGCCGCCTATTGGTAATACGCGGCCACGCAATGTGATTTCACCAGTCATGGCAATATCAGAACGAATCTTGCGGTTAGTCAAAATAGATACCATAGCTAATGTCATTGTAATACCTGCTGAAGGACCATCTTTAGGGGTTGCCCCTTCTGGCAAGTGAACGTGAATATCAAGCTTTTTATAAAAATCTTCTTCAATCTTTAAAGCTTTTGCATTATGGCGAATATAACTCATAGCTGCTTGACCAGACTCTTGCATAACCTTGCCGAGGCTACCAGTTAAAGCCAATTTACCGGTACCATTCATAGTTGTAGCTTCACATGGTAATACTACACCACCAACAGATGTCCAAGCTAATCCATTTACATAGCCAACTTGTGCTTTCTTTTCTCGCTCTTGGTCAACAAAGATTGGTGCGCCTAAGAATTCGTGAAGATTCTTAGTAGTGACTTTTGGTGCGTCTCCGCCTTCTTCAACTACTTTGAAAGCAATCTTACGGCAAATCTTAGCAATTGTTTTCTCTAAAGTACGAACACCTGCTTCGCGAGTATATTCGGAAATTACCTTTCTTAACACAGCATCAGATAATTTAACCTTGTAATCTTCAAGGCCATTTTTCTTAATTTGCTTAGGTGTTAAGTAACGCTTAGCAATTTCTAGTTTTTCTTCTTCCATATAGCTGGACAACTCAATAATTTCCATACGATCTAACAATGGACCAGGAATATTAGATGCTACATTAGCCGTAGTAATCCAGAAAACTTCAGAGAAGTCGAACGGTACTTCGATAAAGTGATCACTAAATGTGCTATTTTGTTCTGGATCCAATACTTCTAATAACGCTGAAGATGGATCACCTTTATAATCAGATGCTAATTTATCAATTTCATCCAATAAAAATACAGGATTCTTAGTACCTACATTTTTTAACCCCTGAATCATACGACCAGGTAAAGCACCAATATAAGTACGTCGATGTCCACGAATTTCAGCTTCATCACGAACACCACCTAAGGATGCACGGATAAACTTACGATTCATTGCTTTAGCAATAGAGGTAGCCAAAGAGGTTTTACCAACGCCCGGTGGGCCTACTAAACAAAGAATAGAGCCACTATTTTTACCAGTTAATTTACGAACCGCTAAAAATTCTAAAATGCGTTTCTTAACCTTTTCAAGGCCATAATGATCGGCCTCGAGCATAGCATGAGCGCCCTTAATATCTAAACGATCTTCCGTTAATTCGTTCCACGGTAATGCCAATACCCAATCTAGGTAATTGCGCAAAATTGTTGCTTCCGGCATCAATTGAGGCATGCGGCTGTAACGAGAAATTTCTTTATCAATACGCGTATGTACGTCTTCACTTAGATTAAGTGCTTTTAACTTAACTCGTAGTTCTTCTGCCTCCTCCTCGGGATTCCCTTTATCACCCAACTCATCGTGGATAACGCGGATTTTTTCGCGCAAGAAATATTCCTTCTGCGCTTTTTCCATAGATTGACGCACTTGATTATTGATGGAATTTTCCAAATCAGAGATTTGTAATTCCATATTTAAAATGCCTACAATCATGTTAAGACGACGAGCCACAGATAATTCTTCAAGTAACTCTTGACGTTTCAAATTATTAATAGGCAATAGAAATGCAACTTGGTCAGCTAATTCACAAGGATTGCGTAATTCCATAACGCGCGTTACACCTTCATCAGTAACTGATTTAGCTTCTTCTGCCCATTCGCCAAATTTAGCTTGAACCAAACGACGATAAGCTTCAAGCTCTACATCGTCTTCAAATTCAGACGCCACTCGTTCATAGTCTCCTATATAATAAGGGTCCATGCTAGTAATATTCATAAGACGAATACGAGTGATGCCCTCTACAAGAACACGTACTATACCACCTGGTAAGCGCAACATTTGTTTAATTTTTACTAATGTACCCATTTGGGCTAAATCATGAACTGTTGGTGCATCTACAGCATCATCTTTTTGAGTTACGACGGCTAAAATGCGGTCCTCATTCATTGCGGCTTCCACCGCCTTAATGGATTTGTCTCGACCGATATCGAGGTGAATCACGATATTCGGGTATACTACCATACCTCTGAGAGGTACGGTAGGGATCCCAACTTCGAGTAAATTCATACTTCCTCCAGGTATATATATATATTATGAAAAGAAACTCATTCCTACACAGAAATGAGTTTCTTCGAATTACGATTTCAACTGGATGTCTTGGTCTGCCTCATTTTTGAGTATAGGTTCGCCTGTGCTTAATACGGATTCACGATTCACAATGCACTTAGTTACTTCCGGCATGGAAGGAACCTCAAACATTACGCGTTTCATCACCTTTTCAATGATAGCACGCAAACCACGAGCACCTGTTTTTCGCTGTAATGCTTCATCAGCGATTTCTTCTAATGCATCTTCAGTGAAAGTTAATTCTACACCATCAAGGGATAGAATTTTTTCATATTGTTTTGTTAATGCATTTTTAGGCTTTGTCAAAATTTGAATTAACGCATCTCTGTCTAATTGATCTAATGTCACCATTACTGGCAAACGTCCAATAAACTCAGGAATCAAGCCAAATTTTAATAAATCTTCAGGTACAACATCTTTTAAGATAGCCGATACATTGCGTTCTTCTTTACGCTGTACATCTGCACCAAAGCCAAGTGTTTTCTTAGCGGTACGCTTAGTAATAACCTTATCCATACCATCAAATGCACCACCACAAATAAAGAGAATATTCGTAGTGTCAATTTGAAGCATTTCTTGATTAGGATGCTTCCTACCACCTTGTGGGGGAACAGAAGCGACAGTACCTTCTAAGATTTTAAGCAATGCTTGTTGTACGCCTTCACCAGACACATCACGTGTAATGGAAGGGTTCTCAGACTTACGAGCAATCTTATCAATTTCATCGATATAGATAATGCCACGTTCAGCCCGAGCTATATCATAATCTGCAGCTTGGATAATTTTGAGTAAGATGTTTTCTACATCTTCCCCTACATACCCAGCCTCAGTTAAGCTTGTAGCATCTGCAATAGCAAATGGTACTTCTAGCATTTTCGCTAAGGTTTGAGCCAATAGTGTTTTACCACTACCAGTAGGACCAATGAATAAAACATTAGCCTTTTGTAATTCTACATCATCAACTACATTATCTGTTTGTAAACGTTTGTAGTGATTATATACAGCCACGGCTAAAGAGATTTTAGCATCATCTTGACCAATGACATATTCGTCAAGATGAGCTTTAATTTCTCTAGGCGTTGGCAATTCTTTTAAATTGAAGTCGTCCGTCTCAACCGTAGCCAACTCATCTGCAATGATGCGTTCACAAACTTCAACGCATTCATCACAAATATACACGTTAGGCCCCGCCACTAATTTGCGGACTTCTTCGCTTGTGCGTCCACAAAAACTGCAGCGCATAGTGTCTTTATCTTTTGCCAAGGGGCGCCTCCATTACTTGCTTTCTACAGGTTCTCTTGTGAGCACCTCATCAATTAAGCCGTATTCAACGGCATCCTGAGCACTCATGAAGTTATCGCGATCTGTATCGCGAGCTACTACTTCAATATCTTGTCCACTGCGAGAAGCTAAGATACCATTTAACTCTTCACGCATGCGAAGAATCTCACGGGCATGGATTTCAATTTCAGATGCTTGTCCTTGTACACCACCTAATGGTTGGTGAATCATGATGCGCGCATGAGGTAACGCATATCGTTTACCTTTAGTGCCAGCTGTTAAAAGCACAGCACCCATGCTCGCTGCAGAGCCTACACAAATAGTAGACACATCTGGTTTAATATATTGCATCGTATCATAAATAGCCATACCTGCGGTTACAACACCACCAGGGCTATTGATGTACAAATGGATATCCTTATCAGGATCCTCTGCTTCCAGGAATAACATTTGCGCAATAACCGCATTTGCCACATTATCATCGATGGGGCCACCAAGGAAAATAATGCGATCCTTTAACAAGCGAGAGTAAATATCATAGGAACGCTCTCCGCGTTCACCTTGTTCAACTACGATTGGTACATACATGTAATCACCTTTTCATGTACCTAGTTGAGCAAACTATTATTCAGCCGCTTCAGCGCCTTTTGCATTATCAATAATGAATCGAGCTGCTTTTTTGCGAGCTACAGAGCCTGCCAACATAGCTACACGACCTTCTTTTGCAATAATATCCCAAACTTCTTTAGGATCTGCCCCAAAGTTTTGAGCCATAATGAAGATTTCACGGTTCATATCATCTGGAGTTACTTCGATACCTTCAGCAGTTGCAATAGCATCCAATACTAAATCAGCGCGTACGTTTTCAGCTGCGGAATCTTTGTATTCAGAGCGTAAATCTTCGATAGTTTTATTGGAGAATTTCAAGTAGTCATCAAGTTTCAAGCCACGGCCTTCCATATTCATAGCCAATTCTTGAATCATTTGTTCTACGCGATCTTTAATCATTACTTCTGGGATTTCTACAGTTGCATTTTTAACAGCTGTTTGAATCAAGTCAGCATTGTAAGTATCGATTGCACGACGGGAAGCTTCTTCCTCCATTTTAGTGCGAAGATCTTTTTTCAATTCTTCAATAGTTTCGTAAGAGCTTGCTTCTTTTGCGAATTCATCATTCAATTCAGGCAATTCTTTACGTTTAATATCATGGATATGAGTTTTGAATTCTGCTTCTTTACCAGCAAGTTCTGCTACGAAGTAGTCTTCAGGGAATGTTACTTTTACAGTTACATCATCACCAGCTTTAGCGCCAATCAATTGATCTTCGAAGCCAGGAATGAAGCTACCAGAACCGATCTGTAATGGGTAGGATTTACCTTCACCACCATCAAAAGGTTTACCATCAACGGAACCAGCAAAGTCGATTACTGCAAAGTCGTCTTTTTGAATTGTAGCGCCTTCTTCAGCAACAACCATTTTTGCTTGTTGTTCACGAATATTGTTCAACTGTTCTTCGATTTGTTCATCAGATACTGTAGCATCTTGTTTATCTGCTTCTAAGCCTTTGTAATCGCCAAGTTTAACTTCAGGGCGTTTAGTTACAGTAGCTTTGAAAATCAAATCTTTGCCTTCTTCGAATTGTTCGCGTTCGATTTCAGGTTCAGATACAGGCACGATATCATTTTCACGAAGTGCAGCACTATAGTTTTGGCTAGCCAATACTTCAAACGCTTCTTCCAAGATAGCTTCTTTACCGAAGTTCATTTCCAAAATACGGCGAGGCGCATGTCCTTTGCGGAAGCCAGGGATGTTCACTTGACCTGCAATGCGTTTTACAGCTTGTTTAATGCCCTTATCTACTTCTGCTGCAGGTACTTCAATAGTTAACGTTACTACGTGTTGATCAACAGGATTTACAGTTGCTTTCATTTAAAATATGTCCTCCTTGAAGGGCAATATGCCCAAATTTCTGTAGTATATTATGCACTCCTAATAATAACATAAATGCAAGGTCAATGCAATTCTTCTCAATATACACTAAAAGACCACCCCAAAACGGGTGGTCTTTACATATTTTACATAATTATGCCAATTAGTTATCTTTAGCAATCAATTTGATAATGTCCCGACGAGACAAAATTCCAATCAAACGGTACTCTTTATCTACAACTGGCACATTTTTCAAATGTTGATCAAGCATAACAGATACAATTTCTTCTACATCTTTATCCGGTGTGGTTGTAATTACTTCATCAGTCATCAACTCATGAACGTGAGATGCCAATAATTTTTTAAATTGAGCATTATATTCACCGATGCCATTGTAATAGATGCTAGCGCCTAATACATTAACATAATGAGGCACATGAGGACGTACTTTTTTATAAAGTAAATCACCTTCAGAGATAATACCTAACAACTTATTATCATCATCCACTACGGACACAGCTGTTAAATTATATTTAACCAATAAATCAGCTACATCAGAAATCGGCGCATCTTTGCCAACAGTAACAGGGTATTTATTCATTACTTCTTGGATTTTCATAGTGAATTCCTCCTTACAAATACATCTTGCTTTATTATACTATTCGCCACAGTATAATAAAACTCCTTTTTTTCTGAAAGTATTATACAAATAATTTTTAAGTCTACGTCTTCTACCAATGATAAGGTTCATTGCGATTAATTTTTGATGCTCGATATATTTGCTCTACAAGTAACAATCGAACCATTTGATGTGTAAAAGTCATAGGGCTAAAGGATAATTTATAATTTGCAGTCTGACGTAATGTATCACTCACCCCAAAGGCACCGCCAATAATGAAGGCCATATCGCTCACACCATCCACCTCAAGTTTAGATACCGTCTTAGCGAGTTCTTCAGAGGACATCGTTTTGCCATACACATCAAGTAATACGGTATACGCATTTTTAGGAACCGCTTTTAATAAACGGTCTCCTTCTTCGGCAACAACTTGTTTGCGATCCGCATCACTCGGCTTATCTCCAATTTTACTTTCATTCAGCTCTGTAATTGTAATACCACCATAGGGACGCATACGTTTCACAAACTCTGCTACACCCTCACGTAAATAAGCATTCTTCAATTTACCAATACAGACTATATAAAATCTCATTTTTACCTCTTCACAGATTGGATGGACACGATTTCATTAGGTTGACCATGTTGCAGCTTCATTTCAGGTCCAATACGAACACCACCATCCACAAGCATTTTACCAATAGTTTGAGTAACAAGGACAGCATTATTATTATTTTCAGATCGATGAGCCAATATAACTTGCATAAAATTAGGACGCTTCATCATGAGTAGAGCTTGTGCAGCCATTTCATTACTCAAATGACCTTCATCACTAGCCACACGTTGTTTTAAAAACGGCTGATAGGGTCCGAAACGCAACATATGCGGATCATAATTTGCCTCTAGCACTAACAGCGTCGTATCATCAAGCCTGCGTAAAATATCATCTGAAATCACACCTGTATCAGTAACAACAGTTGCCTTATCGTTCCCAGCAAACACATTTATTCCAATTGGATCAGCCGCATCATGACTTACCGAAAACGGCTCTACGGTGAGACCGCCCAACGTTAAACTGCCCTTTGTAAGCTCAATCAATCGATTCTTCGGTACGATTAACTTATCTTGAATTTCACGCCATGTGCCCTGCTTCGTATACACAGGAAGATCAAATCGTTTTAGTAATTGTTGTAGTCCCGCAATATGATCACTATGTTCATGACTGACGAATATGCCCTCCACCTGAGCCATGTCTATATGCAATTCTTTTAACCCATTGACAATGCGCCGGCAACTAATGCCTACATCATGCAATATGACAGAGTTCCCTTTTTTTATTACTGTACAATTGCCCTTGCTACCACTGGCAAGGACATGGACCTCCAACGGTGATGATTCACTCATCAAAACACTCCATATACTTAATCATAAATCTATTATTTCTGTAAAAGTCAATAGCTTAGTTATTTAGTTAAATATTGTATTAACTCATTTAAATTCAAGCTATTATTACGTTCTTTCAGATAATTTAGTCAAACGCTCTACAAAGTACGACATATTAGCCTCAATATCTGATCCTCGACGGAACATGTCACCGCCAACGAGGAACATAGTATCATTTCCGTACAGCTCAACGAGTTCATTAAGACGAGCATCTGTAACACCACCACCCGGTGCCGGGCAAGCTGCTTTCATCAAACCTAATGGCTGTTTAATGTAAGAGGAAATCCTCTTGCATTGTTCCTCTGTAAAAGTAAAGCGTCCACCATAAGATACGAAAATTGGCATATCAGCCCCAAAGATACGAGGTAATAAACCTAGTTGTAAATAGTCAGCTACTCCAGATACACCAGGGCTTACAAATCCACCAGAATAAGCTGGATGATGAATAATGGGCAATCGTAAGTTTTCATCAGTAGCTAATTTGTGTAACCAACCGAAACCAACGAGACCTGCAGCCACCATGAGAGCTGTAGCACCAGCCTCTTTGGCAAAATAAGCGCGTTCTAACACATCTGTACCATCACCTGATACGTTTGCAGCATATAAAGTATGTGTACCATGTACAGCATTCATTTCCTGTACCATAGCAGCACATCGTTTTACACGATCTTTATATTGAGAGAAGGACTGATTAGAAATACCATGATCATCCTTTATGACATCTGCACCACCACGTGTGTAAGCGCCACACATACGAGCCAATTCTACATTCGGTGTGCCCATCGGCTTTACAACGGCTTGAATCATTGGACGCGTCGGGGTTTCCACTAATCGACGAATTCCTTGTAAGCCAAATTGTGGTCCCTTAAACACATCGTAAAGTGTTGGACATAGTTCAATATCTACTACCCAAATATGTGGCTGTAACGAAGAATTACCAAAGACAACATTTAAAAATTGTGTAGCCTCTAAGGCCGTGGTATCTACGTGATATGAAATACGAGCCAAATAGTAACGAGAGGTGTCAATTACAGCATTTGGCATCACACCTACATTGATATAAGGAGAGTCTTCTACTATAGGTTCAAGAGATTCTAGTCGACCAGTAATAGTTTCTTTAATGTATGGATCCGTTACAAACTCATAAGGAAATTCTATAGTTTGCTCCACTTGAACAGCCCAAGCAATTGATTTTGCTTCTTCATATGTACTCGCTTCTATTCTATATGTAACTATAAATCGCTCGTCTTTCATAATGCGTCTCCTTTGCAATAATATTATTTAATTATATACCAAAGTAGTATACGATTCCATAAAAAAAGACCTCACTCCAAATCAGAGTGAGATCTTTTTAACAAACGAAACCATATATATTGATGTTTTACCTATACTAACAAGGCTTCTACTGTGAGAGACAATACATATAATCGCATGAGAGTAAACTCGTCTAACTATATCTTATTGGTAGAAATGTTTAGGATAACCTTTGAATCGTGTGAAGTGGCGATATTTACGAGTCGCACGATTAGGTTCGTTAACAGTTTTATAACCAAAACCATTAAACATTACATTTAAAATAACAGCTACTATACTACCAGCTGTGATACCAGATTTCAACAGAATTTGAGCCCATGCTGGAAAGTGTGTATAGAATTGAGGTGCTGCAAGAGGAATCATGGATACCCCAATACTAATGGCAACTAGCATCAGGTTATAGTTACCATCGAAACTAACTTTACCAAGAGAACGAATCCCACTGGCGATAATCATGCCGAACATAGCAATCCCTGCGCCCCCTAGTACAGCATTTGGAATACAAGCTACGATAGCGGCTAATTTAGGGAAAAGGCCTAATAAAATTAAAATTACACCAGATGCTGCTACAACGAAACGACTCTTAACACGTGTTACAGCAATAAGACCTACGTTTTGAGCAAATGCTGTATACGGAAAACTATTAAGGATACCACCAATAATAGTAGACAAGCCATCCGCGCGAAGTACCGCAGCCAATTCATTTTGACCAATAGGTTTATCTACAATTTCACCTACCGCAATACTATCACCAGTTGTTTCTACCATAACTACGAGCATTACAATAATCATAGATACAATAGAAGCAAAGTCAAAGGTTGGAAGACCAAAATAGAATGGTGTTACAACAGAAATCCATTGAGAACGTCCTACCTCTGAAAAATCTGTAATACCAACAATCATAGCTAAGGCTGTACCGAGAATAAGGCCAACTAAGATTGCCAAATTACCAAGGAAACCTTTACCAAATCGATAAGTTAATATAACGAGAACAAATGTAGCTACACCAAGAGCTATGTATAGTGGATCGCCAAAGTTTTTATTGCCTACGCCACCCCCCATCCAGTTAACAGCTACTGGCATCAAGTTGATACCAATAATAGTAATGATAGTACCTGTTACTACAGGTGGGAATAGCCGAATCAAACGACTGAAAAATGGTGCCACAAGGAATGTAAAGAGACCAGCTACGATAATCGCACCGTAAATCGTATTGATATCATGCTGTTGACCAATCATAATCATAGGGCCTACAGAAGCAAATGTAACACCTTGAATAAGAGGAATACGCCCGCCAACTGATCCGAATCCTAATGTTTGAATCAATGTAGCTACACCACATGTAAATAAGTCAGCTGTAATCAAACGAATTAAATCTTCAATTGGCAAATGCATAGCTTGTGCAATAATAATTGGTACAGCTACTGCCCCAGCATACATAGCCAGAACGTGCTGTAAACCATAAGCGAATAACTGCGGGATTGGCAGCATACCATCTACATGGTCGACACCAGATGCACCTTTACTCATAAGAATCACCTCATATCTTACGTTTTAGTTACTAGTTAAACAATATAGTCATACTATCGTACATGATAGAGTTTAGAAATCTCATCGACTTCACGTGGGAACCTTGATGGCTAGGGGCAAAAGCCCCTACCATTAAGCAAATATTCTATTTTTTATAACCTGTATGTTTAATCGGCAAGGACCTACGTGGTTCTCCGTCGATACGACGATACGCATTTGCAATAGCCGGTGCAATCGGAATGCTAGAAATTTCGCCAATACCTTTAGCTCCGTATGCATATTGTTCTGGTGTCCCTTTTTCGATAAGACTTACATGAATTGGAGGACATTGGGTAGCTCTAAGAAGTCCTAGCGTACCGTATTTAGATGTTACATACCCTTCTTTATAAGGGAAGTCTTCTGTAACTGCATAACCCATTCCCATAATGGCACCACCTTCGGCCTGACCTGTACAGGATTGAGGGTTCACTACACGACCTACATCGTATGCTACATGTAAATTAGCAACCTTATTGTCTTCACCAATTGTTGCTACACATGCACCATAACCATAGGCAACGTGATTTTTTGGATGCGATTTATCAGAATTAAATGGATCTGTTTCACCGAGGAACTCTTCATAAATCTCTACGCCATTCAGTTCTTCTAATGTTTTAGAAGCTAACATTTCTTTTAAGCGAAGACTTGCTTTGCGCGTTGCTTCACCGGTAAAGAGCGTTTGACGAGATGCAGTAGTTGTACCAGAATCTGGTGTGCGTACTGTATCAGGACGTTCTACAAATACTTTATCCGCCGTTAAGCCTGTTGTTTCACAAAGTACTTGTGTTGCCATAGTAGCCATGCCTTGACCAATACAAGCAGCACCCGTACGAATACGAACTTTACCATCACGTACTTCTAAAATAACGCGACCCGTATCAGGTAGTCCTACACCAATACCACTATTTTTCAAACATACCGCAAGACCAGTACGATCAGAGGCATAATATGCATCTTTTACAGCTTCCAAACATTCTACTAAAGCGGTTTCTTTGGAACAAATTTGGCCATTTGGTAATGAGTCACCAGGGCGCACAACATTTTTATAGCGGAATTCCCAAGGATCCATGCCTACCAACGCAGCTAATTCATCAATATTTTGCTCTTGACCAAAGATAGTTTGTGTTACGCCAAACCCACGAAATGCACCACCAGGAACAGTATTTGTATAAACACATACACCATCAAAGGCAAAATTATCAAAGTGATAAGGGCCACAAGAATGGGTACCAGCACGTTGAAGTACAGGACCTCCTAAAGATGCATACGCGCCACAATTAGAAATGATATTTACCTTACTTGCTACCAGATTACCTTCTGCATCACAAGCTGTTGTAATATCCATTTCCATCGCATGACGTTTAGTATGGATATTAAGACTTTCTTGACGAGAGAATAGAACCTTAGTTGGTTTACCTGTAAGCCAAGCTACGAGAGATGCATGATGCTGTACGGTCATATCCTCTTTACCACCAAAACCGCCACCTACGAGCATGCTATGAACCTTTACAGATTCATTTGGAATGCCAAGCATACGAGCAACTTCACGCCGATCATCATAAACATTTTGGCTACCTGAATGCAGATGAATTTCGTCTCCCTCACGATATGCAACGGCACATTCTGGTTCCATAAATGCATGGTCGGTTTGAGGCGTAGAATAATGATTTGTTACTACAAAAGCAGCCTCTGCAATAGCCTTATCTACATCGCCACGAGATAACGTTTGACGAGACAATACATTTCCCTCTGGATGTAATTGAGGAGCATCTGGTTTTAGCGCTTCCAATGGATCTAGTATGGGTTCTAATTCAGTATAATCAACTTCAACTAAAGCCAATACTTCATCTAGATACTTCTTCTCAGTAGTTGCTACCAATGCAATTGCATCGCCTACATAACGTGTAATATCACCTTCGGCGATAAGTACATCCCAATCCGGTACTAAATGACCAGTCTTATTGAATGGTACATCCTTAGCGGTCAATGCCGTTACACACGCTGGATGTTCAAGAGCTTTAGATACATCAACACGATCAACTCTAGCTCGTGGGTATTTAGAACGCAATGCTTTGGCATAAATCATGCCATCCATATAGATATCATCAGCATATTGTCCAGTACCTAATGCTTTTTCCTCAGCATCTACACGGTGTAAACGAGCGCCTACATTACCATTTGTATCCTTTTCTGGAACTGGTAAATTCTCACGGAACATTTTTGCAGCTAACATAATGCCCTCTTCAATTTTTACATAGCCTGTACAACGGCAAATATTACCTAATATCGCCTTTTTAACATCGTCAGGTGTAGGGTCATTATTTTCGTCAATCAATACTTTTGCACTAATAATCATACCTGGTATACAGAAACCACACTGCACCGCTCCGCATTCACCAAAAGCATAGGTGTATACTGCTTTTTCTCGTTCAGATAAACCTTCAATCGTGACAATTGATTTACCATCTAATTGAGATAGTTTGCTTACACAAGCCTTTGCTTTTTTTCCGTCTATAATTACTGTACACGTACCACATGCACCAGCACTACAACCTTCTTTAGTGCCCGTCAGCTTTAAATCAGCTCGCAAGAAATCAATTAAACGTTGATCCTCTTGAACCTCATATTGGGTGCCATTCACTTGAAAGCGGTACATATATAGCCCTCCTCTCATTAAGGAATACATTCACCAAGATATGATTCTGTTAAGGATCCATCTTGTACCACATGGTGACCTCTAAGGATAACATCTCGAACCATACCGGTTACAGATAGTCCCTCATACGGTATATAGTCAGCCTTTGTATGGGCAGACTCTATTGAAAGAATGTGTTTTACATTCTTATCTACGATTGTAATATCTCCATCACTACCTACAGCTAATGTACCCTTCTTAGGATACATGCCATATAGTTTTGCTGGGTTTTCACTAACTAATTTCATAAAATCTACAGCGCTCATATTGCATTGGTTAACCAACACATCATAAGCAATGATACCCCGTTCTTCGGCTCCAGGAATACCTCCAGGAATTCGGGTAAAGTCATAACGACTCTTTAATTTTTGATCATTAAAGGTAAAGCTACAATGGTCGGAACCAATGGTTTGGAATACACCATTTACTAGTGCATCCTTCAATGCCATTTGATCTTGTATCGTTCTAAGTGGAGGACTCATCACATATTTAACCCCTTCAAAATCAGGTAATTTATATCGTGATTCATCAAGCACCAAATACTGTGGACATGTTTCACAAGTCACTTGATGTCCTAATGCCCGCTCACGTAGAACTTCATCTACGCCTTCTTTAGAACTTACATGCACAATATGCACGGGATACTCTAATGCAGCACCAATTGTACTAAATCGCTTAATCGCTTCCGATTCAATCATGGCCGGTCTTGTGAGTGGATGATTGTCTACATCTAATTCACCACGTTTACGTTTATCTGCTACAAAGGCATCGATAAGATCACCGTTTTCACAGTGAGCCCCTACAAGCGCACCCGTTGGTTTTATAGCTTCAATAGCATCATAAATTTCTCGATCTGTTAAACGGAAGCCATACGCTAAGTACACTTTAAAGGACGATACACCAGCTTCTACAACCTTTGGTATTTCATGAGATACCTCTTCATTCATTTCTACAAGCTCCATATGGAATTTGTAGTCACAGGAGCAATGCCCCAAGGCACGCTCCTTATGAACTTCTAACCCTTTACAAAGGGATCCATCCTCAAGAGAAGCAAAGTTGATGATTGAAGTAGTGCCGCCAAGAATAGCAGCCTTTGTACCACTATCAAAATCATCTGCAGTAGACGCCAAGGCATTTGTCATTTGAAAGTGTGTATGAGGATCAATAAATCCAGGGAACACATAGCAACCTTTTGCATTAAGAACTTTAGCCCCTTCTGGAACAGAAAGGTATTCATCAATGGCGACAATTTTGTCGCCATCAATTAATATATCTCCGGTAAGGATTCTGTCAGTTAAGACCAATTCCCCTTGTTGTATGATAATCATGATACATAGTACACATGCTCTTTACAGAAGGCATGTACAACTCCTTTCAATTCTTCAGGTAATGCATCAATGTCACATACGGCTTCTTCACCTTTAAAGCGATAACCACAGCTAGTGCCTTTGATGTAGAAACCATCATTTGTACTATCTGCTAAAGCTTCAGCATTGTGGAAGAATGTAATACGATCCTTGTATGGTTGACAAGGTTCTACGCAATGACACGCACAGTTACCACATTCATTACAGCTTTGATCAACATGGATGATCAATTTAGCATCATTTACAGTAACGACTTCATTACATCTATTAGGACATACGCGAACACAAGCACCACACACTACGCGACAGTGGTAGTCAGAGCTATGTGTACCAGGGAAGGATGGCATTGCTTCGCGTTTTTTCTTCATAGCATCGCTCTTCTTGAAAATTTTGTTCTCAGCGATGTCTTTAGCGAGTTTAGCTATAAGTTCTTTATGAACTTTTAAAGCAGCATTGTAATCAGTAGATTCCACTTCGTCTGCTAAGCCTTTGAAAGTATTGTAACCTTCACCTTGTAGAAGAATTGTACATACTGTTACAGGCCAAATACCACAATCAAAGATAGCTTTGATATTTTGTTTTACAGCACCACCACTATAAGACATAGGTAAACGTTCGCCGAATTGAGCACTTAGGAGCTCAGCCACACCAATTGTTACAGGTAACAAGGATTTACCAGACATATACATTTGCTCGCCTGGCAATTCATTGTTGTGAATTTGTACAGGGAATGTATTTGTCAATTTAACACCGAAAATCTTATTGTGTTTTTCACCAAGAGCGATAAGACGCTCTAACATCGGAACAGCTTTATCGAATTGAAGGTCAACTTCAAACTGATGATCTTCAAAGTCAATGTATTCAAAGCCAGCGTTATCCAATAATTCTCTAATGCGTTTTGGACCTAACAATGTAGGATTACATTTCAAGTATAAATGAAGTCCCTTTTCACTGATAAGATAAGAACAAATGGATTCGATTTCTTCTGCTGGGCAACCGTGCATTGTGGACAATGTAATTGCTTGGCAAAGTTCATCACTGATAGAGTTGATATAATCAGCATCGATATGTTCAAACTCATCTACATGGTCAAGACACCATTGTTTACATGTATCCCACATAGGGGATTGAGATGCATTTCGCATGGTGTTGATGAATTTATCAACCATAGGGCTCTTGATACCAGCCAAGTTGTAGCCAACACTCATGATGAATAAAAAGCCATCTGGATTGCCTAAACCTAATTCTTTAGAGATTAATTTCAATGCGAACCAAGCTTTGATATATTCATCAGCAGCTTCATCACAGCTATATTCAGAAGACCACTCTACGTTATAGGCTTCGTCTACAGAGTAGATACAAGGTCTAGGAATACCTAATTCTTCACCGTACATGATTTGTACGGTTTTTAATTCGATGCAACGAGCACCAGCTACATAGGATGCCACAATGTTTTGTGCCAACTGTGTATTAGGGCCAGCTGCTGGGCCTACAGGATTTTCAATGGATTTACCAAAGATAGATAAGCGTTGATCATGATTCGTACGATGAATTTTATTTACATTGTAAATACGATTGTACATCTTGTACTCAGTCATAATGTGGTTCATCAAATTTCCGAAACTTACCGGATACATAATGTCACTCATAATGTCACACTCCTTTAAAGCGTTTGCGTTATGGGTTTAGTCGTTTCCATAAACCTTTAGATGTTGCTAAAACTTCGTCCATTACTTCAGCTTTATCAATGCCTTGTAATTTACGATCAATCATGCGTGGTACACCATCACTAATAGTTGTTACCACATACATACCATTAGTACCGAATAGTAAGTGACCATTGATGTTGTTTTCATCAAGTGGTGTTGGTGCTGCGTAATCAAGAACAATTACGTCAGCTGCGGCACCTTTTTTAAGGATGCCTACCGTAGTATCGAAGAATTCATTAGCCATTTTGCGATTGTTTTCAAATAGCATATGAGGTACTTCGCCCCAGCCTACATATGGTTTATGTTGCTCATGTTTCACGAGACAATTCGCTACTTTATAAGATTCGAGCATATCATTTGTATAACCATCTGTGCCAAGCCCAACAGTGATCCCTGCATCTAATAGTTTTAAGATATCTGTCGTGCCTACTGCATTACCCATATTACTTTCTGGGTTATGTACGACCTTAGCTTGAGAGTTTTTCAATAATGCCACATCTTCGTCAGTTACGTGTACACAGTGACCAGCGATGCTCTTAGGGCCTAAAATACCTGCCTCTACGAGGCGTCTAACAGGTGTCATGCCATATTTTTCTTTACTATCTGCCACATCTTCTGGGCCTTCAGCAACATGAACGTGATATCCTAACTTGTCTTCATTTTGTGCTTTCACATAATCTAATGTTTCAGGACTTAGAGTAAAGGATGCATGTAAGCCCATCATAGCAGCGAGTCTAGATGGATCTTTTTTAGCCTCTTTACCAAAACGTACATTTTCTGCAACAGCGGCTTTCATCTGATCAACACCGTTACGGTCAGACACTTCGTAGCACAAGCAAGAGCGAACACCAAACTGTTTAGCTACATCTGCAATGATGGATAAGCTGTTAGGCACTTCACCATAACTTGCGTGATGGTCAAAAATAGTAGTTACACCATTTTCGATACAGCCTAAATACGTAAGTAATGCACTTGCTTTTACATCAGGAGCGGTCAATTTATTATCTAAGTAGAACCAAAGTCCTTCCAAGATTTCACCGAAGTTAGTCGGTGCCGGACCTGGCAATGATAAACCTCGTGCAAGAGCGGAATAAATATGGTGATGTGCATTAATGAAACCTGGCATAATTAGGCCACCATGAGCATCAATGATTTCTGCATTTACATACGTTTTACATAATTCATCATATATACCAATATCAACAATTTGAGTCCCGTCGATAGCAATAGCACCATCATAAATGATAGGTCTATCAGCGTCGCGAGTAATAACAGTACCTTTTCCTAATATAATCATGTGGGCACCTCCTCAACGATTCGTTGAAATGCATACTTATAAACTTATATATTATTATAATACGATACGTGTGCCTGTTTTTCCTGCTATACCATCTTTAGATTTCTCTAATAATGTGATAATTGAAACACGGCCTTTTTGGGATTCTGCAAATGCTATAGCGGCTTCTACCTTTGGTTTCATCGAGCCTTCTGCAAACTCACCAGCTGATACAAATTCTTTAGCTTGTGTAACGGTTATTTCATCAAGCCATTTTTCATTTTCTTTACCAAAGTTAATGGCAACCTTTTCAACAGCTGTTAAAATAACGAGAACATCAGCATCAATTTCTTGGGCCAATAAACTACTAGTCCAATCTTTATCAATAACAGCGGCTGCACCATGAAGTTCATTACCTTCTTTAGTTACTGGGATACCTCCCCCGCCACAAGCAACAATTAATTGTTTACCTACTAAACCTTTAATTGCTTCTAGTTCAATAATTTCTTTTGGTGCTGGAGATGCCACCACACGACGATAACCACGTCCCGCATCTTCTTTTACCACATAATCGTAATTCTTTTCTGCGTATTCAGCTTCTTCCTGAGTCATAAAGTGTCCAATTGGTTTTGTAGGATTTTGAAAAGCTGGGTCATTTTGATCAACAAGTACTTGTGTAACCATAGTCATTGTTGGCAAATCTTTTATACCACGATTTAAGAGCTCTTCGTGAAGAGCATTTTGTAAGTCATAACCAATATAAGCTTGGCTCATTGCTACACATACAGATAATGGAGTGTTTGGTTGACCTTCTACTTCACGAGTCAATGCAGCCATCGCATTGTTGATCATACCAATTTGAGGTCCATTACCATGTGTTACCACTACATCACAATCAGCTTCTACTAAATCAATAATTGTTTTAGCTGTACTTTTTACAGCAATTTTCTGTTCTGGTAAGGAATTGCCTAATGCATTTCCCCCTAATGCTACTACAACTCTCTTTTTCATGTTATGCCTCATAACAAACTATTAAGAATAAAAGGAGCCATCAATACGGATGGCCCCTAAACTTTACTTTACGGTTGAACTCGTTCGGTTCCCTTCCGTTCTAATTCTTTTAAGGTTTCTACAGGATTTTTAAATTTGCTAAGGAAAATCATAGCTGCAATAACATATGGTTTGTAGCTTGCTTCCTTATAAAGAGGTATGCGGTAGCGATCAAATACTGTTGCATCTACTTCGCCTTCTTCACAACTTACACCTGTAATATCTGCTGGTAAGCAATGTAAGTAAAGAGCTTTGCCGTCCTTTGTGAGACTCATCATCTCTTCCGTACATGCCCAATCTTTATGTTTACCATTTTCTTCAAGAAGAACTTTTTCTAATGCTTTAATACCTTCATGATCATTTTCACCATACAGTTTTGTACGTTTTTCCATTGCACCGAATGGAGCCCAGCTCTTAGGATATACGATGTCTGCATCTTTGAAAGCATCCTTCATGTCGTTAGTTCTACGGAATGAACCGCCGCTAGCTTCAGCTTGTTTCTTAGCGATTTCTTCAACTTCCGGCATTACTTCATACCCTTCTGGATGTGCTAATACAACTTCCATACCGAGACGAGTGAATAAGCCAATAGCACCTTGAGGTACGGATAAAGGTTTACCATAAGATGGGGAGTATGCCCAAGTCATAGCAATCTTTTTGCCTTTAAGGTTTTCTACACCGCCGAATTCTTTGATGATATGAGCTGTATCAGCCATGATTTGTGTAGGATGGTCAATATCACATTGTAGGTTTACAAGCGTTGGGCGTTGCTCTAGTACACCATCTTCATGACCTTCTTTAACTGCATCAGATACTTGATGCATATAAGCATTCCCTTTACCAATATACATATCATCACGAATACCGATAACATCTGCCATAAAGGAAATCATATTAGCTGTTTCACGAACTGTTTCACCGTGAGCGATTTGAGATTTGCCTTCATCTAAATCTTGAACTTCAAGGCCTAGCAAATTACAAGCGGAAGCAAAGGAGAAACGAGTTCTTGTAGAGTTATCGCGGAATAAGGAAATGCCAAGACCGCTGTCAAATACTTTAGTGGAGATATTGCGTTCTCTAAGAGCACGCAATGCATCAGCTACTGCCCAAACACCTTTTAATTCGTCATCAGATTTTTCCCAAGTTAGGAAGAAATCTTCGCCGTACATTTTACTAACATCTAAGCCTTGTAGTGTTTCAATACTTTTATTGAAGTCTGTCATCTGTAAGTCCTCTCTTTCAATTCCCTAAAGGGCTACTTAGGATCTAACTTTATACGATGCCTCATCAAATGTTGAGGTACCATATGAAATTCTTAATATCAACTATTTTCAGTTATTTTCGTTAAAATAGATCTAATTCAATATATGTGATATTAGTCTTTGCAGTATACGGATGGTAACAATGCATATACGGCGGCACATGTTACAAGATCTTGTTTCCATGTAATTTCGTTAGGAGCATGTGCTTGTGCTTCTGCGCCAGGACCGAAGCCAATACAAGGGATGCCATTACGACCCATGATAGATACACCATTTGTGGAGAATGTCCATTTATCAGTTAATGGGCGAGCTTTACGCATTTCAACTGTATCTTCTGCACCAATACGTTCGTTGCCATATAAGCTAGTGTATGCTTCTTCCAAAGCTTCTGTTACTTTATGATCTTTAGGAATTACCCAAGTTGGGAAGTAGCATTCGATTGGATATGTCAAACCAGTCCAAGATGGACGAGCATATTCGTACATAGATACTTTCGCACCATATTCTTTAACATGTGGTAATGCTTCGATTTCTGCCAAGCAACTTTGCCAAGTTTCGCCAGCAGTCATACGACGGTCCAAGGAAATAGCGCAGGAGTCAGCTACTGCACAACGGCTTGGAGACGTATAGAAAATTTGGGAAGTAGTTACTGTACCGCGGCCTAAGAAGCGAGCTTCTTCATAATGGTCAGGGTTGAATTTAGGGTCAAGCATTTTAACAAGGCCCTTAATTTTTGTGCTTTCATCAGCAGAATTAGCATTCAATTCACGGATGTCTTGAAGTATATCTGCCATTTTATAAATTGCGTTATCACCGCGTTCAGGAGCAGAACCATGGCAAGATACGCCTTGTACATCTACACGAATTTCCATGCGACCACGTTGCCCACGATAGATACCGCCATCGGTTGGTTCTGTAGATACTACAAATTCAGGACGGATATTGCGTTCCTTAATCATATATTCCCAGCAAAGGCCATCACAGTCCTCTTCTTGTACGGTGCCTACAACAAGTACACGATATTTATCACTTAGAAGTCCTAAGTCTTTCATAATTTTAGCGCCGTATACAGCGGATACAATACCACCCAATTGGTCAGATACGCCACGGCCACCAATTTTAGTTTCGTCTTCGAAACCATCATATGGATCAAAATCCCAATTGTCACGATTGCCAATACCAACTGTATCAATATGTCCATCAAAAGCAATGAGAGTTTTCCCTGTGCCCATATATCCGAGAATATTCCCCATAGGATCTACTTCAACTTCATCGAATCCTAGGTTTTTCATTTCTTGTTCTATACGTTTTACATGATCTTTTTCTTCAGCACTTTCTCCTGGAAATGCTACGATCTCACGTAAAAACTTTGTCATCGCTGGGCCATAAGTTGCCGCTGCTTGTTTAATTGCTTGTAAATCCATAATTAATGCCTCCTAACGATCTTCACCATACCACATAATGTTTTTATATCTTTCAGGATCCGTATCACCTTCAGTGGAGAAACAGAGTACCTTTGAAGACGCATCTAATTCTAACTCTTTTCGTAAGTCTTCATATTCCGGCATCGTCATAATTGCCATTACAAGACCTAATGGAACTGCACCAGACTCACCAGTAGTAATTGGAGTATCGCCTTTAATTGGTGCACCACCAACGCGCATGCCTAAACGTGCCACCCAGTCAGGCGCAGAAACGAATACATCTGCATGATTTCTTAAAATATCCCAAGAAACCGTGTTCGGTTCACCACAAGCTAAACCTGCCATGATTGTTTCTAAATCACCTTCTACGATACGAGGTTTACCATCATCAGCTACAGCTCCTTTGTATAAACAAGCTGCTGCTGCCGCTTCTACAACCACTAATTTAGGTTTTTTAGCCACATTGCTGTATAGATTAGTGAAGTAACCCACTACAGAACCGGCAAGGGAACCTACACCAGCTTGTACAAATACATGTGTAGGAACTTTACAATTATCAGCTTCTAATTGATTTGCTGTTTCCATAGCCATTGTGCCATAGCCTTGCATAATCCAGTTTGGAATTTCTTCATAACCTTCCCATGCAGTATCTTGAACTACAACACCGTTAGGAACTTCTTTAGACTTTTTAGTTGCTAAGCGTACACACTCATCGTAATTGAAGTCTTCGATTGTTACGGTAGCGCCTTCATTTTCGATTTGTTTTCTGCGGTATTCTGTAGAGCCCTTTGGCATAAATACTACAGATTTTTGACCTAATTTATTGGCTGCCCATGCTACACCGCGACCGTGGTTACCATCAGTTGCAGTAAAGAATGTAGCTTGACCAAACTCTTCTTTTAATTTTGCAGATGTTAATACATCATATGGTACATCCTCAACAGCTTTACCAGTTTGTTGCGCCACATATTTTGCCATCGCATAGGAACCGCCTAATACCTTAAATGCATTAAGGCCAAATCGGTAAGATTCATCTTTTACAAAGAGTGCATCAACACCGATATAAGACGCTAAATTCTTAAGCGATACAAGTGGAGTAATGCTATATTGTGGAAAACTTTCATGAAACGCTTTAGCTTTCTTAACCTCTCTAACATCCATAACGGACAAAAACTTGTCACTTGATGGTGCCATCGTATTACGCTTCCACTGAATTCGTTCCATATTTGCCTCCTAGGATTCTTCCTTTATAGTATTTAAATCACTATAAAGAGTAAACTTAGAAATATTAAAATACTCTGCTATCTTCTCAGAAGACTTCGAGATAAGAAAAGCCCCTTTTTCGTTTAAGTAGGTTATAGCTTTTAAGCGTTCCACCTTATTCATCAATGGTCCTGGTTTACCAACTATACGTTCTATATCTAGTAATAAATCATCTAATAGCTCCGATACACTTGTCGTAATTTTTTCAACAGATCCTGCATCTTCCTGACCTGTATTGACCAGACTATCCAAAAGTCGATGCATCAAAACAAACTCTGTTATATCTTGGTTAATCCCCAACAAGTATGCTATACGACCTGTATCATCACGAATATACATGGTAGAAGATTTTAATATTCGGCCATCTTTAGTTTTTGTGAGATAACCAAATCTACCCTCGCTACCATCGTCATGACTCAGCACATCTAAAACCACATGCGATGGACCATCACCAACATGTCGATTAGTTATAGTTCCATTCTCAATATATACAAGAGACGAATTGATATCCCCTTTTAAATCATGAATCAATACTTCACAGGATGGGCCAAATTGCGCCGCTAATCCATGGGCTATGACTTTTATTCGCTCTAATGTACTCATTGAAATAACCCCTCTTCCAATGTCATTAATTAACCTTTCCAATTTAAATTACGCCAGCCCGATTAATAGCTAATATAAAATTAACCCTAACTATTTTTGTATTAACCTAAATTTTTGTTAGGTTCTTTAACTAAATTATAGGACTATGTGTACAAAAATGCAATATAATTATGCATTAAAGTTATTTATAATTATACGCTTATATACACGAATAGAGATAAAGATAAATAAATATTATGATTTTCATCACATTTACTTAATGATATTAAAATTTTTAATGACCTATGCTTCATCCTATCAATCATAAATACATACAAAAAAGGCTGTAATAACGACTTATCGTCATTACAGCCTTTTTATTATTAACTATTAGTATTTATTTAGTAGTTGAAATCAAATTAAGCATTTGCTAATGTTTTACCTAATTCTTGGCATTGTGCATTACCATCATCATCAGGTTCGCCCAAGATTGCTACGCCATCAGCCACTAATTCGCCACCAGCATCTTTAATTCGAGTGCCCCAGTCTTCCAACCAAGTGCCACCCCAACCATAGGAGCCAAAGATCGCTATTTTTTTACCACTCAACTTGCCTTCTAGTTCAGTGTAGAATGGTTCAAATTCGCCTTCTTCTAATTGTTCTGCACCCATATCAGCACAGCCAAGAGCTAATTTTTCATAAGCTGCTGCTTCATCAACAGATACTTCAGAAACGGATTTTACTTCAACTTCTTGACCTGCAGCTTTAATACCTTCAGCTACTTCATAAGCCATGCGTTCTGTATTGCCTGTACCGGACCAAAAAATTACACCAATCATCTTGTACCTCCTAGGCCGTTCTTGCGACCAATGAACTAAATGTTTTTCCCAACATCAATTGAGTTTGACAAAATTCACGACATGCTTTGTAACACAAGAAAGAGCGTTGCGCATTTACCACATCATGGTAAACCTTCCACTCTCCGCACATTCGGTATCCTCCACCACGATAAGAAATAAAACATTTCACATCCTTTAATGGGTAACCTAAAAAAATGCCGATTTCATGTGGAAACTCAATGCTTACTTCCATACGATATCTAAGATGTTCAAGCATCTCCATAATGCTCATTTGATCATGATAACCGTAGGCTTTCAAAAATAACATCACCGCAGGTTGGCGTACATAGTCTCTTAATTGCTTCTCACGGAATACCAATAATAGTCTTCGCGCTTTACAACGACATAATTCAAAGAAGAACAATCCTTTTTCATTGAACGCTTTATTATACTCTATCAATACAAATTGGATTTGTTCATTCATGTCCCGTGGAATAGAAACCAAGTTCGATAGCTTAATACCTCGAATTGCCGGTGCACAATGATATCCAATGATATGGTCAATTGAATTCATCATAATAGTACCTGCCTGTTGCACATCGTTAGAATTACCTCTAATGAGAATAATTCCTATAGGCTCATAGTACTCTTGATGAGAAAAATTGTCAAGAATAATTGATATATATTTTCAATAATTATTTATTATTTGGTATGTAATAAACCTTTAACTTTAGGGAATACAACACTATCATTAGCTTCATCAACAGCGATTAAATGAGCATTTGGTCCTGTATATTTATCTTCAGAAATACTAATATGTAATATCTCATTATAAGAATTATTATTAGCTACACTTTTATATTTCAATGTACCTTCATAGGCATTGCCTTGTTTTACTAATGGATTTATTACCGTAAAAGTGCCAAGCGCAGGGCTCTCACCCTTGTTAATAGCAGCGGCCAATGCACCAATTGAGGAAGAATCTGTATTCATATGTTTTGCTTCACTCATACGACCAGATAATTGTTTACCTAATACAACATTAGCATAAACAGCATATCGCATTTCGTTTTCTGTTTTAATATTTAATGTATATACATCTGCAGAAGATACACCTGCTTCAAGAAGTACAGATTTAACGTCTTGTTTCCCTTCCCCTGCAAATAATGCTTTAGGATTGTTTTGATACATAGTAACACCTTCAGGCAATTTAACACCTTGATATGTTACAGTTTGACTTCTATTTAAAATGGACTTGATATTTGCTGCAGAACCAGTAGCTGGCACAGATGCCAACACAGCCGCTGCCGTAGCAAGTAATACTAATTTCTTCATGTTTTTCCTCATCAAAGCTTTAATATAATAAGCTAGCAATACAACATCTAGAGATTAAAGCCAAACAATGGCTTAGGCTATTCTAAATATCTATTGTCATTAAAGTATTTATAGTAATAACCCAGTGTTAAAGAACCGCCCACCAAGGAGCGGTTCTTTAACATTATAGTAATATAAAATAAGCGTTATATTATTTCTTTTGTGCCTTAGCCCAACTATCGCGTAAACCAACAATACGGTTCATCACAATATGGTCTGAAGTACTGTCTTTATCAGTTACAAAGTAACCTTGACGCAAGAATTGGAAATGATCACCTGGTACAGTATTAGCAAGACATGCTTCCCCTTTACTATGGAATACTTGTAAGGAGTCATGGTTGAAATCGCCCAAGAAGTCTTTACCATCCGAATCTTCTTTAAGTAAATAATCATATAAGCGAGATTCAATATCTACTGCAGTAGATGCTTCAACCCAGTGCAATGTCCCTTTTACCTTACGAGTGCAACCGCTACCACTCTTAGTTTCTGGATCATATGTACAGTGTATTTCTGTAATATTGCCATTTTCATCTTTAATAACATCAGTACATGTAATGAAGTATGCACCTTTTAAGCGTACTTCTTTACCTGGTGCCAAGCGGAAAAATTTCTTAACTGGTTCTTCCATAAAGTCATTGCGTTCAATGTAGATTTCACGACCGAATACAACTTCACGGTTACCCAACTCTTCATTTTCTGGATTGTTTTCAACTGTGCAAAGTTCAGTTTGACCTTCTGGATAGTTCGTAATAACAACTTTCACAGGATCAATAACTACCATAGGGCGTGTAGCTTTGAGTTTCAAATCTTCACGGATACAGAACTCAAGCAAAGCAATATCAACAACGCTATCCGCCTTCGCTACACCAATGCGATCACAGAAATCACGAATAGATTCCGGTGTATAACCACGGCGGCGCAAACCTGAAATTGTCGGCATACGGGGATCATCCCAACCAGCTACAAGGCCTGCCTCAACAAGAGCACGCAATTTACGTTTGGACATAACCATTTTAGTTACATTCAAGCGAGCAAACTCAATTTGTTGAGGAATTTCAGTATCATCCCATTCCTCTAACACCCAATCATATAATGGCCGGTGAACTTCAAATTCCAATGTACAAATAGAATGCGTAATGCGTTCAATAGCATCTTCAATAGGATGGGCAAAATCATACATAGGGTAAATTTTCCACTCATTACCCGTATTATGATGCTCTGTATTTACAATACGATAAATAACAGGATCACGCATTACGATATTAGGATGCGCCATATCGATTTTTGCACGCAATACCTTTTCCCCATCTTTATACTTGCCAGCCTTCATTTCTTCGAAGAGTGCCAAGTTTTCTTCTACACTACGCTCACGGTATGGACTATTGACACCAGGAGTAGAGAAATCGCCGCGATTTTGTTTAATTTCATCTGCACTTTGATCATCTACATAAGCCTTGCCAAGGGTGATTAATTTCTTAGCATACTCATACATTTGGTCAAAATAATCAGATGCATAGCGTGGTTGTTCATTCCAATCAAATCCAAGCCATTTAACGTCTTCCATGATGGAGTTTACATATTCGACATCTTCTTTTACAGGATTTGTATCATCAAAGCGAAGATTTGTTAAGCCATTGTATTGTTTACCAATACCAAAGTTGAGGCAAATAGATTTAGCATGTCCAATATGCAAGTAACCATTTGGTTCTGGTGGAAAGCGAGTCAATACACGGCCACCGTATTTGCCAGTTTCGTTATCTTTGTTGATAATAGCTTCAATAAAGTTAACAGATACAACTTCTTCAGGAGCTACATCTTTTTCAATGTCTTTATGTTCCAACGTTCTTACCTCCATAGGAAAAATATTCTTTTATTTTACCATATTTTGTATAAAACCGCATATCTTTTAATGTCTTCCACTTTTAGTCGAAATCAGTTAAATCAACGCCAGCCTTTTTAAGCTCTTCTAGCGCAGACTCTACATCCATTTGAGGTTTCTTATAATTTACTTCTTCATTTACACATGTTTTTAAAGGTTTCTTATGAACGCCGGCAATAATATTATCCGCTGTCAAAATAGACATGTCATAACGAGTTCTATCTGTGTAAGAGCCAATATGCGGTACAATAAGGCAGTTTTCTACATCTAACAATGGATGATCCGCTGGTAATGGTTCTGGATCCGTTACATCGAGGGCAGCATAATCGATTTCACCCGTTTTAAGAGCATTGATAAGTGCATCAGTATCTACGATAGGTCCACGACCAACATTAACAAATAAAGCTGTATTCTTCATCTTCTTGAAAAACGCTTCATCACACATATGATATGTTTCATCTGTCAATGGAGCCATAACGCATACTACATCACTAATGGCTAATAAATCATCTAACTCCATATAAGTAGTCTTATGAATCTTATCATCCAAACGTTGATTACGATTATGATACACAACAGTCATACCAAACGCACGGGCACGTCGAGAAATGGATACGCCGATAGCCCCCATGCCAATGATACCAAGAGTGCGACGACTTAAATCAAAACCTTTAATATTAGAAGGTCTTTGAGCCCAACGACCGTCTTTTACAAAGTTAGCATTTTCTATAATACGACGACTAGCCGTGGCAATCAACGTAAATGCAAGTTCTGCTACCGTTTCATTGAGAACACCTGGCGTATTGCCATAAGGAATACCTGCCACTGTTAGTTCATCAATATTTACATTATCATAACCTACGGCCGCTTGTGCTATAACCTTTAAATTTGGCGCATTCTTTACAAGATCACCATCTACATCTAAAGGTCGTACACACCACAAACCATCCGCATCAATGAGCCATTCCTTCAGTACCTCACGAGGCATCACTGTTTTTTCAGTCCATTGGCGCACATCTACATGCTCTTTTAAATATGCAATCGCATCTTTGCGAACCAGTCCATTTACTACTACTAGAGGTTTCTTTTCCATGTATATCCCTCCCTAAAAAATTCTATATATTATAATTATATTTTATACTAGAAAGCTAACGTAATACAACAAAAAGGAGTAAGGTCAAAACCTCACTCCTTTTATGTATAATTTAAATTTGAACTAGTTCAAATCTGCAGTACAGTTAGGGCATTTAACTGCATTGATATTGATTTCAGATTTACAGAATTGACATTCTTTCGTTGCAGGTGCTTCTGCAACTTCCTCTTCTTTCGCAGATTTCATCATTTTAGCCAAACCACGAACCATCAAGAATACAACAAATGCCAAAATCAAGAATTGAATCAAATCAGTAATAAATGTACCATATGGCAATACAGATCCAGCTGCACGAGCTGTAGCAATATCAGCACCAGACATGAATGCATCTTTAGAACCTGTGCTCAATGGCAAGTACAAATTACTAAAATCAATACCACCTGTGAATACACTGAGAATAGGCATGAATAGGTTGTTTACAACAGAATTAACCAATGCTGTGAAAGCAGCACCAATAATCATACCAATAGCTAGGTCCATCATATTGCCTTTGAAAGCAAATGCTTTAAAGTCATTTAGAAAGTCTTTCATTTTCATACTCCTAGATACGTTTAATTGAGAATGCATTAATAACAGTACTAATCATAAAATAAAGATAAAAAGATGTCAAGAAATTTCGATGTAGTTTTTAAAATTTAGTTAATATAGTTTTTTATAATTCTATCTATTATAGTAATAAATCGCTTATTATGCGTATTTTTTACACCATATTTCCTATGCCTACACTCTAAAACGCTATGTTACCTTCGAAAAAATAGAGTCTAACAAAACTTTGGTCAGACTCTATTAATTAGAAGTAGTAATGTATTACTCCATTAACCTAAGCCTAGCGAAAGAAGTTTAGCACGCTCTATTACTGCAATAAATGCAGGTGGTATCATGGAAGCATCTAAAAATTGACTAATACGTCGCCCTACAATTACTCCTTTATTAGCATAAAACCAAGAGAAGTAATAGATATGTAAATCATCCAACTTACGATCCGAAATATTTGGTAAACATCGTTGTACAATTTGGCTTTTAGTAATACCTAATTTAGCATAACCACGCCGCGCCATATCCTTTGTTACCATTGGACGAGCGTCATCAATAATGTCCTTGATGATGGCATCCATTATGGAACGCTTGTGCATCGCAAGTAGATACGATACAAAATCCATTTCAAAACAAATTTCCTCCGTATAGAATATATTGCTATGTGCTTTTGCATATTTTCCCTCTACATCGCGATCATAGAGAGCTACTGTAGGAATAGAGAATCTATTAAACAATTTTTGCAATTTACTGATAGAGGACTCGCCCCGAGCGTTGATAAGACAGATTCCAAAATAGTCAAAGTCCACGCCTAATTTTTTACCAAAGCCTGTAAAGCTACCGTACTCAGTCTCCCCTTCTACGATGATAATACACCGAGCGTATAGAGCCTCTTTTGCCTCAGGAAAATGCATAATCAAGTGTTTCTCTACCTCTTTAGGAAAATTGAAAGTAACTCCACACGCTGCACAGACCATATTATTTTCATCCCGATAAAGCCGAATAATATGACGATAATCGTCAACTAGCGCATCCGTACTGTGAGTAACCACAAAGAGCTGTCCTAACAATCCATCTATTTTAAAAATATCTCGCAGCAATGCTAAAAACTCTTCATTTTCATTAGTTGCAATTTGACGGTAATAATTGAGCACAGCCCGTTGCAAATACGGACTTAAATGTAGCTCAGGCTCATCCACACTTATAAAGATTGGTAAAAACTTGTATCCCTTTGCATCATATACAAGTAAAGATTCTAAATTTGTAGTTGCACTACTCACTTTCATATAAATTTGAGCCAAAATCTTGAGAGCCACAGCCATAATCAATCGTACATTATCAGCAGAACACTTACGTTCCATAGCGGAGGATGTAGACAATACCTCTACAAGATGTTGAATATTGAGCATACAGTAAGGATCTAAATCCTTACGTAAACTAACAATTTCACGCTGAAAATCATCAGTAGGCATTTCTAATCGAGACACATAAGCTTGTAATAGCTGTCCTAATTCTACATATATAGAGGACGGTATAGAAAACAGTTCCTGCTCTGAGGTATCGCGATGACACACATATAAAGCATGACGAATCATAGACAACGGCATAGGCTCAATCCCTGCATCAGTGACTCTGTATAATCGTGGATATACCTCTTGTACAACTTGTTCAAGTCGTAAACGGTAGGTAGGTCCCTCATCAGCAGTATACATGCTTTTATAATTTAACTCACCTAGAGATATTTCAAAATCAATGCGAATAGGCTTATTTACATCCGTAAAATCACTTTCAATAAAACCATGGCACTCCATGATAATTTCTAAGAGATCTAAAAAATTAGACTTACCTACCGCATTTTCACCGACAAAGTAATTAATATCATTGTGAAAGCTTAGCGTTACATCGGCTAAGTTCCTATAGTTTTCAATATGCATCCATTTTATATACATAGCTCCTCCGTCTGTAGCTACTTTCAAAATGAAAAAGCTCTAGTATATTTCATTACAATAAATCACTAACTAATACCCCTGTATTTTATCTTTTATGTAAAAAGGTGCCAATCACGAATGTAATCAGCACCCCCACTGTCATATACAGTCTGATACTGTATATATTCGACATTTATTTAATTTTATCCTCTATAACCTTGCCCTCTCTTAATGGACCACTCTGTTCTTTAAGACGCGCCAACATGACAGAGGATATAAACATAGCAATACCAGCTCCTACTGTTGCTATGGATAAGCTTTCACCAAAGATCAAGAACCCATAGAAGGAACTAATAAATACGCCAACGTATTGCAAGAATTGAGCCACTACAGCATTGGTCGTAACAAAGGCGCCAGTCAAGAAAAACTGAGCCACTACACTAATACCACCGATAGCGAAGATAATGAGCCAATCTGTACCTTGAGGCATAACGAGCTTATCAGTAGTGACGAGGCCCGCAATCATGCCAGTAATCATGAAATAGGCCATGATTTCAAAATTACTATGTTTTCCGCGTTTACTAATAGTTCGTATCGTCGTATAGGCCGCCGCAGCTAAAGCAGCACCTAAAATTGCTACCAATGCATACCAAGAAAATGATTCATAACTAAAAGGATTTACCATTACTAAGACAGCAATCAAAATGACTCCAAGCCATTTGCCAGCCCCTTTAGGTATCGATTCCTTCAGAAACAGAGCACTAAAGATAAAAACAAATATTCCTGTCGTCTGAAATAGAATTGTTGCATCAGATAATTTTATGTGTACCAATGCTATGAAATTACATACCATACCAAAACCGCCGTATAAGCCACGCATGACGAGGAGCCCCCGATCCTCTTTTGAAAAACGGATGCCCTTCACATACATAATAATGAGCACCGCAACAGTCCCAAAGAACCCACGGGCAAAAGCGATCTCCCCAGGTGGAATATTTGTCCCTAACAGTTTTACAAATACATTCATCGTACTAAATAAAAGTGCGGATAACAATGCATATATAAGGCCCTTTTTAGCCATAGCCCCTCCTATAATTATATTTCTCTATATAATTATAAACCCATATTTCTATAAATAATGAATACATCAATACATACTAACAAAATTCCATATCATATGATGAATGTTAATTTAATGAGAAAATGAATTTAATTGGTTAATCAATAAAAAATGATTACTCAATAAAAAACATATAGATATGCCGCCCTTCTAAGGAAAGGCGGCATTGTATTATTTAGAGAATGTATCTACAAAATCTAAGATTTCTTGTTTCATATTCTCTTTGTCGATTGCTTTTGTAAAGCGCAATGGTTTGGATTGTAAGGCTTCCAATTGTTTAGGGAAGGCAACACCCGTTACAGCAGAGATATTATCTAAGCTTTCATAAGGAGTCTCGCCCACCTTGATATCCAATGCCTCACAGATTGGTGTAGGAAATTTAAATGGATGTGCTGTAGATGCAATCACTATATGACGAGCGCCATCTTCAGGATGCTTCTCCAACTCCTTCATATACGCCCCCATAGCAACTGCCGTATGAGGATCCATTACATAACCGTAAGAATTATATACTTGTTCAATGATTGCTTTTGTTTCTTCATCATCAACGTAGGCACCAGCAAAATCAGTCTTAACACGTTTGAACTCTTCTTCATTAACAGTTAATTTGCCTGTTGTTTTAAGATCTTTCATCCATCCTACTGTACGTTCGCTATCTTCACCAGAAATATAATATAAGAATCGTTCAAAGTTAGAGGATTCAAGAATATCCATAGATGGAGAAATCGTCGTATAGAATGGGCGGTTCATATCGTAGGTACCGTTTTCAAAGAAGTCAGTAAGTACGTTATTTTGATTAGATGCACAAATCAATTTGCCGATAGGAATCCCCATTTTTTTAGCATAGTAAGCAGCCAAGATATTACCGAAGTTACCTGTTGGAACTACAACGTTGAAAGCTTCATCTTCATGGATTGCACCTTGTGCAACCAGTTCAGCATAGGCATTTACATAGTAAACTACTTGTGGAGCTAAACGACCAATATTGATAGAGTTCGCACTGGAGAACATAATCCCTTTTTCAGCAACCTCTTCAGCAGTCGCTTTATCAACAAAGAGGCGTTTCAAGAATTGTTGAGCATCGTCAAAATTGCCATGAATAGCCGTAACATTAACATTCTCCCCTTCTTGTTTTTGCATTTGTTCCGCTTGCATAGGACTAACGCCATCAGTCGGGTAGAATACTTGAATATGAGTTCCCGGTACATCCTTGAAGCCCTCAAGAGCTGCTTTACCAGTATCACCAGAGGTAGCCGTTAAGATAAGAACCTCTTTTTTCTCACCTTCCGCCTCTTTAGCTGCCACTAACAAATATGGGAATAAGGACAAGGCCATATCTTTGAAAGCTTGTGTGCGGCCATGGAATAATTCCAATACGGAAACCTTTTCCAATAAAGAGTGTAATGGTGCAATATCACGGGTGCTGAAGTTAGCATCGCAATAAGCAGAATTAATCATTTCATTTAAATGAGCTTCGGAAAAGCATGGAAACAACTTTGCTAAAACAACGGCTGCTACTTCTTGGTAGTTTTTATCTTTCACATCATTGTAAGTTAAGCAGTTTGTAGGAAATAAAGATGGTACATATAGGCCACCATCCTCTGCTAAGCCGTGCAACAATGCATATGTTTCATTTACCGTAACGGTACCTCGGGTGCTAGTATAATTCATGGAATACCTCATTCATGACTACAATGGATTTTTACGAGTTTAATAGATTTATTATAGCATAAAAGCGCCCACTTGGGGCGCTTTCTATAGAATTATATAATAAATTTTTAATCTAATAGATAAAACCAAATATTACTAACTAATTAAGTGAATATACAGCTTTCCAATATTAATCAGAATTCGGTTATAGTTCACCTTCCGCAATAGCATCCAATGTATCAAGAGATGGGATGAAGAATAACATGCCAGTAATAGGTTTGGAGTAATCAAGCAATTTATCGTTTTGCGTAAACATATTGGTAAGCATTGTTTTAGTTACATCCCAGTAACGAGCATAACCGATGAAAAATGTACCACGTACGCCATGTCCTGGTTGAGCAAATGGAACATTCATACGAACGATTTTGTGTTCTTCGTCATCACGATTATCTTGAGCCACTACATTGTGAGCTGCCGGATCTTTTTCATCATCCTCTAATTCAATATCGCTAAATTTACGACGACCAATGAATTTTTCTTGCATTTCTGTAGGAAGTGCACGCCATGCATCAAGATCATGTTCATATTTTTGAGCAAATGCATAAGAGCCGTTAGTGAATTCAGGATCTTCATCACCAATAACGCCCCACTCTACAGCCTCTTGGCCAACAGGGTTTTCCGTACCATCAACGAAATCAATAATCGCACGACCTTGTTCGTAGTGGAAGCCATGGGTTTCATCTACAACAGATGTAATAGGGCGTAAGAACTCCATAATTTGATCTACTACAGTATACGTAACAGATTCATCATTAGAGCAGACATGCAAAAATAAGTCAGCTGCTACAGCTGGTACATCTTGTTTATCACCTTTTATGCCTTGGAAGTCTTCTAACTCTTTTGGTACCGGTGCATTAGGAAACAAATAATCCCATGCCTTACGGCTAAAGCCAAAGGCAATGCCCAAACCTTCCCCATTAGCGCGAATACTAACAGAACGTTTAATGGCTTGAATACGATCTGCCATATCTTGAATCACTTCAAGCTCTGCCTCATGATCTTTACGGTTTAACAACAAAGTGGTGAAGTTGACACTTTGTCCAGCATCTTTATACACATCTTGTGTTCTAGAAACATCTACTGCCATTTGGTACCTCCTAATGAGAAAAACTATTATACAACCATCATAAGCTATTATAATTTTACTGTCTATAAAATATATTATATTGTATCAATTCTATATTCCATTAATGTTAAAGTTTATAAACTTAATTGAATCAATGACTACTCGTTTGAGAAAAATAGGATTAAACCACAACGTATTTTAACCATGTAAATAACTATATGAAGGCTAAAAAGATATGCAAAAAGCTAAAAGAAAAATATTTACACAAAAAAAGAACTCACACAAAATGTGAGTTCTTTACTCTGGTGGACCACCAGGGGTTCGAACCCTGGACACCCTGATTAAGAGTCAGGTGCTCTGCCAGCTGAGCTAGTGGTCCATGACATGAATAATTATATGCTTATTTTATAGGAATGTAAAGAAAATTTATTACACTCCTATAAAATATCAACATTCATATTATTAATATTGTAATACCCAATCCTTCATAATATTACAGGCCTCAGTAGGGAGTAAATCACTAGTCCCTACGCAGTTTTCACCACTATATAGTTGAAGCACACTATGAGTGCGGCTTACTTCTTTAACAATAATATTCGTTAAATTAGACTTAGGAACGCTAAACTGTAACCCATAACGACCAAAATAGGTAAAAACAGACTCTTGTGTATCGTATTCTATATGGACTTGAAGCATCTTGCCTCCAGGCCAGCATGATTCAATATTTTCCTTTGATCTAGGCTTTAAAAAATCAAAAAATCCCATACTACCCTCCGATTCGCCACATTGGTCGTTCTGGTTGCTCCATGCCTATACCATCATGTCGTTCTTGTTTTCGTTGCAAAGCACGTTCGATATGCTTGGCTAAAGCCTCTTCTGAGGCACCATTGCGCACGAGCGATACAAGGTCAGCCTCATCATCTCGCAACAAGCACAATCGCATTTGACCATCAGATGTAAGGCGCACACGATTGCATGTATCACAATAGCTATGAGACATAGAAAAAATAAAGCCCACGGCCTTACCACTAGGCAGTGCCAAATATGTAGCTGGACCAAAGCCATAAACAGAATGAACCTCTGTGAGAGATCCGCCACTAACGCGTTCTAATTGTTCCTTCCATTCATCAAAGGTAGGCCCATGAAAGGCATCACCTTGGAACGGCATGTATTCAATAAACCGCCAAACAACAGGCCATTTTTCAACATATTGTAATAAAGATTTAACTTCATCATCGGACCAATAACGAGATAAAACGGTATTAATCTTAACGGATTTAAAGTTAGCATTAATAGCACTACGTATACCGTCGAGAACAGACTCCAACTGTCCCGTTTTACCAACACAGGTAGCAAAAGCTTCAGTTTCAAGAGAGTCCAAACTAATATTCACACGATTCAAGCCAAATTTTTTTAACCGTTGCGCTCGTGAAGCTAATAAACTGCCATTGGTAGTCATAGAGATATCTTCAAACCAACCTGATTCTTTAATGCGACCTAGTAGTTCTTCAATATGTGGATAGAGCAAAGGCTCACCACCTGTGAGGCGTACTGCCTTCACACCAATATGATGGAAAGCTCCTAAAATGGTCATCCATTCATCAACAGACAATAGTTGCGTTTGACTTTGAGGCGTAATTTCTGCAGGCCGGCAGTAGGGACAACAAAAATTACACGCATCTGTCAGCGACAGACGTACATATTCAATTGTACGACCCCATGCGTCTTTCATAATACACCTCGTTTACCAACTCAAAATTATTTAATAATAGATACTTCATCACCTACGCGAATCGTACCGTTTTTAAGAACCTTACCAAAGATACCTTGTGTAGGCATAATGCAAGAACCAACTTGTTTCATGATTTCGCAACCATGATGGCATTCCTTGCCAATTTGAGTAATTTCAAGAATCACATCATCACCTACTTGTAAGTGAGTCCCTACAGCTAATTCATAAAGAACCATACCTTCTACTGTAATGTTTTCAGCGAAATCACCAGGTTTAACATCTGCACCTTGCGCCCGCATATGTTCAATACTAGCGATACCAAGTAAGCTGATTTGACGATGCCAATTTCCTGCATGAGCATCTCCCTCCATCCCATGATCTACAATGAGATTGGCGGATTCAATATTATGTTTTTTTTGCCCTTTTTTCTCACTAATGGAGATAGCAATAATCTTTCCGTCTGCCACGTGCCCCTTCCCTTCTTATGGGAACATTCCATATACATAACTTTTTATAAACACTTAATTGTAAATCCAGACTGTATTCCTATTTTATGAAAGTATCACAAAATAGTTCTACAATTATCTATATATTATAGCATAGTATTCATACATTTTCCCTGTGAATTTAATCACTAAAAAGAACTCTATTCTATAGGAATAGAGTTCTCGTATGTATTATTTAGCGACGACCCATTTCTTGAATTTCATCGCCATGATTAACACCATTGAGTAATAAGTTAAGCAAGATTGCCGTAATACTACCAAAGGTAATGCCAGATTTTAATATAATTTGTGCCCAATCAGGGAAATTAGCATAAAAGTTCGGCGCCGCAATAGGGATCATAGCCACACCAATACTAATCGCCACAAGCATCAAGTTATGATTACCATCAAAGCTAACCTTGCCAAGAGAGCGAATACCGCTAGCAACAATCATGCCAAACATAGCAATGCCAGCACCACCGAGTACTGCATTTGGTATACTAGCAACAATAGCGGCTAATTTAGGGAATAAACCTAACAAAATTAAGATTACTCCAGATGCAGCTACTACAAAGCGACTTTTAACACCTGTAACCGCAATAAGTCCTACATTTTGAGCAAAGGCTGTATATGGGAAACTATTAAGAATTCCCCCTATTAAAGTGGAAATACCATCAGCACGAATAACAGAAGCCAATTCTTTTCGACCTATTGGCTTATCCACAATTTCACCAATAGCAATACTATCACCTGTAGTCTCTACCATGACAACGAGCATGACGATAATCATAGATAGTACAGAAGCCCAGTCAAATGTTGGCAAACCAAAATAGAATGGTTCAATGAAAGCAACCCATTGAGAACGACCAACTTCGTCAAAATTAGCAACGCCCATTGCAAAGGCAATTGCTGTGCCTGCGATCAAACCGATTAATACAGAAAGATTACTTAAGAAACCTTTAGCAAACTTGTATACAAATACAACAATTAAAAACGTAAGAAATCCAAGTCCTATGTTCGTATAACTTCCAAATTCTGGATTTCCTACACCGCCCCCCATCCAATTAATGGCAACTGGCATCAAATTAATCCCAATAAGAGTAATTATTGTTCCCGTTACAACAGGGGGGAACAGTCGAATTAGACGGCTAAAGAATGGAGCTACTATAAAAGTAAATAGACCTGCTACAATAATGGCACCGTAAATGGCAGTCATACCATGCTGTGCCCCAATCATAGTCATAGGTCCGACAGATGCAAAAGTAACACCTTGGATCATAGGGATACGCCCACCTATATTACCGAAGCCTAATGTTTGAATTAAGGTCGCAATGCCACAAGTAAACAAGTCTGCTGTAATAAGACGAATCAAGTCCTCCACAGGTAAATTCATCGCCTGTGCCACGATAATCGGTACCGCAACAGCTCCAGCATACATGGCAAGTACATGCTGTAAACCAAAGGCAAAGAGCTGTGGTATGGGCAACATACTATCGACTGTATTTATTTGGTTCTGATCTGTCATAATGTCTCCTACATAAAGCCTCGAAATATCACCCATTTATTTTACACTATCGTTCGGATTATAACAATAGAAAAAAGAGAGTCTATTATTTTATATGTATTAATAGGCTCTCTTTATATTATTTCCCGAACTTTTATAGTTTGCTCGGTTATATTATTCGATTTATATTATAATCTCTTATTATTCATATAACCCTATGATAGACGACTCTTTAACATCAAGATCTTTTTCAATGGCATACATCTTAGATGTTAGTTCTGCTACAAAACTTTCATCTTTAATACCAGATAAATTAATACGCACATTCAAAAAAGCCGATTTCACTGCAGCACGCGCATTAATAGCCGCAATAATACCATCTGTAATAAGGTTTTGATTCCCCTTACGAGAGGCTAATTCTGCTAAATCAAATATTTGATTCGCTAATTCTCCAATTTCAAAAGGTACCATAGCAGCATCTTTGTATGCTTGTTGAATAGCAGCTGTACGCGCAGCCTTTTCTTCATCTGTATTCTTTGGCAATCCTAAGGCGTTCATAAAGATATTAAATACATCTGCATCAGCTTGAGATAATTCGAGCATGCGCTTGCGAATCGCTTCTGCTTTAGCTTGAAGCTCCTCCATTTCGGTCTGAACCGCTTCATAACCTTTTTTACCAAATGTAAGGTTTGCTACCATTTCTGCTAAAGCCGCCCCCGTTGCGGCAGTCAATGCCGCAATAGCACCACCACCTGGCGTTGGCGCTTTAGAGGCAGTAGCAGCCACAAAATCTATTACTCGTTGTTCTACTAATTTCATAACATAGCCTCATGTAAAAACACTTTCTATTAGAACAAGCCTTTAATTGTGCCGTCTGCTTCGATATCCATATTAAGAGCAGCAGGACGTTTAGGAAGGCCCGGCATGACCATTACGTCACCTGTACGACACACGATAAAGCCTGCCCCATTAGCAACACGAATATCGGATACAGTAATTGTAAAGCCTGTTGGAGCTCCTAAGAGTGCTGGATTATCGGATAAGGAGTATTGCGTTTTCGCCATACATACAGGCAAACGATCAAGGCCCCAATCTGCTAATTGTTTAATTTGCTTTTTCGCTTTGTCCGTAAAGATAACACCATCGCCACCATAAATAGTTTTAACGATTTTATTAACTTTGTCCTCTAAACTATCTTCTAACTCATATACGAATTTAGGTGTTGGCTTAGGGCCTTCAAGTAACTCTACAACTTTTTTCGCCATATCAGTGCCGCCTTCGCCACCCTTTTCCCAACATTCATTAAGCTCTACAGGCACGCCAAACTCATCACATAGGCGAGTCAACTCAGCAATTTCTGCATCTGTATCGCTAGCAAATTTATTGATTGCCACTAATACAGGCACATTGAAATAACGCATGTTTTCAATTGCTTTTTGTAAGTTGCTGAAACCTTTAGTCACGGCTTCAACATTTTCTGTATTCAACTCTTGTTTTGGTACACCACCATGCATTTTAAGAGCTCGTAATGTAGCTACGATGACGATTGCATCAGGGAAAATATCGCCGTATCGGCATTTAATATCAAGGAACTTTTCAGCACCCAAGTCAGCGCCAAAGCCGGCTTCAGTAACTACGATATCACCAAGTTTAAGTCCTAGTTTTGTAGCTACAATGGAGTTACAACCATGAGCAATATTTGCAAATGGACCGCCGTGAACGATAGCCGGTGTATGTTCTAATGTTTGTACAAGATTTGGTTTAATAGCATCTTTCATAAGAAGTGCCATCGCACCTTGGCATCCAAGTTGATGAACATAAATAGGATCACCTGCTAAGTTACAACCGATAACGATGCGACCAAACCGTGCTTTCAAATCTTCTAAGTCCTTAGCTAAGCAAAGAATAGCCATGATTTCAGAAGCTACAGTAATCATGAAGTGATCTTCTCTAGGGAACCCACATACTTTACCACCGAGTGCAACTGTCACATTGCGAAGAGCACGGTCATTCATATCTAGAACACGAGTCCATGATAATTGACGCAAATCGATTTGCAATTCATTTCCTTGATGGATATGGTTATCGATCATAGCGGATAATAAATTGTTAGCCGCTGTAATAGCATGCATATCACCTGTAAAATGAAGATTGATGTCATCCATAGGTACAACTTGAGCATAACCGCCACCTGCTGCACCACCTTTAATCCCAAAAACAGGTCCTAAGGATGGCTCACGTAATGTAGCAATTGCATTTTTACCGATTTTTTGTAAGCCTTGTACGAGACCAATGCTCGTTGTAGACTTACCTTCCCCTGCTGGTGTTGGCGTAATCGCTGTGACTAGCACCAATTTGCCATCTGGTTTAGATTCTAAACGACGAATAGCATCAAAAGAAATTTTAGCTTTATAATGACCATATTGTTCAATGTCATCAGGTGTTAACCCACATTTATTGGCAATAACCTGAATCTTTTCCATTCTATTCTGTTGGGCAATCTCAATATCGCTTAACATAAAGCCTCCTCGGCACCATGGCCACATAAACCTATATAACAACTATTAGATAGACGTATACGTTTTGTAATATATGTCTACTGTGAATGTATATTTGTACACTTACATTACTCTATTATATGTGAAAGTTTCTCTAATGTCTAATACTTATGTCTAACAAATTTAGTAATCTATCTAATATATAACAAAACAAGCACAATATATGCAGGTAAGCAAGAAAAGGCCCTGACGTAAATATACATCAGGGCTTTCAATATATACCAAATACTTATCTTATTAGAATGGGAATAGGATTGGAAGTAAAATAAGTGCTACGATACTAGATACAACGATAAGTGGTAAACCAGCTTTCACATAATCCATGAAGCTATAGCCAGCTATGTTGTATACCATAGTGTTGGCAGGCATACCAATTGGTGTTGCATATGCCAAGGAGCTTGCAATTACGATAGCTGCAAGAACTGCTTTAGGATCGAAGCCAAGTTGAGAAGCTAGGCTAAGACCGATTGGAACTAGTAAAGCACAAGTAGCTGTATTAGACATAAAGTTTGTCATAAACACACCAAGCACAAAGATTACTACTAACACAACGATTGGAGATGGGCTTGCTCCAAGACTATTAACAATAATGTCAGCAATTACACTACCAGTACCAGTTTTTACCATTGCATCACCGAGAGCCATAGAACCAGCAAATAGCATAATTGTTTTCATGTCGATAGATTTAACAGCTGCCGTTTCGCTAATAACATTAGTAGCTACTAAAACAAGCGCACCTATCCAAGCACTTACATAAAGTTTTACACCTAATTGTTTTTCAAAAATCATAGCAACGACTGTCAGAATCAATATAATCGCAGCAGTCCATTTCTTCCAAGATGGCACATGACTATAATCATCATTACCTTCAAAAGCACCATCTGGTTGGTGGCTTGGAGCATCTGGTAAGAAACGTTTACCAATTGTAGCATAGAATATAGTACCTACGATAAGGATTGGTAAGCCTACTAAACCATAATCAAAGAAATTAAAAGAACCTAAGCCTGCTTGTTGTAATCCTGCTTGAGCAATCATGTTACCAGGAGCACCGATAAGTGAGATATTACCACCCATGGCTGCCGCAAATACGAGAGGCATCAATAACTTAGTTTGTTTAAAACCACTCTTTTTACAAATACCGATAATTACAGGAATCAGTACAGCAGCTGTACCAGTATTAGATAAGAAGCCAGATAAAACACCTGTAATCATCATAACTGCAACGAGCAAGGATGTTTCAGTTTTAGCAAACTTATGAACTACATTACCTACACCTACAGCGACACCTGTTGCAAAGAAAGCTTCACCAATTACAAACATGCCCATAAATAGTAAGACGTTTGGATCCACAAAACCTGCGAACGCTTCTTTAGCGGATAATACCCCACTTAAGTGTAGGCCTACTGCTACAACCATAGCGGTAATAGACAAAGGGATTTTCTCCCACGCAAACATGACGATGGCAAATACCAAGAAGCCAAGAGTTATCATTACACTCGTATCCATATATACCTCCCAATACGTGTAATATACCTAAAAAAGGGTACAAAAAAGGAGGATTGTACAAAATCCGTATAATCCCCCTATTAAGTTAAGCTCACAATGAGATTATTTAATGAAGCTTACGTGTTTATAAATCTCTTCTAACACTTCTTCTTTCTTCGCATTGTATTCTACTTTTTTATTTTCAAAGTAGTTATTACCGTCTGCATCAATAGATACGATGAGCGGACCAAATTCTTTAACCTTAAAAGTCCACAAAGTCTCACACATACCTAATTCACGCCAATTAGCAGATTCTACTTTTTCGACTTCTGTAGCTGCAAGTACGGCATTGCCTGCAGGGAATACACAGTGTAGTGCACCAAAATCTTTGCAGGCACGTGCTGTTTCAGGACCCATACCGCCTTTACCTACAATGAGACGTACCCCCGTCTTTTTAACAAATTCATATTCGAATTTTTCCATACGCATAGATGTAGTAGGACCTACAGATACAACTTCAAATTCATTATCGCTTATAGTGCGAATAATTGGTCCTGCATGAAGTATAGCCCCATCTTTAACATCAACTGGTAGCGTTTTACCTTCTTCTACCACACGACGATGGCCCATATCACGACTAGTTGTAATATGCCCAGTCAAATAAATCACATCACCTGGCTTAATGCCTTCTAAATCAGATTTTTGAATTGGTGTAGTTAATATTTTCTTAGCCATTATAATGTCACTCCTTTATGAGATTTAACTGTGCAATTACCATCCTTGTCAAAGACGAGAACGCCGCGGCGATGATTCCAACAACCTACACTAACAGCACAAGAAATAACAGATGGATGACGTGTACCATGTTCAATATTCACACCTAATACAGTTTTATCCCCACCCATACCTTGAGGTCCAATACCAATTTTATTTATGCCATCCTCTAATAATTGTTCCATGTAAGCCGCTTTTTCATTAGGTGCTTTTGAAGATACAGGACGCATTAATGCCTTTTTAGATAATCCCGCAGCGGTATCAATAGTTGTAGCAATCCCTACACCTACCAATAGTGGAGGACACGCATTCAAGCCATAGCTTGTCATCAAATCAAGAACAAACTTAGCAACACCTTCATAGCCTTCGCCTGGCATCAATGTTTTACCGGATCCTGGCAAGGAACAACCGCCACCAGCCATATAAGGGAAGATTTCTACATCATCGCGACCAGGAATGATATCCCAGTGAATATAAGGTGCAGTGAGGCCAATATTTTTACCAGTATTAAACTCATCAAAAGTTTCTACACAGTTCAATCGTAATGGAGCCTCTTGTGTAGCCTTATAAGTTGCTTCTCTTAGAATATCTTCTAATTCTCCTAGTAAGGGATAATTAGATCCAACCTTTACCCAAAATTGTAATACACCAGTATCTTGACAAGAAGGACGATTAAGCTGAGCTGCTAAATCCATATTGTGTTGCATTGTTTCATAAATAGATTTGGCCATAGGATTTTTTTCATCCTGTGCCAATTCATGAATTTTTTCTTGTACATCATCAGGCAATACCTTTGCCATATAAGAAATGAAATTAGCTATCTTATTTGTCATTTCTTGTACTTGTTGTTCCTTCGTACTCATCGTAAACCTCCAAATGGACTTCATTATTTAAGACGTGATTATTTATGTTTCGAAACCTTAGCTCCTTTCGATGATTTCATTGTACTCTTTTTTTAGGATATAACTATCCAATTTACAAGTTCATTTTCAATGGTAAAAGTCTGTTAAACACATACAAAATTTCCTTAATTATTCTCTTTTAACCCATTAAAAAAATACAATTTCACCTATATGATTGTACAAAAAAAGAACACTACCATCGGATCGTAGTGCTCTTTCACCATATATTTTAATAGGATTAACAAATATACAAAATCACCTAAACCTAATGATTGTATATCCGCTCAAATTTAATCTCAAAAATATGCAACTATAATCAGTTACAATGGTATATAACAATACCAGTTAATCTTGTAATTTTTTTACAACCATCTCAAGTTGTTCTCTAACGTCATTTAACTTTTGATTAGCCACTTCTAATCTAATCTTATTAGTAGAATCATCTTGATATGGTAAACAAGATTGTAGTATCTCTATAATATCCTGTTCTTGTGTTGATATAATTTCCTTCCAATCATGTAATTTTGTTTTACGTCCTATTTCGTTTGCTTGCTTACGATATTCAGATGGCGTGGTATGGAAATGTTTTTTAAAAGCTACATTAAAAGCTTTAATATCCGCAAAACCACAGCTACTTGCAATATGTGCAACTGCATCATTAGAATTAACTAAACGAACTGTAGCCTCCCTCAATCTTAATCGTAATACATATTCAAGGAAGGAGACACCTAATTGGCGTTTAAAAAATTGTGATGTATAGTTCACATTATAGCCACCTATCTTTGCAAGATTTTCTAATTCAATTTTTTGCTGATAATTCTCATCTATATAAGCAATCATTTTATCGAAGGTGGCTACTGTTATATCGACAGGCTTTGTATGTACATGAATAGATTTAACCTTATTAATTTCTTTATATATATCGCTAACTAAAGATAAATAATGATACTCCACATCTAATCGATTAGTAGGACTTTCACCATTCACCATCAATAACATCATCATAGCCGCATGATGACGCAATGTGGTAAAGAAAGAGTTGTACCGATTACTTTCATCAGAACGTAATACAAATTGATACATTCCAAAGTTAGGATCAAACTGCTGAAAGAAATCCTTTCCGACATGAATAACAAGAGCTGTCGTATCTTCTTCCAACGCCAACGTAGCATGACCTACTTGAGGTGAAATGATAATTGTATCAAGCGGTTCCATTGTGAAAACCTCACTATTACAACTCATATCGATTCTGCCTTTTAGCAAAATCAAGATTTCTACACCACTATGCCAGTTGTAATGATATGTACTAACCTTGTATATATCACTATTGAAATCTATATGATTGTGTTTATAGGTATAGTGAAAGTAATCCATGACAACGTAACACCCCTCATAAAATCAAACAAATACCTCTCAATTATTTACATAAAAAATGCACCCCTTATTAATCAAAGGGATGCATTCATTATGATATATATAATTAGCAACGGTCAACAGTAATCTTATTTTACATGTCAATAATTTATAGTTTTATGTTTCTATAGCATTATATATCTATTCTTAAAATTACATAACCGCTGTAATAGCTGCTGCTAAGCCAAAGAAGATACCTGGTGCATTGGCTAATGCTACTGGAATATCTCTATGTTCTTTAAACAAACCATACGCTACCCATAATGTACAGTTGATTGCAGCTACAAGTGGTTGAATCCAATCGCCAGTACCTGGATGAGCTAGGTTATGCATGATTTGTGGGAAGTAAGATACATACATAGCTACAGCAGTAACAGTTGCAACTTTACCTACGTTTTCCATAAATTTTACTTGATTCATATATCCTCCAAAATTATAATTTACTAATTTTTTACTCCTGATGAAATATATTCTACTCAGTTTAGTGAATATAACTATCCAAATTAAAAGGTAATTTTTATAGTAAAATCAACGGAAAAAATAGATTTCTCTCGATTTATTGTATTTTCAGGGTGAATTTATATATAAATCCACCTAGAAAGCACATATAAAAAAGCACTACTTATCAACAGTAGTGCTTTTTCAATAACTTTATAGGGTTTCTTGATATAGAAATTTACCCAATTCTAATCTTTCTATATGTGTCATAAATTCATCAAAATAATTTGCTTCCCAAACTCTTATCATAAGAATATAGTCACAATAAAAATATAGTTATCATAAAACCCAATTATAAATCCTTTACTACATCGGCTAACTTTTCTTTCAAAGATTCCAATTTTTTGCTCATAAATTCCAATTCGCTCTTAGCTCGGGAATCATCTTCATACGACAAGAATGAATGCAATACATCAAGAACATCTTGATTGTCTACAGAAATAATTTCTTTCCAATCTTGTAAGACGGTTTTACGCCCAATGCTTTTGACTTGCTTACGATATTCTGTGGGGGTCATATTAAAGTGTTTTTTAAAAGCCACATTAAAGGCTTTCACATCTGCAAATCCACAATCGCTTGCAATTCTTGCGACAGCCTCATCCGTACTAGCTAAGCGAACAGTAGCGTCACGGATTCTTAACCTCAAGACATACTCAACAAATGAAATCCCCATTTGCCGTTTAAAAAACTGCGATGTATAGGCAATATTATAGCCTCCAATTTTAGCAATATCTTCTAACTCTATTTTCTGCTCATAATGCTCATCAATATAGGCAATCATTTTATCAAAAGATGCCGGTTTTATATCGCCAGGTCTAGCATTTTCATAAACCTTTTTTATAGGATTAAATTCTCTAAATACATCACCGGCCAAAGCTAAGTAATGGTGTTCTATCCACATTCGATGTACTGGGCTTTCACCTTTAGTCATCAACAACATCGTCATAGCAGCATGATGGCGTAAGGTTGTAAAGAATTCGTTATGACGCGTACTATCATCTGAACGCAAAACAAATTGGTACGATCCAAAATCCGGATCATACTGTTGATAGAACTCGTTACCTACATGAATAACAAAGGCTATAGCATCCTCTTCGAGGGCTAATGTTGCATGCCCCACTTGAGGAGAGATAATCACGACATCAAGAGGTTTCAACGTAAAAACCTCACCATTGCAACTCATCTCAACACTACCTTTTAACAAGATAAAAATCTCTGTTTCTGCATGCCAGTTGTAATGATATGTACTAACCCTATATATGTTACTGCTAAACTCTATATATTTATGTTTATATGAATAGTCAAAATAGTCCATTACACTTTTGCTCCCTAAGGTAATTTCGCTCTTAACGCCAGTTCTTGTGCTTTACCTACATTTAACAAATCAGTTTCATCCTGTGTCCAAGTACCAAATAACACGTTCTCTACAATAGTGCCAAATGGTTCGGTACATTGTTTGGAATTATACACTTGTACTAAATTCCATTTATATACTTGAATACTTTCAAATAATCCACTTTGTTCTAATTCATTAATATTAGATACCAAAGATTTCACAATTTCATCGTGATGCTCTTTAGGTGTAGCTCTGGCTTGTAAAGAATACATATAAAATGCACCCCTTATTGATATAAGGGATGCATTTATTATGATATATTTATTTAACTACGGTCAACAGCATCTTAAAGCTTTCTCTTGCATCTAGGCTATGAGGTACTTCCGATGGCATAATCAAGGTTTCACCAGTCTTCACATTATGCTCCGTATCACCAACAACGATATGCGCTTCTCCATCGAGGATTTGCACAATCGCATCGCCTACTGTTACATGCGTAGAGATTTCTTCCCCCTTAGGCAGCGCAAATAGTGTAATGCTGAGTCGCTCATTTTGAGCAATTGTAATACTAATCACTTGCCCCTCTTTATACTCTAGGTGCTCACCTAAATGCAAAATTTCGTTTACCGGGATATTTTTTGTGAAAGTCTTACTCATAGAAATCACTCCTTATATAGCTATATAATAGTAAAAGTAAATAAAAAGTAGATTAAAACAATTTTATCAAAACCAATTGATATAACTAAAAAATATCCTTCCCTTAATTTTATTATAATTTAATTGAGATTTAATTTCAGTATCTTTGGTAACAAAATTAAAATTATTTTTTGATAAACGAAATGTTTTGAATAAACGCAAAGACGAGGCCTCCTAAGAAACCTCGTCTTTTTTACATTATGGTTAGCCATAAATATTATAGTTTTTTAACTAGTATATTTGTATCTAAAACTCTAAAACGCTATAACTCTAAAAAATCTAATGCCTTAGAGTAAGAGTCTAAAAATCAAAAGGGTCTAAACTGCAGGCAGCAAGCCTAATAGATACACATTAAATGTATCACCAGGATGTACTTCATGAGTTCCTCGTGGAATACATGCCAACGCATTCACAGTATATAGCCCTAACATGCTACTACTATTAAAATGACGGTTAGCCACAAACCGTGGCACACCACCGCCGAACACCACTTTTCCTTGTACATAGCGATCAAAAACATTACGTTTGAAGATTTCTGTATCCATTACGCAAGCCACCACTGGAGTCGTCCAATTAGCCAACCCTTTATAACGCTTCAAGGTAGGCGCTACGATTAAATGCCATCCATTGAAAGCAGCCCCTGGATTACCGGACAAGCCAAAGATAATCTGACCTTTCGGGGTAACCGCACCATAGGATGCTGCACCCGGTCGCATTTGAATACGGGCATAGATAGATTCTGCCCCCAATTTTTCATAAATAAGAGGCATCGTATCAAAAAGACCTACCGATACACCACCAGAACTAATTATAACATCTGCTTCTTCACTAAGTTTTAAAACATGATTGATTTCAGAGTCTAACGCCTCTGGAGCATCACTTACATGATAATGTGTTATCTTGTGAAAACCTAAGTCCTCTAAGAGTCCACAAATCATAGCTCGATTGGAGTTGTAAATTTTACCAGGCGTTAAGCTTTCACCAGGTTCAATAACCTCATGACCAGAGGTAAGAACTAATACACGAGGCATGGCATTAACAGAGATCTCAATAATGCCAAGTCCCGTCAAAATGGTTTGTACTGTAGATGTTACCTCTGTACCGTGCGGAATCACAATAGTACCGACATTACACTCTTCACCTTGTGGAATAATATGATCACCACAACGATATTTACCTTGAATTGTAATCGATGTATGCGGTTCACCTGTGCCTACTACTTGTTCCTGCATGATAACGGTATCACATGTATCTGGTACTGGTGCACCAGTCATAATCCGTACTGCATGGCCAGGTTTTACAGGCTGTTTCCATACAACACCAGCTCCAATGATGCCGTCAACGATATATTCATTACGACCTTCTTCATAGGCGATAGCATACCCATCCATTGCAGATTTTGAAAAAGCAGGTACATCCGTTGGCGCAATAATATCCTCTGCTAGTACGTATCCCTTCGCAGCTTTAACTGCAATCGTTTCAACTTTATGAACTTGCGTTTGTAAGGCCTCATCCCATAATTGGAGAGCCTTCTCAACAGTAACGACGGCCATTTAAACTCCTCATCATTTCCTGTATGTGGCGTACCAATTCAGGTACGTCTTGATCCAATTTGCTAATTTCTATCGTCGCCACTCGGTCCATTGGGTCCGAGATCAGCTCTTCCGTATATCCCTCTTGAGTAACCTCTATAATTGGGGCAATCCCTTGGGATCTCGTTTCTAGTATAACTATATCTACAGGCATAAACTGTGATATTTCATACAAGTTGGATTGTTCTTTCATGCGTATACGAATCGCTGTTTCAGTAGGCCCTGCAATTGCAACCGCATCAGCTCCAGCTTTATAGGCAAGGTCTGTATCTGTTCCTTCATGATCCATCTGAAAGCCATGCTTATCGCTTTTTACTACACCAACCGATAAACCGATATTTTGTAACTCACACACAAGGCGCGTTACAACAGTAGTCTTACCTGTTTTACGTTTCGATGCGACCACACTAATTAAAGGTACACGGCGGAATTCATTTTCCGCTAAAGCTCGCGCCCATTGATAGTCTTCAAATCGATTAATATTGCTTAGCTCCCAACTAAAATCAGTAGCATCAATAGATTCTACATGACCAATAACATCGAGGGCATGATGCAACGATACATTTTCGCCAACAAGAATAGATTGAATTAAGGACGCAATATATGGCCTATAAATACCCGCCATCGGCTCAGATTTACCACTTTCACTATATGGGACAATGGCATTCCAATCATTATGATCTACTTGATAGAGCCAATCATAATACAAATCCATTTCCATGAATGGCATATCTACTGCCATTACCGCATAAGCAGAACTAGTACCAACAGCTAGAGTACTATACAGCCCCCCTAAAGGTCCGCATCGCCCAACAGAATCCCGAACAATAGAAACCTTATTTTTCTCATCGTTCGATAATGTATCTATAATATGAGTTTGGATAGCAAGTCCTAATTGCTCGTCATCACCGATAGAGATAAGAATATCTTGAACATCTGCATCTAATCCCTTACGAAGTGCATGAGATATAAGACTTTCACCATTAATCCAAGGCAACAAAGCTTTAGGTTGCCCCATTCTAGTACTGAGTCCTCCAGCCAAAATAATTAAACCTAATTTATCCACGACGTTGTAAACCTCGTTTAACACCTTGGTAGATGAATAGTAAAACTGCAATATTTAAAAGGCCATCTGGAACCATATAGGATGCATTATAAATCATGGAATAAACCCAAGGATTCTGCCCTTGTGGAGCATAGCTAGCAAAGACTACAGCACCGCTCGTAACAGATGCTCCCCAACGCAATACAATACCTACGATGGATCCAGTGATAAGACCAGAAAGAGAATCTTTAAAGTAACCACAAACGCCAATAGCACCGTAAGCAACCAGGTAGTCTAATATAATACTTAAATAATGAACAGATGATTTAAAGCCTAAAATAAAGTGTAATATACCATATACAACACCTGCGAAGATACCTCGTGTTCCGCCCCAACGATATGCGTAAATCATGAGTGGTACCAGTGCTGCCGCCTTAATAGAGCCCCCCTGTGGCATATGGAAAATCGTAATAAATGACAACACTTGAGCAATGGCAATTGCTACGCCAGCTTCAGCAAGCATACGGATTTTAGACTGTTCCACATTAATCAACCTCCTTTTACTATATATCTAAAATGAAAATATTATTTATACAATCTACTTGTATTGTACTACAGTTTATCCCTTACACCAAACAAAATATTCGGAACGTATTGAAAATTTTATGAGTCTCTTGTATAATGGTACAGGTTCAATATGTAATACTCGAAGGAGATATAGAAACTATGATTAATACAACTAACATCTTTGATTATGAAGACGTGCAATTGATTCCTAATAAATGTATTGTCTCCAGTCGTAGCGAATGTGATACACATATAAAATTAGGTAAACGCACATTCCGCTTACCAGTAGTACCTGCTAATATGCAAACTATCATCGACGAAGAGTTGGCTGAAAAATTAGCTTGTGAAGGGTATTTCTATATCATGCATCGTTTCCAACCAGAACGTCGTATGGACTTTGTAAAACGCATGCACGACCTTAACTTATATTCTTCTATTTCTATCGGCGTAAAAGCTGAAGAATTTGCCTTAGTTGATGAATTCAAGAAAGCAAACTTAACCCCAGAATATATCACTATTGATATTGCACATGGTCATTCCAATGCAGTCATCGAAATGATCCAATATATAAAAAAGAACTTACCTGAAACCTTTATTATCGCTGGTAATGTAGGCACTCCAGAAGCAGTTCGTGAACTAGAAAATGCTGGTGCTGATGCGACTAAAGTAGGCATCGGTCCTGGTAAAGTATGTATCACAAAACTGAAAACTGGCTTCGGTACTGGCGGCTGGCAATTGGCTGCAGTTCGCTGGTGCGCAAAAGCAGCTACTAAGCCTATCATAGCTGACGGTGGTATCCGTGACCATGGTGACATTGCAAAATCTATTCGCTTTGGCGCTACTATGGTTATGATTGGCTCCCTATTTGCTGGTCATGAAGAATCCCCAGGGGAAGAAAAAATCGTTGACGGCAAAGCTGTAAAAGAATACTTTGGTTCCGCTTCTGAGTTCCAGAAAGGTGAACGCAAAAACGTGGAAGGCAAAAAAATCTTTATCGACTCCAAAGGTTCTATCTTCGATACATTAACTGAAATGGAACAAGATTTACAATCTGCTATCTCTTACGCTGGCGGTACGACTCTACAAGCCATTCGCAAAGTAGACTATGTACTTGTTAAAAACTCTATCTTCAATGGCGATCGCTAGTCTAATCAATATATAATAACGCTAAAAGACACAGGTTCAAAACCTGTGTCTTTTTAATGCGAGAAATACATAAAATATAAAAATATGAAAAAGGAGCTACGATACGAAAGTCGTAGCTCCTTAATTATAGACTATTAAATTTGTTCTTCACTAAGACCACAGTCTTTACTCATTAAATGGTATGCGTATTTACCAATACCTGCACTTACAACAAGCAATGTAGTCAATACGATAAATGCTACTGTAAGACTTGTACCGTGCGCAATGAAGCCAATCAAGGCAGGCCCCATCAAAATACCCATATAACCGAGCATTGTAGATGTTGCAACCGCTTGTGTCATAGGAATAACATTTTGTTCCCCCATCGCAGAGAATAGATTTGGTACTATCATAGCTAATGAAATACCCAATAATAAGTAAGTATACATGGAGGCATGTCCTGGTAAGAATACGATCAGCCCCATCGCAATAGAGCCAAGTAAGTAGCCACCAACGACAACTTGCTTAGATGTTAAGTGTTTACCTAATCTATTACCAAGCAAACGACCTATGCACATAGTACCATTAAAGAGCATTACACCCATAACAGCCTCTTCAATAACAATCCCTTTATCTTCAAATAAATATAATGCGCTCCAGTCCCCTACAGCACCTTCTACCAAGTAAGACACAAAGGACAATAAACCAAAAATAAGGGCGATTGGATGGAAGGACAATGGGCTTTTAGACTTTTTAGTAACCTTTGCATTTGGGTCACTACCAAAGGTCAACATAAATTGGCTAACTACGACCATCGCAATAAATAATACGATGAGTAGCCCCCAAATACTTTCATTAACAGAAAAAGATAAGATTTTTAAAAGCACAAGTAAAACACCGGCACCAGCAAAGCCACCTAAACTCCAGCCTCCGTGATAGGCGCCCATCAAATGTTTTTTGCTCACCTTTTCCGTTAGGATAGCTTGTAAATTAGCAGAAGCACCACTAAGACCTACACCAATACCAAAAAAGAACAGGGCTACTGTTGTTGTAGCAATAGTAGGACACATAGTAACGATGGCAAGAGATACCATACCAATAAAGCTAGCTAACAAAACGACTCTCTTACACCCAAAGCTTTCTACAAGCTTACCTGCTATAGCCATGGATAAACAAGAACCTACACCGAGCAACAAAATCATGGAACCTAATACATCTTCACCAATACTAAGCTTTGCTTTTAAATATGGCACGAAACCTGCCCATAAAGCTGTGTACATACCAGGGATAAAGAATGCCCCAAAAGCACCACGAATATTTGCTGTTGAAATAGAAACTTGATCGTTCATTACATCCTTTCTGGCTTCTAGAACCGTCCGACAAAGAAAGGTCCTTTTTATCCGCAATGCGCTAAAATATGCGCCATTACAGGAAACCATTTTAATTACATATGATTTATTATTGGAATATAATAAACCCCTTTACCAAAAATGTAAAGGGGTTTATGGGGTTAAAATTTATTTATGTTCTTTTAACCACTGAATGGCATATTCAGCATATACCGCAGATGCAGCAGATAATACAGTATCATCCATATTAAATCTATTATTATGATGATCGTATGTAGCTTCTACATCAGGGTTTTGAATACCAATAAAGGCAAAGCATCCTGGTTTATCTTGTAAATACCAGGCAAAATCTTCTCCAGGCATGACTTTACGCATCTTAGAAAGCTTGTCCTTACCTAATGTATCAATAACGACACGTTCTGCCAGTTCACTGGATTCAGGATCATTAATAGTAGGGGGCACTTTTTTTATATATTCTAATGTAGCAGTCGCTCCATAGGCCTCTGCAGTGTGTTCTACAATGCGGCGAATAGTATCGACAATATATTGTTCTTGGTTTGGATCAAAGAAACGAACTGTACCGCCTAGGGAAGCTTCCCCAGGGATGACATTCCATTCTGAGCCAGAATGAATATTGCCAATCGTAACAACGACGGAATCAAGGGCACTCACATTGCGAGAAACCACGGTTTGTAAATTCATAACGATGGCACTAGCCACCACGATAGCATCAATCGCTTGATGAGGCTGTGCACCATGACCTTGTTTGCCTTTTACATTAATAGTAATCTGGCTACTCGCAGCCATACGAGGACCCTCTTCTACAGACATGAGTCCCGCTGACAAATCGATCCACACATGCCCTCCAAAGATAGCATCTACCTTATCATACCAATCGCCAAATTTAATGAAATCCGGAGCCCCTGCTCCAGTTTCTTCCGCAGGTTGGAATGCTAAATACACATCGCCTTCAATACGGTCTTTCATAGACATTAGCATCTTAGCCGCACCTAATAAAATAGCCATATGTCCATCATGACCGCAAGCGTGCATTTTGCCTTCTACTTCTGATTTATAGTCCACTGCATTATGTTCATGAACAGGCAGTGCATCGATATCGGCACGCAACGCGATAGCCTTTCCATGTTTAGCACCATGGATAATGCCGATTAAGCCGATACCACGTTCTGTGTCTACATGAACCTCTACGCCCATTGATTCTAGTTCTTTAGCGAGTGTCTTTGTCGTCTCAAACTCTTCATTGCTGAGCTCTGGATGTTTATGAAAATATCTACGCCAATTTTGAACGTAGCCTTTATATTGCTCTATTAAATCGCGACTATGCATCGTATCGCCTCCTCTAATATCAATATGCATCGCTAATATATAACGATTAAACAGTCTCCGAATTTATAAATACAAAACCTACATGCACCAAGAAAAACCCCTTATTTAGGGGAATAACATGGTAAAAGTAAAAGAAAACGACAGGCAGCGCGCCATGTCGTTTTCTCAGTTTCTTATCGGTTGCGCAATACTGCTTGTACCGCTAAGGATACAACAGCTGTTGCAACTGTCACAGCAGCGGTGATTTTCGCCGTTGTGATAATTTCTTCTTTTGTAGGTTTTGCTTTAGCTGCAATGTCCAACGTTTTTGCTACCGCTGGAACCAATACTTCATTACGTAAGGATTCTGTATTCATATTTACTCCTCCAATATAGACTGTTTCTTTTAGGGTAACACGAATACGGAGTAAAGTCTATATAATCATCGGTTTATTTCCATAGTTCAATGTTACATAACTATAGTAAACAATATTTATGAAAGTTAAACAAAATCTTACTGTGCCGCTAATTCTTCAATTACATCAGCTAAAATAGCAATAGCTTTTTCTAATTGTTCTTGCGGAATATTAAGAGCTGGTAAAAGACGCACCTTATTTTTAGCAGATAAGCATACTACACCTTTCTCAAGACATTTAGCTATAACAGCTTTAGCATCAACCGTAGTTTCAATGCCAAGCATAAGGCCCATACCGCTAACACCAAGAATGCCAGTTTTACCAGTTAAGGTAGCCTTTACATATTCCCCTTTTGCTTTTACAGAGTCAAGGAGTTCAGGAGTTAACCGGCTAATAATAGTATTACCTGCAGCTGCGCAGATTGGATTACCTCCAAAAGTAGTAGCATGAGCACCAGCATTTAATACATATTGCATCTTTTCATTGAATAAGGTGGCACCCATGGGTAGACCTCCGGCCAAACCTTTTGCAGTAGATACCACATCTGGTTCGATACCAAATTGTTGGTATGCATATAAGCTGCCAGTCCGACCATTACCAGTTTGTACCTCATCGATGAGTACCAGTTGATCGTGTTCATGAGCATATTTTGTTACGCTTTGGACAAACTCCTTATCTAATGGCATAACACCACCTTCACCTTGAATAGGTTCCATCATGATGGCACAAACAGCTGGATTAGCAAGGGCTTTCAAAGCCGCATCAATATCATTGGCTGGGGTATAAATAAAGCCTTCCGTAAATGGGAAGAAATGTTGATGGAATACATCTTGTCCTGTCGCGGACAAGGTGGTAATAGTACGACCGTGGAAACTATTGACTAAGGTAACAATTATATGACGCCCTTCGCCGTATTTGTCATGGCTATATTTACGCGCTGCCTTAATCGCACATTCGTTAGACTCCGCACCAGAGTTAGAAAAAAATACCTTTTTCATCCCCGTTTTCGCACAGAGCTGTTTCGCTAGCTCAATTTGTGGCAAGGAATAGTATAAATTAGAAATATGATTCAATGCATGAGACTGCTTAGTAACAGCCTCAGTCCACTCATCATCATCAACGCCAAAAGCGGTTACGCCAATACCAGAACCAAGGTCGATGTACTCTTTACCATCTACGTCCCACAAGAGAGAACCTTTTCCTTTTTCAAAGCATACGTTGAACCGACCATACGTATTGGCTATATATTCTTTATCTTGTTGTTCAAAATCGATTGCATTACTCATTATATCCTCCAAATGTACGGTCATGCCGTCGTCTATCTATGTAAAAGATACCCAATAGATGATTACCAGTATTATGTTTACTATATTAAGCAACAAACATTGTACCAAGGCCTTCATCGGTTAATAACTCGATAAGAATGGCATGTGGAATTTCACCATTAATGATGAATACCTTTTGTGCCCCTGCTTCTATGGCCTCTAAGCAGCAATCTACCTTTGGAATCATACCGCCTGCAATGACGCCATCCGCTTTTAACTGAGCTGCCTCGGCCATTGTAATTTTAGAAATTAAAGAATCTGGATCATGCACATCTCGCAGTACACCATCAATATTAGTCATAGCCACCATGGTTTCCGCCTTGAGAGCGCCCGCAATTTTCGCGGCTACCGTATCAGCATTAATATTATATGTCTTGCCATCGGCTCCCATGCCGATAGAAGAAATAACCGGAATATAGCCACGGCTAATTACGTCATGGATAATACTCGTATCAATGGTATCAATATAACCTACATAACCAAGTTCTTCGTTTTGTTTATGAACTTGAATCATGTTGCCATCTACACCACAAAGGCCAACAGCTTTGCCACCAAGATCCGTTAAATCCGCCACGAGCCCTTTATTCACCTTGCCGGCTAGCACCATTTGTACAACATCCATCGTTGCTTCATCGGTAACGCGTAGACCATTAGCAAAATGTGATTTAATTTGCATCGCCTCTAAGGTACTATTAATAGCTGGACCACCACCATGAACGAGGACTACTTTTACCCCCACTAATTGAAGTAATAGTAAATCCTTCATGACAGATTTCTTTAACTCTTCATCCACCATGGCATTGCCACCGTATTTAACGACAACGTACTGGTCTGTGTATTGTTTTATATATGGAACGGCCGCCGTTAAGATATGCGCCCGCATTGCATTTGTTACATTCTTCATAGATTCCTCTCTAACCTAATACTAAACCAGTATCCTCTGGTAACCCCAATGCAATATTCATACATTGAACGGCGGCACCCGATGCACCTTTACCTAAATTATCGAAAATGGCGTGAACCATGATGCGTTCATCGTTACCAGTGACATAGATTTTCATACTGTCCGTATTGCTCAATTGATTAGCGTTTAACATACCGCTATTGCTATTTTCAGTAAATGGTGCAACCGTAACGATTGTACTATCTTTGTAAAAGTATTCTAACGTTTGTTGTACCTTATCAATACAAACAGGTTTATGACATAAACGACTATGAATACCTACGGTAACCTCCATTCCAGAGTAGTAATCATCAACAATTGGCATAAAAATTGGAGCTTCACTAAGGCCGCATACATGTTGTACTTCGGGTAAATGTTTATGTTCTTGGCCAAGCCCATATTGACGAGGCGCATAAAGGAAATAGTCCTTAGGACTACTTTCATATTGGCCAATCATCTTCTTACCACCACCGCTATAGCCTGTTAAGGATGTAATAGTGAAAGGATAATCCGCTGGCACGAGCCCTTCTTTTACAAGAGGTGCTATGCAAGCTATCATACCACTTGCATGACAGCCAGGATTTGCAATATGTTTTTTAGTAGCAATAGCTGTCTTATAATTAGTACCAAGCTCTGGGAAACCATAGGCCCAATCAGAATCAGTTCTAAAAGCAGTAGATGTATCGATTACCTTGCACGGCAAGTCACCGATAACCGCCATAATATCTTTAGATGCCGCATCAGGTAAACAAAGAAATACGATGTCTGCCTTTTTTGCAACCACTTTAATGGCCTCTACATTTTTGCGATCCTCATCAGCAGTCGCTAAGAGTTCTATATCTTTTCGATCGGATAATCGTTCATGAATTCTAAGACCCGTTGTGCCTTCATGACCGACAATAAATACTCTATGGGGTGTCATAATAAACCTCAATTCTCACCTATTGGTGACTCACACCTATTTATATAGCCCTTTATCCAATATAAATAGAAAACAAACGATACCATACATCACCATTTAGGAAGATGAACTTATTTCAATGGATAATTTCCAAAGGTAGCAACCATAACTGCCTTAATCGTGTGGAGACGATTTTCTGCTTCTTGGAACGCCAATGAGTTTGGACCTTCGAATACCTCTTCGGTTACCTCAATGCCATCCATGCCAAACCGTTCATAAATATCTTTACCTACTTGTGTTTCTGTGTTGTGGAACGCAGGTAAACAGTGACAGAACTTAGTATTGGGATTACCAGTTAATGCCATCATTTCTGCATTTACTTGGAACGGTTTAAATGTATTGATACGTTCCTCCCACATATCGTAAGTATCGCCCATCGTTACCCACACACCAGTGTAAATGACATCTAAGCCTTTAACACCTTCAGCTACATCATCTGTACAAGTGATAGTAGCACCTGTTTCTTTAGCCACCTTTAAGCACTCTTCGTAGAATGGACCAGCTGGCCAGTATTGTTTAGGACCAATAAGTCTGAAATCCATCCCCATTTTAACGGCACCACTCATCAAAGCATTGCACATATTAGATTGACCATGACCTACATAGGCAAAAGAAATTTCATTCAACGGTTTGTCGATATTTTCTTGAAGTGTTAAGAAATTGGCTAATGTTTGTGTAGGATGATCCATATCGGTAAGCCCATTCCAAACTGGCACACCAGAGTATTCCTCCAATGTATCTACGTCCTTTTGGTCAAAGCCTCTAAACTCGATGGCATCATACATGGAACCGAGAACACGAGCCGTGTCCTTTAAGGATTCTTTCTTATTCATTTGAGAACCTGTAGGACCAAGATATGTTGTAAAAGCACCTTGGTCAGCTGCCCCTACCTCAAAAGCACAGCGGGTCCGCGTTGAGTCTTTTTCAAAAATTAGAACAAAGTTTTTACCTTCTAATGTTTTAATTTCCTTACCCGCTTTTTTATCTGCTTTTAATTTAGCTGCTAAATCTAAAAAGTATTTAATTTCCTCTGGTGTATATTGAAGCATTGTTTTAAATGATGTATGTTGTAAACTTTTCATGATAACCTCTTATTTCAAACTATGTGTTTAACTACTTTTCTTGTAAATATTCGGCGGCAATAGCTGCCATCATTGTTATACTAGGTTCGAGGATGCTTTCATCGATGGTGAAAGCCTCATTATGTAAGGCCGGATTGCCTTCAAAGCCAGTGCCTAACCAAAGGAACGCACCTTTGATTTTATGAAGATAGGCGGAGAAGTCTTCTGCTGCCATAGATGGGAACTCAGGATGTACCACTGCGTCTTTACCAAGATATTTCTCTACAATGGATGTGGCATAATCAATGGCCTCTGGATTATTGATAGTTGCACCATGTCCCCTTTTATAATCCAAAGTGCTTTCCGTTTTAAACATCACATCGAGGGCCTGTAAACTTTCACCTAATCGTCGCTCAATATAATCACGTTTCTCTGGTTCATAGGTACGACATGTACCTTCTAGATATACATCGCCACAGCCTACATTGTATCGATCACCGCCATTTATAACACCTATGGTACATACAAGATTTTCCATAGGATTCGTTTCACGAGCTACCATAGACTCCACATTTACAATCCAGTTCGCTGCGGCTACAATAGCATCAATCCCATTGTGAGGCTCCGCACCATGGGTTGATTTGCCCTTAATATGTACAAGGAAGTGATCTGATGCAGCCATCAAATTACCTTTTTTTAGACCTACAGTGCCAACGGGTAATTGTGGCCATACATGAAGTCCATATATTTCATCTACGTCATCAAGGATACCGCTATCTACAATACCTTGTGCTCCTGGGAATAATGCTTCCTCTTCGGAAGGCTGGAATACAAGTTTTACAGTGCCGTGCAATTGATCTTTAATAGACTGTAAAATCGCTGCTGCACCAAGCAAGATTGCCATGTGGCTATCATGACCACAAGCATGCATAACGCCTTCATTTTGTGAAGCAAAGGGCAAGCCTGTTATTTCATGTATGGGTAATGCATCCATATCGGCACGCAATGCAATAACAGGGCCTGTATGAGCACCTTCTATCTTACCGATAACAGCATAATCGGAAACATCGTTTACAAAGGGAATTTCTAGTTCACCAAGCACCTTTTGAATAAATAAAGATGTATTTTTTTCTTCACCCGACAATTCTGGATGACTGTGAATATGTCGACGCCATTCCACAACTTGTTCTTTATATTGGGAGGCATAAGTTTTTATTAAGTCTTGTAATGCATTCATTACTCTATCTCCTTTATACACTATATGCATAATTTATACATATTTAGCGTATTTTTATAATCTATGTACGTATTATAATACTACATTTTATAATAAGCAAGTTTTTATACGTATTTTTCGTATTTTTATTTGTTATATTGTACATTAACTTTACTCATAAATGCTTAATGCTTTTTATTAGACAAAAAAGACACCTCCCAAAGGAGGTGTCTTTCTCTTATTTTTCAATGACTGATTCGTCAAGCTGAGTACCATCAGGTAAAAATGATTTTACAATCAGCTTATTTGGTGTTACGGTCATAGACATATAATTATTCGTTTCAGGCTGAGGTGCTACATATACATCTAAGGGATGTTGCTTCCACTTAGGACGTCGTGCATCACCAGCTATACCTGTAAGGATATATAGTGGACCAGATGGGTCTCGATCAAAGTTTCGTACATGGCCACGGTTGCGGTATGTATGTAAATGAGCAGATAAAACTAAGTCTACATTAAACTCATCGAAGATAGGCATAAATAATACGCCCTCATCATCGAAACCTACATCGCGACTTGCACCTGGTCGGTCAAAGGCATATCGGAATGGATCACGATGCATGAGGACTACAGTCCACTTTTTAGTATTAGCTGCTAAATCTTGACGTAGCCACTGAACCTCTACATCGTACAAATCAGGATGATGAGTATCATGATTATCCTCATGATTACTTTCATACAACATCGTATCTAATACAACGTAATGCACATCGCCAAAATCATAGGAATAATAACGGCGATTAAATATTTCATTCCCATTAGGCGGTACTGCGAAGTAATTCAAATATGCATAAGGCTCGCGCATTTTCCAATCTAATGTATACATCTCATGATTGCCTAAGGTCGTTGCTAACGGCACATTAGCACTCAATGGTCTGATGGAATTCAACCAAGTGCGCCATTGATAGTCTTGTTCCCCATTATCTACAAGGTCCCCCATGCTAATATACAGGGCTGTCCTTGGATTGCGATGTGCGGAATCCTTAACAATCTGCTCCCACGCAGAATAATCACCAGATTGAGAATCTGGATAGATAAGAACATCATACACACTGGCGCCAGCCGTTTCCAGAGAGTACCAATCACTACGGCGATTACTACCATAACCAACTCGATATTCGTATTTAGTACTAGGCATCAAACCAGTTAATGTACCCTCATGGATATAGGTAGTACTACCATCATCGGTAAAAGCTTTGTCTGTAGCTCTTATCGTTTGAGTCGTATCGGATCCAACAAGACGATACTCTATTACCGCATCAGCTTCACTGCTATCTGATTGCCACATAATAGTACGACTCGTGCTGTTATCTTGAGCTACGATTTGTCGAATATAACGGCCTTCAGAATCTAGGAGTGGCTTAATATCTTGTCCACTCACAATAGCAGCCGTTCTAGTTATGCGACTCTGTATGGCATCCTTATAGACATATCCACCTACAACAGCACAGACCAAGGCAATAATGGTCAGTACGGATATAATTAATCTTTTTTTGTTCATATAATTCTAATTCTTTTCGTAATATTGTTTCATTTGTGTATAGCCATTGACAATGACTTCGATTTCACCCGTTCTAGGATGGAAGATAAGTCCGTGAATAGGCACATCTTTAGGAATCAAAGGATTCATACGCAATTCGTCTACTGTATCCTCTACATTTTCAGCAGGATGTGTAAAGCCATCAGCCCAGCGTTCCATTTCTTTACGGACCATATGAATCGCTTCTGGTGCAATACCACGAGCCAACATTTTTTCTGTTAGATCTTTTGCCGTAGTTTTTGCCATACCACATTCGTGATGACCAATGATAAAGATTTCGTTAACGCCTAGCTCATAAACACAAACAAGTAAACTACGTACAACGCCATCAAAGGGACCTGTAATACAGTTACCTGCTGTCTTTACGATTTTCGCTTCACCGCGCCCAATATCCATGGAATCTTCTAAGAAGTTAACAAGACGTGTATCCATACATGTAACAATTGCCATTTCACGACTAGGCATTTTACTACACTTTGTATCTGTATCTACATAACCTGTATTTTGATCTTCTACATATTCTCGATTATGGGCTAAAATATCATCTAATAAGCTCATAGTACCTCCTATATAAAAAGACTTTGGCATACAACCAAGGTCTCTATATCAATAATGCTCGATATACATATTATATCATATTAAGTTGTACACGCTTTAAGCCACAAAAAATAGGTCTATTCAAATACATGTATTATATATTTGAATAGACCTAAATCGCTTTTAAAGTGCTAGAGTACACTCCTTATCTATCAGGTGTAGATAATGCTTCGATAGCTACGCTACCACCTCGTACAACTTCAATACGATTGACGAACATATCTTTAAATAAGGCAATCATGTCATTATTTTTAGATACGGTCTTTACACATTGTACTAGTACAGATTTACGATTATAATCCACAACTAATAGATCAAAGGTTTGGGCAATGCGGAAGATTTCTTGTTTATCCGCTTCTTTACAGCTATTGACCTTGATAAATAGTAATTCTTTTTTCGTAATCGGCATGTCTGTAAAGTCTATAACCTTAATCACCTCTACACTGCGATTAAGCTGTTTAATAATTTGTTCATATGTCAAATCATCACATGTGAGCTCAATTGTCATACGAGACATGGTAGAATCTTCAGTTTCCCCTACAGTCAATGTATCAAGATTATAATTTTTGCCTGCGAAGAGGCCTGAAATCTTAGCTAGTACACCGATTTGGTTTTCTACATACGCTGAAATACAACGTTTTTTCATATGTACTTCCATAGCCCCTCCTATTTTTTATCCTTCAACAACATATCACTTAAAGACTTACCTGCTGGTACCATTGGCAACACATTGAGTTCTGTTGGAATGATAAACTCGAGTAAGGTTGGTCCATCTTTGAAAGTATCCGCCAATTGGAATCCTTTTTCGATGTCCTCTACCTTAGTGATTCGCATAGCTTTAGCACCATAAGCTTCTGCCAATTGTACAAAGTTTGGAACATATTCAAACTCATTATTATCAATAATATCACGCGTTACAATAGAGCTTTCATCCATCAATAAATTTGTACAAGCATATCGTTTGTCGTAGAACAATTGTTGCCATTGGCGTACATTTCCGAGGAAACCATTATTTAAAATAATTAGCGTCACAGGCAAGCGGTAGTGCATAGCAGTGGCAAACTCTTGGATATTCATTTGCACGCCACCATCACCACAGATAGCAAATACACGCTTATCTGGATTTCCCATTTGCGCACCTAATGCAGCAGGAAAACCATAACCCATAGTCCCTAAGCCACCAGACGTCAACATTTGATATTGACCTTTCACATCAAGGAACTGGGTAGTCCACAATTGATTTTGACCCACATCGGTTGTAACGATAGGATGTTCATAATGATGATTGATGTACTCGATAACAGTTTGAGGTGTTAACCCCTCTTCGTCAGCTTGAGTGACAGGGCGCTCTGCCTTAAGTTGCTGTAATTGTTTTGGCCAGTTGCCAAGATCGTGAGGTTCAATATATTCTAAGATTTTTTCTATAGCCAATTTAGCATCTGCTACGATTGGAATATCGACCTTAATATTTTTAGAAATAGACGCCGCATCTACATCAATATGGATAATCTTACAATCTTGTGCAAAGGTACTTAACTTGCCTGTAATGCGGTCGTTAAAACGGGTACCAATAGAAATCATCACATCACAATCAGTTATGGCTACATTAGGCGCATAGCCACCGTGAATCCCTACATTACCAAGATACAATGGATGACGACTATCAATAGCACCTTTTCCCATCAAGGTTGTTACAACAGGAATCCCTGTTTTTTCAACCAACTCCATCATAAGGTCATTGGCCCCACTAATACTTACCCCACCGCCTAATAGGAATAGAGGCCTTTTAGCTTTACTAATAATAGAACAGGCCTTTTTAACTTGACCTACGTGAACAGTGGTATTTGGTTTGTAACCGCGAATATTAATCTCTGTTGGATATTCATCTGACCCCATAGCCTTCTGAATATTCTTAGGAATATCTACTACAACAGGGCCTGGACGACCTGTGCGAGCAATGTAAAAGGCCTCTTTCAAAATACGACCTAAATCTTTACGGTCACGAACAGTAACGGCATATTTACAAATATTGCGGACGATGCCAACAGTATCTACCTCTTGAAAAGCATCATTGCCCATGAGGCCTAAATCAACTTGTCCAGTAATACAAACGAGGGGCACACTATCTGCATACGCTGTGGCAATACCAGTCACAAGATTTGTAGCACCTGGACCGGAGGTTACCATACACACCCCTACTTTACCAGTACTCCGAGCATAGCCATCTGCAGCATGAGCTAAGGCTTGTTCATGACGAGGCAAAATAACCTTTACTTGATCTTGTTTATATAATTCATCCATGATATCGATGGTTGCGGCCCCAGGGTAGTTAAATAAAAACTCTACCTGCTCCTCTTGAAGGGCTTTTACCAAATACTGTGCGCCTGAAATCATAGGTATCTCCTTATTTATATAATGCATGCATATCGAATTCTCAATATTGACATCAGATATATCTAAAAAATTGAATATCTTATCTAGATATGTTATACTCAGTAGTGTACCATATGTTGTGGTACATGAATATGTATAAAATCTCAAATTATAGAAATATATGTAGATTCTATTTTGAAAGGACTGAATATCATGAAAGAAATATTAGGTTTCCATTTAAACGGTTGCCCTTATTGCGCTAATGCATTCCGTGCTATCGATGAACTCGTTGCAGAAAATCCTGCATACGCAGATATTCATATCAACTGGGTTGAAGATCAAGATGCTCATGAGCTCTTCAAAACTCACCCATATGAATACTATCCGAACTTATGGTTCGACCTCGACAAACAATACGAGGCACAACCTGGTGAAAGCTATGCCCAAACAAAATCTTTAATCAAAACTGTATTGGACAAAGCACTCGCGTAAAACGCTATATTTACAAATAATAATGCACCCCTAACATATAATCTAATGTTAGGGGTGCATTTTAATATACTGTAAGATTATGGCTTTTTTTGTACCATAAACTTACTGACTGCTTTATACACAATTAAAATCAAAGCAATTTCTAAAGGGAAACAAATGATATTTTTAATAAGACGTCCAATAAATATAGCAGATACTGCTTTGTTATAAAATATTGTGAGCCATATTGTATTTAATATCAGATGTATACATACAGTAACAATCGTCTCCGGTAAAAGTAATTGTTTAAATGTAACATTACGTCCGTGTAAAAAATACCCATACACATAGCCTACAAGAAATTCAGATATGATAAAGCCGGGAAAGAATACTCCTTGTCCAAATAAAAACATACCTATAAAACAGGCAATAGCAGCCATTATACCTGCTGCCATAGGCCCATAAAGAATACCAAATATAGCGGTTGATAAAAATCCAAAGGTAATATGTATAAATGTAGTATGAATAGCAAATATATAAGATAGTAAAACCGTCAATGCTACAAACATTCCTGTCTTTACAATCATATCAGTTTTCATAAGAAGTACGACTCCTTTTTCTATCCTTCCACTCTAAATACATATGGCGAATAACTTGAATTGGTGATATAAATAACATTCTAGGTCCACCATAGCGCATGATTTCACGTATTTTTTCACGATACGTAGGCGCATAGCAATGCGTTTTACATACGCTGCAGAAGGTCTTGCTTTCCATATGAGGACATACATCTATACGATGTTCAGCATATTGCCAAACTTTTTGACACTCCTCACAGAGTTGTCCTTTAGGAGTGTGGTGCTTATTATGACAATAGATGCCAATAATCTGGTACATAGTTTTTAGTTCTAACTTACGTTTCTCATCAACTGTCATGTTTCTCTCCTATTTCACAGACCATGAAACCCAAGCCACCTTATCAACAGTCTTATTATGGATTTCTCCATCAATAGCTAGTGGCTCAATGAGATTTCTAATCTCTTCTTTCATGTCTTCCATGTCTCCCCATCCATTATTATGAAGTCGCATGGTAAAATAATTAACTGCCTTTTCAAGAGACATAACCTCTGTTTCAGGAACCGTTTTATAAATTACTTTTACATTATGCCCCATCTCATGAATTGCATCTAAACATTCTTTCATCTTGCCATCCCATGGGAAAGAATCACGTCCAAAGAAATGTTCAGATAACATATCTACCATTTCGTCGCTCCGTTCACTGAAAGCAATCCACAAGCATTTATCATTACTTGCATCATGCATAGCGCGAATATTTTCTACATCAAACATAATCGGGCAGAAGATACTGTATGCCAAGTCAAAGCTTTTATCCCAACCTAGTTCTCGACGAGTTTCATCAGACCAAGGTCCGATATATAAGCTAAGATCTAAACCTTCTGACTCTGCTAATTGTTTAGCACCACGAATCATACCATCAGATAAATCGATACCAGTCGCCTTATAGCCTTCCCGAGCTAACCCAAGTGCGTAGTCACAAACACCACAGCCTACATCAAGTGTACGACCATTCGATGAAGGTAATAAATTTTCATCCTTTAAGAAGGCTAAAAAATCAGTGACCTGTGCCTTGCGATCCTCGCGATTGTGCATTTCTACAAAGTACTCGGAACGATGGTTCCATGCGTCTTGCTCATTGCGCCAAGTTTCGTTGACCGTGAGCTCCTGTATTTTATTTGTCATATTATCCCCTCTAAATAGCTACATCCTCAAACGGATGAGTTATAGATACATATATAAGTAATTTTCACTTAGTTAAATTCACTATGTAATTTAATGCTCCCCTATATGTCCTAGTGTTCCGGCTAGGATGTTCAGATTTTCATATAGCTATCCTTATTGTACATCATTCTCAAAACAAAATGTGTTACCCAAATCACATTTATTATGTTATTTCGATATTATTAAATATAAAACTCTATATCGAAATCTTATCAGCAACTCAACTCATGTAGTTATATATCTCTATGTAGTTCATACATGTATCGCCATTTGTTTCTTTCCCATTAATGCATACAAATAACACTTCAAAGTTGACTATATACATTATTTCATATATTACTTATATTTATTATAATAAAGAAAAGGAGGACTTAAAAGTATTGGAAAATATATGATAATCCTAATGTTTGTATTAGTCGCTATCGCAGTGACATTTGCTACGTATAACCTATCTATAATTAGATCCATGCCTCCGAAAGAACGTTATAAACTTCTTTATTTTACAGATGATCAAGTCTCAATAGGCATTGGATTAATGAAAAGAACCTATAAATTAAAAGATATTCGAGAAGTACGCTTCTCTAAGGGAAAAAATTCCGCAGTATGGGAAGCTGGGCAGGCAGAATGAAGATTTGCAAACTAAATGGTAAGACAAGTCGTTGGATAGAATTTGATGGTACTGTCTATTACAAAAAGATGGTATATATAACAAATGAAGAAATCATTGATAAATCAATAAATATACTCATGAATGAATTTAGATCTAGAGGAATTCAGTGTAATAAATATAGATAGTAAAGTTAGAACACTAAAGTACGCTAAATTATGATATACGAATATATAATTTTCTGTCCTATAGACTAATTATAGACATACAAAAAGGCTTCTCAAAATTTTGAGAAGCCTTTTATTTGGTGCGCCTAGCAGGAATCGAACCTGCGCACCCGGTTCCGGAGACCGGCGCTCTATCCCCTGAGCTATAGGCGCATGAATACCTAAAAATTATACCATATTACGCTATGGTTCGATAGTATAAAGTATATAGGATACTAGGTTTATACAGAAAGGCCCCTATAGTTAAGCATCTTGTTAGCTAACTATAGGGGCTATCTCTATTATATTCTTGCCTTAATCAATTCTAGTAAAGCATCACAGCTCCGACTTATATCGTCATAGGTTTCGTCAAAGTTTCCCGTATACCAAGGATCCTTTACATCACTACTTTCACCAACGAACGACATGGCCTTATACACTTTAGAGTCTATGTCATTGCCAATGATACGTTTTAAATTCCGCCCATTATTTTCATCCATGATGATGAGATAATCGAAGTTGTGATAATCCTCCATCGTCACTTGCCGTGCCTTGTGACGTGTATAAGGAACGCCCATTTCATCTAATTTCTGTTTAGTCCCATAATGGGTATCGTTCCCTATCTCCTCACGAGATGTACCAGCGGATTCGATATAAATAGAATCACTTAAACCAGCCTTATTAATGATATGCTTCATATAAAACTCTGCCATTGTAGAACGACAAATATTACCATGACAGATGAATAAAATATTAACCATTATAACTCCTAATGAATAAAATCTTAATCATAAAAAACTCCTTATATACTAATGGTCCTTACAGCATACGCTATAAGGACCATTAATGCAATATTCAATTAAAAATTATGTCGTATCCCAGCATCAATGCGCCATGTATTTTCTACGATAGCACCAAAGTTTTTAGTGAATGTACCATATAGATATGTACTAGGACGGACACTCCAAGACCCACCAATTTCAGCATCAAGCCATGTATCCTTCAAATCTGCTGTTGTTTGTACTGTTGGATTGCCTGGTGCGGAATATGTTGTATTTGCCTTACCAGAGAATTCATGCGCTAATGCTAATTTAGCGAAGATATTGGATTTTTCTGTTTCTTTCCCAATGCCAATACCAAGTCTGCCTACAGCAGAGTTCATAGCATCAGCTTTCACATGCATAGAACCACCACCGACAACAGAAGCATCATAGGATACACCATTCAAACGGCCTACAATAAATTCTACACTAGGATCGATGTAGAAACCATTTTGCTTCTTGATGCGCTTACCGTATTCAGCACTCAATGATGTACCATAAGTATGATACTTGCCATTTAACCGCTGTCCACCAACAGTATAAAGGTTATAATTATTGGATAAACGATTACCACGAGCAATGATATCTAAATAACGACCATCATCATGTTGTTTTGTTCCGTACAAGGCAATGCCACCAAGTTTACCATCACCACTGCCATTAGTATAGGAATTACTGGATGTACTATAATCAATAGCGCCGCCAAAAATCCAACCATTAGAAGCCTTATGATCGTAGCCGACTTGTACCCCATTATACGTCATATGTGCATCAGCACCGTCTGTGATTTTAGATTTACCGCCTATATATTTTGCCCATACACCTTGGTTTGTATTAGCTAAACGAAGATCTCCTAAACGGCGTTGTAAATCATTGGTATTACTCTTCCATGCCATAGCAGTCGATGTAAGAGCAGATTTTGAACCACTCACTAAGGATGATTCATTAGCACGATTAATCTTTGTTGTATCATTTACAACAAGACGCCCCTGCGAGTCAAAATGATCTGCACCTAGTTCTGCAACAGCACCTGGACGAGTAATCCCTTCATTGATTTGAACTGTTGTGCTCAGTTTTTTATCATTGCCAGTATATTGTAATTTATCAGCTAAGGCTTGTATTTCCTTTCGGTAGCTATCATCATTAGTCAAATTAGCTCCATCGCCTTGCAAGGTAATATGGCTATTATCTGCAGCATGTTCAACAACAATATTCCCCTTTCCTTTTTCACTAGCTGGAACACCGGCCTTATAAACAGCATTCACATAGCCGCTATAATTTTGAATTGTAATAGGCCGTGCATCGATAGGATGAAGGATACCGGCTGCCGCTGGATTTGATCCACCTACGAGATTACGAACCTTACTGCCCTTGTATAGATATGCTGCATTATCCCCAGATGGACGTTCTCTTTTAGGGGTAGGCCGCTCCATACCAATCCATTCATTATTCCAAGTCCCTCCATTTTGTAAGTAAATATCAGCACCAGAATTATGAGGGTTCTTATTGCTTTCAGCATATTCATTTAATACAGCACCCGTAAGTTTAGAATTAGGTGTTGTAAAAGCTAATGCTATATTCGTTGGCGTTTCGTTATGATTTGGATCACGTCCATAATCCTTATTAATTAACCCTACATTCCCAACAGCGACCAATTCTTTAGACCCTGGATGTTTACCATCAGAGCCAGTATTAACGTATACATCACCCTCTTCTGCCACCACAGAGTAAGTATCAGAAGTTTCTAAAGGATGCGTGATAATACGTCCACCACCATCAACAATAATATGACCACGTTGATTAGCTTGTAAACCAACACCGATAGCATCGATATCTACATTGCCTTTGACGTGAATATTAGTATCTCCATAATCTCTATCAGGATTGTCCTTGCTGAGTCTTGGCACTTTACCACCGTAACCAGCATACACAGCGCTCATATAGTAATGACCGAGTTCCCTTTTTGAGGCTGGTGCATCATTTTTAAGGCGTACAATCAAATCTTTATCCACCGTCAATTGTGATCCAAATCCATTATAAATACCTGATACATTTTTAGTTTTACCTGTATCTGTTAAGCTTTTACCATGCACATTAACCGTCAAGGTATCTTCTATATGCTTAACTTCTGGTTGTGTTTGTACCGGTGACCCCATTGTTAAGCCAAGCAATTCCTCCGCTTTATCGCTTGTGGCATTAATTTCTGTAGCAAATGCAGAGCAGGTCATTCCAGTTAATACCAATGCAGCCATCACAGCTGATACATTTCGTTGTAATTTCATAAAAATCTCTCTTTCTTACCTCGCTTAATACGAGGCTCTCACAGAACGCATTTATACGTACACCCTAAAATTATAAAAAGACCCCCTAAATCCAACTTAGGAGGTCTTGTTTATTTCACACACTTAGTAAATAGTATATCCTATATTATTCAGGATTGATGATGAAGGACAATGCACTGAAGTATTTATTTTGCTCACCTTTAGTTTGAGTTGGGAAGCCCACTTCAACGCCTACTACGTTAAGGCCGTTAGCACTTACTGCAACAGTTGCTTTACCGTTTTCATCAGCTTTGCTTTCGTTAGTAAGATCATTAATTACGTCTTTAATAAGAGGTGCATTTGCATATGGTTTACCGTCTTTCAAGACTTGGATTTCATATGTATCACCTTTTCTAAGAGTTAATGGGTTAACAGATGGAATGATTTGAATGAAAGCATCTTTATTATTGAAAGGTTTTGCTTCTGCATTCCAGTAGTGAACGTCATATTTAATGGCATGTGTACTTTTTTGAGCGCCTGGTACTTCTGTAATTGGTTTATGAACTGTTTTACCATCTTTATCTTTTGTCCAATAGCCATAGTCAAAATCAGTTACTGTAATGCCCAATTTATCATTTGGTACAACTACTACATTTTTTTCATGTTTAATAACTTGTACAGGAATTACCATACCATTGTTATCTAAACCAATGATGCTTTTTACCATTTCTGGGCTATATGCATCATCAACAGGGCCTTCGCCAAGTACTAGCGCTTTTTCATCTAAGCGGTTAGCAAAGAATACGCCATGCGCATCAACGGAAGAGCACACACAACCTGCAGCCAAACCTACTGCAAATAAAGAAGCTAAGATTTTCTTATTCATAAGAACCTCCATAATCAATAACTTATTTCAACAAACTTGATATTATTATACAGCGTTACAAATATTTCGTATATACCAATACCCCTATCAGCAAGTTATTATGCGTATTTAGTATATTAACGCATTTTTATACCCATTAATCATAAATGATAAAATTATCATCTATTTTCATGGAGATATAATCCACAGGAATATGTTAGATAACAACTTATAGATTAGATAAAAAAGGCGCCCCCTAAGGAGCGCCTTTATATATCTGCATGATATATTATTTTTTATTCTTTGCTGCTTTCGCACGTGCGTTGCGATCAAGGATTGTTTTACGCATACGAATGCTTTCAGGTGTTACTTCAACAAGTTCGTCATCGTTGATCCACTCAAGAGCTTGTTCCAAGGAGAAGATACGAGGTGGAGTCAAGCGTACCGCTTCATCAGAGGAGCTAGAACGCATGTTGGTAACATGTTTTTTCTTACATGGGTTAACATCCATATCAAGTTCACGTGTATTTTCACCGATAACTTGGCCTGCATACACGTCTTGGTTAGGGCCAACGAACAATGTACCACGGTCTTGAACAGAGTTCAAACCATATGGAGTAGTTTCGCCATTTTCGAATGCTACCAAAGCACCACGTGTACGGGAAGGAATTTCACCTTTATATGGTGCATAACCATGGAATACATGGTTCATAATACCATTACCTTTTGTAGCTGTTAAGAATTGGGCACGGAAACCAATCAAACCACGAGCAGGAACTACGAACTCCATGCGAAGGTAACCAGCTAATTCAACCATATTAGTCAACTCAGCTTTACGTTGACCAAGGTTTTCCATTACGGTTCCCATGAATTCTTGAGGCACGTCGATAGTCAATGCTTCAAGTGGTTCACACAATTGGTCGTTAATAGTTTTGAAGATTACGCGAGGTTTACCTACTTGTAATTCGTAGCCTTCACGACGCATAGTTTCAATCAATACTGCCAAATGCAATTCGCCACGACCAGATACTTTGAACGCATCTGCAGAATCAGTTTCTTCTACTTTCATGGATACATTAGTTTCTACTTCGCGGAACAAACGATCACGCAAGTGACGGGATGTAACAAATTCACCTTCACGGCCTGCGAATGGAGAGTTATTTACGGAGAATACCATGGACAATGTTGGTTCGTCGATGGAGATGGATGGTAATGCTTCAGGATTTTCAGCATCTGCTACTGTTTCGCCGATGTTGATATCGTCAATACCAGCGAATGCAATGATATCACCCATTTCAGCTTCATCAGTTTCAACACGGTTTAAGCCATTGTATGTGTACACACGACCGATTTTCGCTTTACGAGTACTTTCACCATTCATGATAGCCACTTGTTGGTTGGTTTTCATTTTACCGCGAACGATACGACCTACGGCGATTTTACCGATGAAGTTATCGTAATCAAGTGTAGTTACCATAAATTGAAGAGGACCTTCCATATCACCTTGTGGTGCAGGAATTTCATCGATCAATGTTTTGAATAACGGCTCCATGTTTACAGCTTCATCATCCCAATTAGTTTTGGACACACCTGAACGAGCAGATGCGTATACTACAGGGAAGTCGAGTTGATCATCATCAGCTTCAAGTTCCATGAATAATTCAAGAACTTCATCTTCAACCTCTTTAACGCGTTGGTCAGGACGGTCGATTTTATTGATAACTACGATTGGTTTCAATTTTTGTTCTAAGGCTTTACGCAAAACGTATTTAGTTTGAGGCATTGGACCTTCGTAAGCATCTACGAGAAGCAATACGCCGTCAACCATGTTAAGTACGCGTTCCACTTCGCCGCCGAAGTCAGCATGGCCTGGAGTATCAACGATGTTGATTTTAATACCATCATGCATTACAGCAGTGTTTTTAGACAAAATAGTAATACCGCGTTCACGTTCCAAGTCGTTGGAGTCCATTACGCGTTCTGCTACTTTTTCATTTTCACGGAACACATGGCTTTGTTTTAATAATGCGTCCACCAAAGTAGTTTTACCATGGTCAACGTGGGCGATAATCGCTACATTACGAAGATTTTCGCGAATCATAAGATCCTCCCTTTAATTCTTTCAGTATATTCTATATCACATAGCCTCGATAAAACAGGCTATGCAAGTATATTCCCCAAAATTGGCAACAGTTAATTATAACGCAGTCTATAGAAAAAAGTCAAAACAGTACACCTATTCTAATCATGGCAATTTCAACATTCGATTATACTTTTGACTCATCTTAAGACACAACCTATTTATGCTCTATCGCCCGCTTAGCAGATTTACGCAACAACGGAATTTGTTTATCTGTTAAATGGAAACAGAATTTAGGAATCAACTTTTCTATAATCTCCTTATCAGAGGCTTTCAAAATATATTCTGGCTGTAGTATAAGTTCTAATGCATCAAGCCCAGGATAATCTTTACCTATACTCCAATCATGATTTTTATTAAACGGACAGCAGTCTTGGCAATTATCACAACCTAATATCCACTCTTCCAACATATCCTCTGTCACACCTTCTGGCAATTTACCATCACCAAAGGTATTGATATAAGATACACAGGTTAATGGATTCATTGTAAAAGGTGCAGATAGAGACTTCGTTTTACACTTTTGCTGACATAAATCGCAAGTCTCTGGACATGGTGGTATCTCTAGATGACGAATATACTCACAAGGCTGATCAATTAAATAGGCTACCAATTCATAATTAGAGCCTTTAGGTCCATAAAAGAAATTGTTTTTTCTATAAATTCCAAGTCCTGCCGCTACAGAAGCAGGGCGCAAAGGAACAACACCAGTAGGCTTTGCTGTTTCACCACCAATAAATTGGATGTTCTTATCATTGAACCATGTTTCAAAAGATCGCCTTTGTTTGACTTCGACCCCATCAGGGATATTAGCTAACGATAGTAGTAAGCCTTTTGCATATCGCTTTTGAAGCGAAGCAGGAAACTTATACGCTCCAAAATATTCAGTACAAACCACTATAGATTGTGCCCAAGGATAGTTTTCTTTCAATGTTAAAAAGGCATTACTATGTGCATATACCTTTTTACTTTCAGGTACATCTTCTAAACGCTTTATCATTCGTTCTTTATAAAAATCAAGTGCATCAAGAGGTACTATACCACAATCGTCATACCCACATGCTAGTGCTTTATCATGAATCTCTTGGGCCAACAAAGTATTCATATCATCGCCTCCCAAATATAGACTAACTATATAAATATCATACGCTTATAATGGACATAAAAAAAGATTTCTTATGAATCCATCATCCCTAAAAAGAGTAACGTTACATAAGAAATCTTATATTAGTATTTAGTTGATATTAGTCTTCACCAATCATACGTACTTCGGGCTCAAGGTGTACGCCATGTCTATCGTACACACGACGCTGTACTTCTGCAATCAGATCCAGTACGTCCTTTGCACTAGCACTACCTGTATTAATGACAAAGCCTGCATGTTTGTGGGATACTTGTGCATCACCTACAGACAACCCTTTTAGGCCTGTTTGTTCAATCAATGTACCTGCAAAGTACCCTGGTGGGCGTTTAAAGGTTGAACCTGCACTAGCATATTCCAAAGGTTGCTTGGATTCACGTTTTTCAGTTAACTCATCCATACGAGCTTTAATGATATTCTTATCACCTGGTTTGAGTGTCATAATAACTTCCCCAATAACCTCATGATTATCGTGGAATACACTATGACGATAAGCAAAGTCCAGGTGAGATGCGTCATACTCTTTAATATTTCCTTGGAAATCCACGGCTCTCACTGCAGTAACTACATGGCTCATTTCCCCGTCATAAGCACCTGCATTCATAAATACGGCACCACCAAGTGTGCCTGGAATACCAATAGCAAATTCAAGACCAGATAAACTATTCTCCCAAGCAAATTCAGAAGCATCTTTTAACATATACCCGGAACCAATGCACAATGTGTTTTCGTTACAGTCCATAATTTGAGTCATATGTCGAACCGATACAACAGCACCGCGGATACCTCCGTCTTTCACCAAAATATTAGATCCACAACCAATAATAGTTACAGGCACATCTAATTCGTGAATGGTACGAAGCGTAAAACTAAGTTCTGCCATCGTAGTAGGTTCAATAAATAAATCCGCAGGTCCTCCAATTTTAAATGTCGTATGATGACAAAGGAGCTCCTGCTCGCGTACACGTGTACTTGGTAATTTTTCTAATAAAGTGGTTTGTAATACCTTAATGTTGTGGTTGTTGTTCGCCATGATCTAACACTTTCATCCCCTCAGTGATTGGTTCGCTAATGATTTTGTAAATATCATTAGAAATCTGGCTCCAACGCATTTGCGCTTGCAAATAAGCAGCCGCTGCAGCATTTTCTTGAATTTGAGGCATCAATTCCTCTTGTTTCTTCTGCAACTCATCTGCTTCTGGAGCACCGGACAACTTAGCATATTCCCACTGCATTTGTTGTGCCATAAATGTGCGAACCAAACCCGTTGCTACTGCATCTGCGTTCACTGCTTCCTGAGCAGCCATTAATTCTTTGTACTCTTCGGATTCACGCATTGCGTGAGCTAAATCATGAGCTTTATCGTAGTTCATAATATCCTCCTCCAAACAACACCGTTAAAATCGCTACCGGTCATATAGATTTGGTAGGTCTCCTAACACATACGTATAATATATTCCTCAATTGTAAAAGTCTATTTATTTTGATTGAATCCAATTGCCTTCAGCCTTAAGGTCTGGATAATCAAGTTGGCGCATACCTTCATAAGCTATGATTGCCACCGCATTAGATAAGTTCAAAGAACGTGCTTCATCTACCATGGGTATACGAATGCATGTATCCTCTTTACCATCTAATAAACTTTCAGGCAACCCTCTTGTTTCAGGTCCAAAGACAAGCATATCACCAATTTCATATTTCACCTCGGAATGAGTATGCTTCGCTTTGGTAGTAGCATAGAAATATCTACGATCAGGATATTTCTCATATAATTCTTGAATATTTTCATGTACCTGTACATCTACCAAGTGCCAGTAATCAAGGCCAGCACGTTTTACATGCTTGTCATCAATAGAAAAACCAAGGGGTTTGATCAGATGTAAGGTCATATGATTGGCGGCGCATAAACGCGCTATATTTCCTGTATTACCTGGAATTTCAGGCTCATAAAGTACTATTTCCATTTTCAATCCCCTATTCTTTATATCTATATTATTCTACAAAGGAACGGACAAAATGTCCACTTTTCCCGCCTTCTTTTTCTACAAGATATGTAGGACCTATAATCATCCCTTTATCAATAGCTTTACACATATCGTAGACTGTTAAAAGTCCTACTTGAACCGCTGTAAGTGCTTCCATTTCAACACCTGTCTTTCCTGTCGTTTTTACGGTAGCCCGAACCTTAACAGCACGATTATGTGTAGCATCTGTACAAGCAGGACTTTCACCATCAACAAGAGTACAATGCACCTCAACTTTAGTTAATGCCAATGGATGACAAAGGGGAATGAGATTACTCGTCTGCTTCGCACCCATAATAGCTGCTAATTGAGCCACACTAAGAACATCCCCTTTTTTTATTGTTCCCGCCTCGATGCGCTCATAAATGGCATCATTAATAGCAATAAAACCTTCTGCCACGGCAGTACGAGTTGTAATATCCTTATCTGATACATCTACCATCCAAGCATTTCCATCTTGATCAAAATGTGTTAAATCCATAATACATCCTTACTAATTATGTATAAATTATCACCAATAGTTTTATTTTCATTTATTATATTATACAATAGAATTAAGAATTGTATGTACAAGGAAGGAAGTGTTCCTATGAAAACAAAACTAACTTATTTTGGTCACGCTTGCTTTATGCTCACACATGGCGATGTATCCATGATTTTCGATCCATTCTTGACCGGTAATACATGGGATATCGCTAAAAAAGAAGATATCAAATGCCAATATATCTTTGTCAGTCATGGTCATGATGATCACTATGGCGACACAGATTTTATTGCCAAAGCAAATGATGCACTCGTTATCTCTACTGCTGAAGTAGCGGGTAAAGCAGCAGCTGCCGGTTGTCGTACACACGCCATGCATTTAGGTGGCAAGTTCGACTTTGAATTCGGTTCTGTTCGAATGGTTCCTGCCTTCCACGGCTCTGGCATCCCTGGCGGTCACGCTGCAGGTTGTATCGTAGATTTCTACGGAGATATCCTATACTTCGCTGGTGATACAGCACTCTTTAGCGATATGAAATTATTAAATCGTTTTGGTGAAATTGATTACGCCCTTCTTCCTATCGGTGATAATTACACAATGGGGGTTGAAGATGCAGCTCTTGCTGCTTCTTATGTAAAAGCGCGTATTTCCATTCCTATTCACTACAAAACATGGCCCGTTATCGACCGCGAACCAGGTGTATTTACAAGTCTTGTAGAAGGTAAGTATAACCAAACAGCACTCATTATCGATCCAGGTTCTTCTATTGAGCTTAACAGCTAATACAAAATCTACAGACCTAAAAATGACGCAATCCAAAGGATTGCGTCATTTTTGTATATAGTCTTGGTTCAAGATCAAACCCATAAAAAATTGCATTCTAATAGACTAAATCTCTTGATTTGCCATAGAAAAGCCCCCACGGTTAGCCATGCGTACAAACTCATCAATATCTTGAGTTTCATCAATACCAACATAGCCGAGTTCACGAACCAGGCCGTATGGGGTATGCAAAGATAGTTGTGGGTTCTCACCGGTCAACACCCACAGCACCTTATAGCCTCTTGGCGCCTCTCGTAGTCGCTCTTCCCCTTTGCCATCTGTAAAGTATACAAGTAAATCTACACGGTTTTGATTAGCCAGAGAGAATACAGGGGTAAAGGCTGTTGCACCACGCACATCAAGGCGCGGCTTCACATCCTTCACGGATTCCATCGAATAGGTGCGGCGCACCTCATTATCACATTCTACAACGGTAATGCGATGGTTATAAGCATGCACGATTTGTAACACTTGCTCTAAGGCATTCGTAAACTCTACATCAGTTATACTACCACTCATGTCGAGAGCTACCCATACATTTGCCTTATGTTGGCGCAATGTACCAGACAACTCCAAACGCTCAGGTTGACGACGATTACGACGCATCGTCGTTTTTTTGTATCCACTCGCTACCTTGCCCATTAGCTTTTTGAGATAAAAATACCACGGCAAAGCGCGTCGCGTTTTTTGGAATGTATCGATAAGACTTTTCACATAGCCTTCCATATCACCCTTTGAGGCTTCATTGATATAGCGCTCCGTGATTTGGTCCATCGTGTCTGTATCAATAGAATCAGATTCATCCCAAATATCATGGCTAGTTTGAGGATCAAACTCCATAGCAACCGCCGTATCTGCATTATCGATAGGCACAAAAAGATCCGGTTTTTCTTTCATGACATTATCAATAACCTTCGCATAGTATTCAATGGTACGGAAACGCTTTAATAACAAACCAAAGCGCGCATTTACATTGGCTACCGTTACCGCATCACGGTCTACATGTTCAAGGTAATCGTTTACGACCATATCCATAGCCATATGAACTGCTGTTTTGTGAAAGTCTTGACTCAGTGCTTTTACCCGCATCAAATGAGCAGAAATGATATGAAGAACTTCACGCTTAATACCATCCTTCATCACATCAGGCGATTGGCGTAACAAGATAAAGGGATTTACATATAATACATATCCGCCCTGTTTAAGATTAATACCAAAAGCACTGGCCATATCAAAGCGAATGCGATGAGTCATTTGTAAGTAAAAGTAACCAAAGAATTGGTCCTCTTCAAGGAGCAGACTGTTTACATCATGTAATATGTTCCACAACCGTTGCTCATAGGCAGGTGTCATTATCGCTTGCTGCATAACGGAAAGGTCTGTCCCCTCCACTTGTACGTCTTCAAGAGCACGACCGATAGTACCTATATGGCTATCCGACATATTATGGTTCATAAGATCAGCCGCTATACGTTCAGGCGCCATGCTATGATGTTGTTCTTCATAGCTATCTACATAGGCCTCATAGGATGCGTATATTTGCGTATACAAAGCCTCTGCTTCGCGATGTATGCGCTCTCGTTTCGCATGCCATCGATCAAGAGCCTCGATAGCTTCCGCATCATAAGAACCCGTCTTTTCCCAACCATCGATATGAGTCAGCAAATCCGAAGCATCACGTATATCATCCTTATCTAAGTTTCGTTGCATATTTACACCCCCTTTTCTTTGGAAAACAAATTTAATATATGTCACATGCTATATATCAATTAACCTCATAACTAATAATTTACTACAGTTGATTATCTATATAGATAGCTTCGATTTGGTTAACTACGCATATAAAATTATTTTTGCGCTTCAAAGAAAGTATCTACAAAAAGGTCATCTTCAATAGCATAGGCGTAAACGCGCTCATACGTATTACGAAGATCTTTCATAACCGCTACGCGCAAATCCCCTGGATACAAGGTTAAAAACTCCACAAAATGATGTACTTCCTGCGCATTGCTATTGCGATTTAAACGATGCAACATATTTTTTGCCGCTACATAAAGGCGAGTTGGGCTTTCACCTTTAACCTGCTCAGCCATAGACATAATAGCACCTGGTTTTTGAACCGCCGCCAATACATCATCAAAGGTAATAAGAGGTTCTTGGTCGGACTCGATAAAGTTTACAAAAGCCTCCGCAATAAGTTTGCCTACGTTACCGCGGATAACATTCATAAATGCGTCACGACTATAGCTTGTGCCCTCTTGATTCTTATAAATTCTATATAGACCGGACACGCGTTCAAAGGAACGAGGTGTGGCATCGATATCGTCTTCGTGACGTTGATTTAAATATTCTGGATAGGAAGAAATAAATTCAATAACCTTTTCTTCAATACCAGCACCAATAGCCCAGTCAATCCATTGCATATAATCAGCATTCATATAAAGCCATACAAAACGGTTTTGCTGTGCCGGGTCCATGTCAATCGTTTGGTAATCAAAGGAATCCTCAGGGTTCATAGCGGCGATGATGCGCACTTGATCACTTAAAGAAAAGCCATTAATTTCACGGTTTAGAATAAGGTTCATCAATTCTTGTTGCACTGCATGTTCTGCGCGGTTAATTTCGTCGATAAACAGTAATACTTGGCGCCCTTTATCTACGGCTTGTGCCACATGTTCCAATGTATGATGCACAGCGTATACTGTGGTTTTCACATCCCGTGTATTGCCATGACCATCCGTATGAGTCACCGTTTCTACTGTAGGCAAGCCACCAATTTCACCTTCTTTTAAAAGGTTTCCGTCAATAGTTACTAATTCCCAATTATGTACCTCTGCAACGCGCGCTGCGAGAGAGGTTTTACCTATACCCGTCTCACCGACGAGCAAGGGTACTTGATTAGCAGCAAGCACTAACTCAACGCTTGCCATTGTATCTATAAAGTTCATTGTATCTCCGTTCTAATATTTCAAATATTCGCCTACTGCAATTTTCTTAACACTTCTAGTACCATACCTATCAATAAGTGACAATATATCAATAGGCCATTTGGATTGACGTCCACCGATAGCTTTATTATTGATTAACTCGCGTACATAGTCTTCATCAACGGTATCCCTAGAAATGGCATCTAGAATTATATCTTTGATTTCGTCTACCGTAACGCCCAATGTATTAGGTATATAACCGACGATAGCCGCACTTACCTTAAATAAATGCAAAGCCAAGTCCTTAGTGAGATTTGTAATCTGACGCATTGCCTGTGGATCTTGCTTTACTGCTGCTTCTAGTACAGCTACGCTAGGCTCATCAATGTAGCGCAAGGCTAAGTAACTCTCTTGCACGGCTTGTAACTGCACAGCTTCGCTTGGGGCCTTGATATATTGTAAGGCATCATAATTCGCCTTCACCGCTTCTAATTGCAATTCTTCAGATGGGTTCGCAATATAGCGAATAGCCCAACCTGATTGAGCTAACGCACTTTTTATTAATGTATCAGACGGATTGTTGATATATTCTAAAACCGCCCAATCTTTTTCCACTAAGGCTTTTAACAATTCTTCTGTAGGATTTTCAACGAATTGTATAGCTCGTGGTGCTTGTGAAAGCGCCGTTTCAATAACCTTTTGAGTAGGTTCTTTAATATATTGTAACAGCATGCCGTTTTGTCCCACACATGTAAGTTGCATAGCTTCTGTAGGATTTGGAATATTTCGAATCCCATGTGGGTTATTGGTCAGCGCCGTTATATATTGTTCCTCTGTCATAATAACCTTCATTTCTATATTAAAAGGCCATACGAATACGTATGGCCTATACTGAATTCTATCTTATTATATCATATTTTTTCGATATATTTATATCTCTTTCGTATACTTACTACACTGTTAATGCATCTAAATCAGAATTATTTCCTATGATTAATAGTTTTTCCTCTGCTGAAAGAATCGTAAACGGATTAGGAGGGACCTCTAAATCCTCCCCACGTCTAATCCCTACAGCATTAAGATTATATTTCTCACGCAGATTAGAATCTTTTAAGCAGGTGCCTACCAAAAATTTTGGCATATCAACTTCAATAAGGCTAATGCTTTTAGATAGCTGTAAGTAATCCATTACATGTTCTCGTGTCAACGATTGAGCTAACCGTTGTGCCACATCGTATTCTGGATAGATAACCATATCTACCCCCATCTTCTTGAGCATCTTACCTTGGAGTGCATTTTCAGCTTTCGAAACCACATGAGGCATTTTCATTTCTTTCAACAACATCGAAGTCATAAGGTTAGCCTGGATATTATCCCCAATAGCAACAATAACTATATCAAATTGGCTCAAAGCTAAGGCTTTAATGGCCTCTTCATCAGTAGTATCTGCTACGATAGCATGTGTAACATAAGGGGAAACCTTTTGTACAATTTCTGGATTAATATCTACACCTAAAACCTCATGATTCATAGAGGCTAACATCTTGGCGATGGTCGTACCAAATTGTCCAAGACCAATGACAGCTATTGTTTTATATTTCATGCTATATCTCCTGATAGGCTAACTATTCTACTCAATTACAACAATACATTCTCTTCTGCATACCCAATTGGCTTCGTTGGTGATGTCCTAAGAGCCCATGTACCAATAACGGTCATAACACCCACACGACCGGTAAACATAACAAGCATCAGCACCCATTTACTGCTTTCAGATAAATCAGGCGTAATTCCCGTCGTAAGGCCTACAGTCCCAAAGGCAGACGTAACCTCAAATAACAATCGGATAAAATCATAAGGCTCATCCCAGGCCAGATAACATGTGGCTATTAAAATAAGAAGGAGCGATAAAAATATAATCCCGTTGGCTTTAAGCACGGTTACTAATGAAATACGACGTTCAAAAATCTCCGTATCTGGACGGTTATTAAACAAGGTACGCGATGCAAGTATGGTTACTGCTACGGTGCTAATTTTAACGCCTCCACCGGTAGAGTTTGGGCCGGCACCAATAAACATGAGAATAATGGTAACAAACAAGGTAATTGGATGTAATGCATTATAATCAACCGTTGCAATCCCCGCTGTACGCGGCGTAATCGCTTGAAATAAAGAGGCCATTATTTTATTCCAAATCGGTAATGACCCAAAGGTTTTTGGATTTGACCATTCCACACCTAAAAAAATGATAGTTCCTAATAGGATAAGAGTCGCTGTGCCTACTAACATAATCTTAGTGTGAAGTTTTAAGTCAACAAATCGTCTCACCTTACGGTGTGACCATATGTCAAAGGCCGCTAAATAGCCAAAACCACCGATCACAATTAGCACGGCCGTATTGATATTAAATAATATGTCCCCTACCATGGCATACGGTAGATCATTATCAAAAAATACAAATCCAGCGTTACAAAAGGTGGAAATAGCTTGCATGATACCTGTATATAATGCAGCCTGTCCAATATAAGGATATAGCTGAATCGTATAGATTATGCCTCCTACAATTTCAATAGCAAAGGTATAAAGCGTTAACTTTTTCGTAATATGTAGTAATCCAGTCATACCATCCTGTCCGACATCCTCGGACAAAAGCACACGATTTTTAAGGCCTACTCGTTTACCTAGAAGCAAAGCAATTATGGTTGTGAAAGATACAATTCCTAAACCACCTAACTGAATAAGGATAACCATTACAAGCTTACCAAATAAAGACCAATGATAATAAGTATCTACAGTGGCCAGCCCTGTTACCGAAACACAAGATACGGCTGTAAAAGCGGCATCTACAAGAGCCGTCGTTTGCCCCTGAGCACTCGCCATCGGTAACATAAGCAATAGGGTACCTATAATCATGACGCCTAGAAAGCTAAACGCTAATAATCGATATGGATTTTGTTGCATGTACCGTTGTACATGAGAATGGGAAATATCGTGCCACATACTTATTTACTCCAAGCCCATTAACTTATGTACAACTTGTAAACTTGGTAAAGGGCTACGGCCACCAATCCCTTGCGTATTTAAAGCTGCTACAGCGGACGCAAAAATAGCAGCTTTTTCTAAATCAGAATGTCCACAATGTTGTAGTAAATCTATAGCATATGTAGAAGACGCTCCCCATTCTACTGCGGCTAACTCACTCAATAATGTAACAAGCTTTGAAAGAAATGCACCATGAAAACTATCTCCAGCCCCCGTTGTATCAACTACATGTTCTTGAGGGAATGCCTGGCAGCGATAGAAAGTTCCATCAGGCCATACGAAATAACTACCATTAGCGCCATCCGTAACCCCTGCAATAAGTGCGCCACGTTCATGAATAATACGGCAAGCCTCTTCTAAATCAGTAGCGCCCGTATATTTTTCAGCATAATCACGAGCAACAATAACAATATGACTTGCCTCTGTAATAGATTTCATCTCTTCATCGTAGCGCTGTGCACCTCCATCGAGGGAGATAATAGTACCAACCTCTTGTGCTAACGCCATGGCAGAACGCATGAATTGTCGATGCCGTCCATTGACATGTAACATAAAAGCATCTCTAATTAATTGCTTATGAGCATCTAAAAATACTGGCTCTGGCGCAGTAGAGCGCTCAAAAAATACGGCACGCTCGCCAGTACTATGCTTTACGAGGATTGTAGCGACACCACTTTTTGCCTGTCCCTCAATATGAATAGCATCGGTATTAACATTATATTTTTTGAAATCATCTAAAATATGCTGCCCTACCATATCGTCACCGATACTATCAATCATGGCCGTACGTGCACCATATTTACCTGCAACGGCCAAGGCAGTTGCTACAGGTCCACCACCATCGTTGGTCGAGGATAAAACTTGCTGCACCTCACGACCTGTTGGATAATGATCAACCACGATAAAACGGTCTAATGTACTAGCTCCAATACCTAATATATCTATCTTTTTTTGAGGACATGTACTCATACTAACCCCCTAAGCCTACAATTAGCTATATAAGCAATATTACTTACATCTTATAGATTCAATATCTTTCTTATCAATTTATGATTTTAACAGTAATCAGTTTTTATAGCCTTATAGGTTTGTATATCTATTCTTATACTGTTTAAAGCCCTTTAAGTCTTATATCTACAGAATACCTTTCGCGCTATAAAAAGTAAACCCCAGACCAAAGGCTGGGGTTACTTTGTACTACAAAGAGCACCTATATGTTACGTATTATGTCTTGTTTATTATAAATTAGTTATTCCCAGAGGTTGTTAGAATTGAGGTGTAACATAATAGTTTAGGACATCATACGTTCCATCATATATTCAATTTCGTCAGCGCTCAAATTGTACATAGCTTGCACCATTCGTTCTGCAGACTCTCCAGAAGCACCGCTCTTGGAAATTTCAGCTTTCGCCTTAGTAATAAGAGCCTCTTTACGTTGTGTCTCAGAATCCTCATCCGTTGGCACAGAGATATTCGCTTTTCCTTGACCAATACCACGTACTTGTTGATTAGGATTCTCTTTAGAAGTTGTTTTTGTATCCTGAGCCGCTACTGCTTCTACAGCGAAGGAGTTCTTACCAGTCAAGATATATTCAACAGCTTCTAACGTACTTTGTGTAAGATTTACAGTCCAGAACTCACCGGCTGCAGTCAATTTGTAAAGTAAACCATTATAAATAACAAGACCTCGTTCTTCCCATAATTTATAGAGCCAGTTCAATTCATCTAATCTTGAATCCATCTTTACTAAGCTCATAATATTGAGGAAACCTTGTTCTAGTTGGCTTACTACTTGATTAAAGATAGGTTGTAATTCACTTTGTTTCATTAGTGCCATAAACGGTTTTTCACCACGGCTTACCATATCTTCATATGGTTTTAATGCGCGATGTAACATCATGCCATAGCCATCGACGTTACCACCTGCACCACTACCAAATGGGAACATTGGGACACCCGATTTAGCTAGAGTGTTATATAGGCTACGCTCACGATTATTAGCACTCCAATGTGCGGCACTCAATCGGCGATAAGATCGCGCATCTAGGTATTGTCGACCGAACTCGAACATATCCCCTTGCATCGCTGTTGTTGCTGCAGCAGGAACTTTCCCATTTTCAATGTCTTTATTGAGATCACTACCATCAAATACATTTAATTGATATAGGTCTGCACCATCAACGCCAGAGCTTACTAAATCTGCTAAGTCTTGTTCCCAAACCTCCATGGTTTGACCAGGCAAGCCATAGATTAAGTCAATAACAACAGAGCATTGACCATAAGCTTTTAAAGCAGCTAGCCGTTCTAATACGGTTTCTTTCGTATCTAAACGGCCTACCATTTGACGTACTTCTGTATTAAAAGATTGTACGCCGATGGACATACGATTGACACCGTTTGCCATCCAAACTTCAAGATTTTCAGGAATTAAATCGTGAATACGACCTTCTAAGGTAAGTTCGTAATCATTTGCCAATGGCAAGTACGCTTTAATTGCTTTGAGCAATCTTTCAGAGTTTGTAGGTGATAAAGAGGTTGGTGTACCACCGCCGATAAACACGGCATGGATTAAACCATCTTTTAATCTCGGACGCTCACTAGCGAGCTTTAATTCACTAATTAGACCATCAATATATTGGTCTTCAACACTTTGACTCGTACCGTTTTGGAAGAATCCACAATATGTGCATTTTGTCTTACAAAACGGAATATGAATGTAAGCGCATTGCATTTCGCCCTTTTTAGGAGCCCCGTTCATTACTGTATCCCAAACGGCTTGCGTTTCTTTTGGAGAAACGAGCGTACCATTAAGGCCTGCATGAACAACCCGTTTATGAGGAAATGCACCACTCATCGGATTATCGCATTCTAAACCTAGTTGTAGATTGCGTTGTTTCTCCGGAATGGACTCAAAGAAACTTGCTAAACTCATACTCCAATCCCCTTTCAGAAATTAGGCTTGCAATTTTGCAAGTACAGATTTTGTAAATTCTTTTGCATTTGCAAAGTCTTGTTCATCTGGATGAGTTTCCGCCGCTTTATGTAACGCATCGCGCTCTGGGCTTTGCCCATGTGCAGATCCAGGTGGGAACATTTTATACATCATTTCGATTACTTTAGGATCGATTTTACCTTGGCATACGAAGCCATCTACAAGAGCTTCTTTGTTAGGCAACAATTCAGAAGCTTTCTCAATACTTTCACGTGCATGATCAGAATCAGCATACATTCCTAGTGTGGCAAAGAATACCACATTAGGATTTTTTAAAGTTTCAATCAATTTTGCTGCTTCTTTATTCGCTGTACCTCGATCCACCCAGAAACCTACGAATACTGTATCATAATCAGCTAAATTTTCAGGTGCATCTTTTACAGAAACGCAAGGTGTTCCCTCAGGCATAACGGAAGCCATTGCTTCCGCTACACTTTTAGTATTTCCCGTAAGGGAAGAATATAAAATAATAGATTTCATATTTATCTCCTTTATTACTTAGATATATTTATTCTTCTTCATCTTCGCCATCGGCCTGTACTACAAAGTGTACAGGAACTTCTACTGGTTGTATATCCCCTGTTTCATTTGGATACGGAGTCGCTCGTCGCACTGCATCAAGAGCCGCTTCTACAAATATCTCATCCCCACCACTAGTTGGATATACGTCTATTAAATTACCATTAGTATCTAATTTAGCCATTACATTAATTGTAACATCTACGTTCATTTTACGCTTAATAGCCGCATAAGGAATTTGTTTTTGGCTATCTACAGCTGCATAAAAGCCCTCTACATTGAACGCTGCTTTACCTGTACCATGACCATCACCTTCACCGGTACCATCACCTGTACCAGTACCATGGCCTCTACCATCACCAACGCCAGTGCCTTCGCCGGTACCATGACCACCACCAGAACCGCCACCAGATCCAGGGCCTGTGCCACCAACAGCGGAATTATCACCGGATGTATTGCCTTTATTTTCGCTTGCTTTAGCTGCCACATCTACTGCATCAGGAATATCTGTTGCGGTAGATGGTTCAACATTTGCTACAACAGCCTTTGTTCTTGCCGCTACTTCATCTACTGACAATGGTTTAGGGAACAGATCGGCTCTGTTGCCTCCACCACCAGCATGTCCACTGCCACCATCATCGAGCACACTTTGTGTGAGGTCGATTTCATAGGTATCCATTTCTTGAATGGCTGGAACCACTACAAAAAAGATTACAGCAATAAAGAGAGCAATAAGATGAACTACGGCGGATATAATGGCTGCTTTTTTCCATGATATGCCTAGTCCCATAGTTATCCTTTCTGTTCAGCTGCAATAGCTAAGCGTTTAACGCCAGATTGTTTTAACATGTCCATGATTGCTACTACTTGACCATGAGCCGCTCGTTTATCAGCTTGTAAGATAACACTAGCATTAGGGTTTTCTTGGATACGTTGTTTTACCATTGCCTCAGCATCGTCAATGCTCATTGGCTTGTTATCAATCGTAATATGACCCTCTGCATCTAATGTTAGAACCACTGGTAATTGAGCCGGTGCAGAAGCACTAGTAGCCTGTGGTAATTGTACAGACAAGGCTTTTTGAGCCACTGTTTGCAAGCTGTTCATCATGAAGAATACCAACAAGAAGAAAATGATATCAATCATTGGAATAATCATGAATTCCGGCTTAGTTTTCATACGAAAGCTTTGCAAGTTCATAACTATTTCCACCCTTCTCGTTTAGCTGTAACAATATTTACACACATATTTTCAATTTGGTTAATAATGGAATCCAAACGATGACTAAAGATTGTGTATACGATAAACGCCATTATGGCCACACATAAGCCAGATGCTGTGGCGATAAGAGCCTCACCTACACCACCAGTAATGGCAGATGCACCCGCACCGGAGTCAAGGATACTGAAAGAACCAATCATACCTGTTACTGTACCAAGTAAGCCCAATAATGGAGAGATTGTAACTGTTGCACTTAAGTAGTCCATATATTTTCGGAAGCCAACTGCATCAACCCCCATTTGATCAGCAAAGGCTGTCTTCATTGCTTCTTCACTAGAATCATTTTTTAAACCTGCTTCCGCAATACGACTTGCAATAGAAGGGTTCTCTTTAATGACTTTATCGATTTCATCCCAACGTTGTAGTTTTGCAAATTCATTTACTGCATGAGTTACAACAAATGTTTTGCCTGCATACTTACGATAGAAGAAAGCACGTTCTGCAGCTATAGCGATAACCATGAAAGACAAGAGTAACAATGGATACATTACATACCCACCACTATGAAATAAGTGAATGACATAATTTAAATTTTCCATATTTGTAACCTTTCTGCCTGTTTACAGACTGAGCATTAGAACCTATAGGTCCCTTGAATTCGTGTATAATCGCCTAACTTAAAGCTTTCACTACCATATAAAGTATCTCGTTTATTAGTGCCCTTCGCATCAAATGTATAGAATGCTTCAAGGAGCAAGTCCTTACGCGGTACATAACCGGCACCAAATGTAAAGCTACGAACACCATCTAAATAACGATCAGGTACTGCGCCCGTACCATTGCCACCGAAGAAGGAACCATGTTCAAAGTATTTGTAATCGATGAACGCATTCCAAGATTTCGGAACATCTAGATCAGCACGCCCAATATCTAGACGAGCCATCCAGAAGTGTGGTGTACCGCCCATTTGGTGACCTTTTAGAGTAAAGTCTGCTGTGCCACGTTCATGTTGATATACGGTATTACCATTGAGGTAACGTCCTAGGTTAGAACGGTTTTGACCATAATCAACCGTAACAGCTGCATTAGCACCAAGTTGATACTTAGCACCGATACCAAATACATGAGCTACATTGGAGAAGCTGTATTCATCATTACTGTTTCCATTAGCATTTAAATATGTATGTGTTTTACCGCCAAAGGAACGTAAGTACCAAGCTTGTAAACCAAGACGAGCACCAATTTGTTTCTTGTATTGAATAAATGCGGCCTTATCGATGGCTGGTACAGTATCTTTTTCAAGAACTACACCTTCTGTTCTGATCAAGTTGCCAATGACCTTACCAATTGCTTCGCGTGGTAATTTATTTTCAGACTCTGCATCATGTACAACATTTTCAAGATTATACATATAGTTATACATAGCATTTGGCATGCCCCAACCATAATAAGAACCACCTTCACCATAATCGTTATAGGACATTGTAAAGTTCTTCTTATATAAGGCATCTTTAGCATCATAATCGCTAAATACGTATTTACCACTATCATATTTATAAGTCTTAGCACCTAAGAAACCAGTAAGTTCGTAATCACTAGATGGTTGACCATAGTAATCATAGGATCTCTTAAATGTACCATCAGCTTGTTTTACCCAAACCTCATCAAGTGAACCATTATTATAATTCTTCCAATTATCTGTGGCATTATATTTAGCAATTTCTGAAATGGATTGATTAATCTCATTACCATGTTTATCAACATAACTCTTAGGGTTTACCAAAGCTTCTTTATTATCAGTAGGTACGATAAGTCCTTTAGCCTTATCTTTTAGATATTCAGGGTATAACGGAGAGTTCACATTATACATAAGATCACCAGTCTTATAGAGTTTTTCCCCTGTTTTCTTATTAGTAATTTCGTACATTGTATATCCACCAGATGGAATATCGAGGGAGAATTTCTTCTCAGCCATCTCTTTAGGATATGCTTTTGTAAGAATATCTTGTAAACGACTCATAACTTGAGCTTGTTTTTGTTGTGTTTCTGCTAACTTAGCATTAGCCTTTTCAATTTCTTGATCGCGGTTTGGATTACTCCAATTTAGATTTAATGTAGCCTTATAAGCTTCATATTCATCTTGCAAATCTTTAAGCTGTTGATAGAAATAAAGGCTATTAGTCTTGCCTTTATAAGTCGAATCATAAATGCCATTAGGACTATCTGGTGCTGCCGGAGCATCAGAATCTTTTCTTTCACCATCTGAACCAGATTTTGTAGCACTGTTGATATCATATGGATAATCATCACGATTGATACCAATCAATTCAGCTGCTGTTGGTGGTCTAAAGATAACTTTATGCACTGCATGTGTATATGCAGAATCAGTGATACCTGTACTATGTTTGAAAGTACCAACACCAATACGAACTTGAGAATCATGGCCATTCCAAACAGCACGAACACCATCATATGATTGACCAAACCAGTAGCCACTAACGCCCATAGACTCAGTTAAACGCCCTACGGATACGTCCCATTTCTTAACGCGTCTTGTAAGATCAACTGTATCAAGTCGTTGATGGTTGAGACCTTTGGAATCAGATTTTGTCCAGCTTGTATCTACTCCACTCATGCCACTCATGCTACCGATAACTTTGAGGTTTGTGAACTCATTGAGTCGAGCATCAAATCCAAGGCGTAAGCGTTGTTCAAAACTATGACGATTAGCATCGTACATATTGGCTTTTGCAGAACCGATGGCAGAGTTTGCTCTAAATGGAGATTGCGGTCTATTAGAACCATCATGTGCCATCCAACGCGCTCTATAGTCGCCAACCATTGTAATACCACGTTCTTTAGTAGTATCAAAATCAGAACGAATAAAGTCAGTTAAACGAACTACATCAGCTACGTTTTGTACACCAGATTCAGAATTTACCACTTCACCATTAGCTACATTAGCACCTGTAGCATTAACGTTTGCACCATGCTTAGTTTTACCGATGGCCGTAGTTTTACTACCATCGCCACCACCAAATTTAAGGTTAACACCCATGCGGTATACGCGTTCTTGTGTAGCACGATCATCATCGCGATGGTTAAAGATATTGTTGATACCGAAATACATCATGGCATTTTTATTGAAACGTTTTTGAATCATTACATTCCAAATGCCAAATGTTTTCTTTTCATACATTTGTTTCTTATAAACGCCTGCATCACCAGACAAGATATCTGGCCAGTAGTTACCGCCGTTATTAAGAGTATTACTATCAAGCATATTGATATAGTAATCACCCCAGATGGAGCCATTCCAACCGGATTTAGGATTATCATAAGTAATGCCAATATCAACTTTGTGCATTGGTTTATCCAATAATTGACGTGGCATGGATGGATCGCTTTTGTTAATGGCGTGTAAATATGTATAACCTAATTTACCAGACCAATATTTGCCGAATTTTTGCTGTACTTCCGCTTGCAACCCTGTAATTTCAGCTTTACCAATATTTTTAAAGCTGTAAATCATATCCGGTGCACGTTGGTATTTCGCATCACCTTTAAGATATGGTGCGAAGTCCATAAAATCACCAGTGAAGTATACAGACATATAGTTCTTAATACGGTTATGGAATACACCTACGCGTGCATATGTATTTTTATTTTCACCTTCCAAGCTCATGTCGAAATTGACTGATTTTTCTGGTTTTAAATTAGGATTGCCAGCCCAATACCAACCGAGTTTTGCTACCCCAATCCCTACAGGGTTAGAAGCATACATTTCCCAGTTATACCACAATTCGCCCATACCAGGTTCTGTATAACCAGTACCTACATTGGCTTTAAATCTGCGATGTGTATTACCCTTAACGTTATATGTCATCCCCAAGGATGCAGATACGTTAGAACCAAACAAGCTACTATTATCAAAACGCACAATTGGAGACAATGTTAAATTCTTATTGACTTGCCATGTATCAGAAATATAAGCGTTTATTTTACGAATCGTACCACTACCAGTAGTCAAGCGTTGGTCGCGATTACGGTACTCTTCCAAGAAAGCCTTACCATTTAGCTTAGGCGCTTTCTTACGCATTTCTGGATCGTTAGACTCACCATATTTAAAATAGTCACCTACGATGTTTGCACGATGTGCCGCCATTTCAGGATTTTCCGATTTCAACCGATTTTCCAAAGCATAATATCGCTTCTTAAATTCATCCGTTACGGGTTGATTATTCGGCGATGTGCTTGACCATTCACTAAGTCTGCTTTCCGATAAACCATAATTCACATAATCATCGTACGTAATGCCCGGCTTTTGTGCCTTTGTTTCAGCCCCATAGTATTCATAATCCATATCCCATTGCGGCATGCCGCCACCGGAATTAATGAATTTATAGTCATGGATGTGAGAGTAAACTTTAATACTATTATCGCCTTTACGTCGCACGAGACGATCAAGGCGGTCTACTAACAAGCTTTTATCGTAATCCCATGGATCAATGTACATCGTACTTGTATTAGGAGAACTCTTTAAGCGACTACCAGAACCTTCTTCACGAGCATAGCTAACACCATAGCTTAGCAAATGATTTTTATTGACTTGCGTATTTGCATTGACTCGAATATCTAATTGACGATGATCGATGTTATCGATATAACGCAACTCATTAGAGCCTTCATAAGCGGAACGACCTGTATAGTTAATGAGGGCGACGTCATTTTCTTTAATACGAGAGTAATTAGTTTCTACAGTCCAGTCACTCTTTCCAGCTCTAGAGGACCATTGCAAGTTAGCTGTATTACGATCTGCGGTACGTTTGAAGTGTTGTTGTGGCTCTAAGTCGGAGTCGGAATGCTTAACATCGCGCACAAGATCTTCTGTGTACCGATTAAGTCGCAATTCCACCTTGTTTTTATCATTTGCCTCGTAGGTCGCTACAAGACCGATATCTGCCGCATCACCATAGTAACGAAGTACATTTGGCTTGAAGTTATGTTTTGCATAATCAAAGGCCATCCCAGAGGCACGCCGTTTAACAGATGCTAGAACAGGCATAAGATCTCGTTTACTACCTGATAAACCAACCTTTAATTTGCCCATTTGACCAGAATCGGCACGAATGAAGAAGTTTTGGAATGGAAACACATCGCCATCGCTCTTACGACGCATGCCTTCAGCATTAAATTGTACGGATGGTTTCTTTTGTGCTTTTTTAGTGATGATATTAACTACACCACCTACTGCATCGGATCCGTATTTAGCACTAGCCGCACCTTGAATAACTTCAATTCTCTCTACGTTCTCTGTGCCCAAACGTTGTACTTCATCTGCCGCACCAGAGTACTTATCAAAATCACCTAGCACTGGTTGACCATCTACGAGGATGAGAGTGTGACGCGCTTCTGCACCGCGAATGGACACGCCAACACGTCCCATAGCATCAACTGTTCTAGATACACCTGTTTGTGTAAAAATAATATCTTCGACGGACTTCGCCTGTTTCTTTTCAATCTCTTTCTTGGTAATGATTTGCACTTGCTGTGAGTTCAATTTTGCTTCTTCTTCTGCCCATGTGCCTTTCACATGAACAACATCTGTAGTGACAGTCGCATTATCTGCCCAAACCACTAGAGGCGCGCTAAGCCACAAGGCAACTGCACTAGACAGGATTATGGTACGCTTTGTATGTCCCCACCGGTTCATTGTGCCCTCCTAAACTTATAACTAAACATATGTCTTGTATCTCCCACACAAAAATTAAAAAGATACACTTCACTAACATATAATGACATTGAATATCATTCACATTTTAATGTTAGCAAAGTGTATCTTGCATATCTACTCCGAATAGACCAAAAATATACGTTTCGGACAAATCGGACATAATTTTTAGAATTTATACGTCATTTGGAAACGAGTATAATTCCCAAGTTTGAAGTTTTCAGATCCATATAAGGTATCTCGTTTATTAATCCCTTTAGCATCAAATGTATAGAATGCTTGTAAAAGAAGATCTTTAGTTGGCACATAGCCACCACCAAAGGTAAAGCTCTTAATACCATCCAAGTAACGGTCAGGTACAGCCTCTGTGCCATTGCCGCCGAAGAAGGAGCCATGAGCAAAGTATTTATAGTCCACATAGGCATTCCAAGAGCCAGGTTTATTCATATCAACGCGGCCAACATCAAAGCGCAATGCCCAAAAATGAGGTACACCACCTATATCACGCCCCTTGATATCGAATTGAGCAGATCCAGCCTTATGGTCATAATGAGTATTGCCATTCATGAAGCGACCAAAGTCACTACGGTTTTGTCCATAGTCAAAGGAAATACTTACATTATGATTTAATTGATACTTAGCTCCAACACCGAAAATATTAGCCATATTGTTGAATTCATGCGCTTCTGTAGCATTACCATTCGCCGTATAGAAGCGATAGTCACTACCGCCAAAGGAGCGCAAATACCAAGCAGCTAAACCAAGTCGAGGTGTTACCATATGTTTAATTTGAACATAGGCAGCCTTTTCAATTGGTGGAATTGTATCCCGCTCCAATACGACACCTATTGAAGGAATAACAGCACCTGTATATTTTCCTAACGCCTCTCTCGGCAAACGACTGTTGCCGTCCGCTTTTTCAAGCATTCGAGCCAAGCTATTAAAGTACGAAGCTATCATAGAAGGATAATAGGCACTTCCTTTTACGTTAATAAGACCGGACGTGCCGGAGTCGTTAATATCAACGACATTTGCCTTATAAATAGACTCGTCCAGCCCGTCAAAGGCATTATCTTCAAATTTCATCGTATATGGATTATTACCGAAACTATAGGTTGCTATATCTTTCGCCTTGGCACGATACGCCTCTACGATAGCCGCCTTATTCTGATTGTACCAATTTGAAATAAACGTTTTTCCACCATTGGAAAGAACAGTGGTATCACTCAACTTCATTTCAAACAATGGGTTTTTCTTATCAAGCCCAATCGTTCCCGGTGCTATTTTCTGAGTGAAAGTACGTTCGTCTTCATACCATTGTTCATCATCTTCATCATAGTATCGCGATTTATAAGAATACGTTACTGACACATCAGGCATCTTAATCGATACAGTCTGTTTAGCCGCATCCACACCATAAGCTTTCACCGCGATCTCTTGCATCCGGCGCAACACATCAAACTGCGCAGCTCGCAACGGTTCCCGTTCTTTCGCCACACGAGCTTCCACATCCGGCAAAGATGCTTCCAACTTTGCCAACTCCGCTTTTAATGGAGCCAGTTGATCCGCGGACATGCCGTCAATAAATTCTTTAGACCAGATATCGGAAGTCATATCGTCGATTTTCTTCTTTAATGTACCTACCTCCGCATCTAAGATGCCTTCCTTATCGCGCAAGGCTTTTAATTGCTGGTAGAAATTAATAGTATTCCCTGCGTTTGGTACGATGAGTTCCTTATTGGCACCGTCCGAATCCATAGTAACACCTAAGAATTCCTCTACCGTTGGAACCCGTTTAAAATGCGTATAAATAGCATGAGTATAAGCACTGTCGCTAATTCCCGTACTATGTTTAAAGGTCCCCACACCGATACGGACTTGAGTATTCTTATTCGTCCAAACACTACGAAGGCCGTCATATTCTTTATTAAACCAATAACCTGTAACCCCCATAGATTCAGTAATACGACCAACACTATGATCCCATTTAGAACCGTGATGTGTTACATCTAGTTCTTCGAGACGTTGATGATTAAAACCTTTAGAGCCTTCTGTTTCATGACTGCTATCTACACCAGCTTGGCCAGAAGCACTACCCACAACACGTACATTCGTATTATCGTTAATACGAGCATCGACACCGACACGTATACGTTGATTCAAGCCATGTTCCTTGCGGTCCGCCAGATTCTTTGCGGCCTCGTCGGATACGTAACTTGTAGCAGTCACCCGCGTAGCAGGACGATCAGATCCAAGATGACTGTCATTACGTACACGATAATCACCTACAAGTTCCATACCTCGTTTTCTGTCTGTATCGAAAGGACGCGTAATAAAATCCTGCAGCATAACCGGAGGTAACGATTCAAACTGCTCCTTCGTAAGTTTCGTTTTACTTTCACCTGAACCAAAACCGAATTTCATATTTAATCCGATACGATATACTCGAGCCGATAAAGCCCGATCATCATCACGATGATTAAAGAGATTATCAATACCGAAATAGATTCGTGAATCCTTATCAATCTTCTTTTGAATCATCAAATTCCATATGCCATAAGTTTTATGTTCATACATATCGGCGGTTTTTCTATTATTCAAATTATATCTGATAACGGAACGATCGGAATTATTAGGATCAATATAAGATACCATATAATTACCGCCACCAGACAAGGAGTTACTATCCAGCATATGAATATAATAATCTCCCCACAGACTACCGCTCCATCCGCTAGCCTTATCCTCAAAATCCACACCGATATCCACTTTATGACGAGGTTTATCCAGTAATTCACGAGGCATATCTTTATCGCTCTTATTAAGCGCTCGTAAATACGTATATCCCAAACGGGCTTTCCAGTGTTTATTCAAAGTTTGTTTAACTTCAAATTGAAGTCCCGTAATTTGGGCCTTGCCGATATTACGGAAACTGTAAATCATATCTGGTGCATGAGCAAATTTCGCCGCTCCATATGTGGTAGATTCATCATACTGAGGATAAAAATCCATCAAATATCCCGTATTGTAAATCGACATATAATTCCGAATATTATTGTGAAATACGGTTACTTTACCATAGGTATTTTTATTTTCCCCTTCCAAAGAAAGATCGAAATTCATGGATTTCTCTGGTTTAAGGTTCGGATTTCCAACCCAATACCAACCTAATCGGGCTTCACCGCCACCGATTGTGGCATTTGTAATATTCGGGCCATACATTTCCCAGTTATAATACAGCTCGCCCATACCGGGTTCCGTATAGCTGGTACCCACATTAGCCTTTAATCTGCGGTGTACATTTCCATGTACATTGTGAGTCATGCCGAAATTAAAAGACCAGTTAGAGCCGAATAAATCACTATGATCCAGTCTTATAATTGGTGATAAAGTAGTATTTTTATTAACCTGCCACGTATCCTGAATAAAGAAATTCTGTTTTTTGATTTCCGCACGTCCTGCGGTCTGTTGATTAACGCGTTTTAAATATTCTTCTTTAAAATAAGCTCCGTTTAATTTCAACTTCGTAGAATCAAAATCCGGTACGGCGCCATAGTAAAAGCTCGGTAAATAGGCATCATAAAGTGCTGGATAATACTTACCGTTTTCATCTTTTCGGCCCTCCTTATTAAAATGATAGTCTTCAATAAATTCTTTATTCTCCGCTAATAAACGTTTAGCAAACTGCTGATATCGCGCATAAGCTTCAGGATTCCGTTTTTTCAGCGTACGCTCCGTCACGGGGCCATCCACAAGCCCCATTACGGCCGCCGAATCAATTCCCGCCTGAGGATCCAAATATTGAAGATATTCTTCGTAAGTAAATTCTGGCAATGTATTTGGCTTACTTTTATCCCCGTTATACCATTCTTTCTCCTTATTCCACTGCTCTACACCAGCGTCGTTTTTTCTGAAAGAATGGTCATAAATTGTGGATGAAGGAACACCGTTTTTTACAGCTAGACTTTTATCGTAATCCCAGGGATCGATATGCCGTTTATAGGTATGAGGCGCATTTTTAAGTCTGCTACCTTCGCCTGTCTCCCGTATAAACCCAATACCATAAGACAAGAGATGTTTCTTATTGACTTGCGTGTCTGCCCCGAGTGTTACGCTCCATTGACGATGATCTACATTATCCACATAGTTTAATGTATTTTTCCCTTCGTAGGTACTATTTCCATAGTCACTGGTTAATGTTACATCATCTTCTTTGGTCCGCGTATAATTCAGTTCCGCTTTCCACGAACTCTTATTATCCTGACCAGTATACGTCAAATTAAGATTATTCCTGTCTAAATCCCGTTTATAATGAACCTGAGGTTCCAAATAAGAAGTACTGCGCTTTACATACCGTTCTAAGTCCTCATTATACCGATCGATGCGAATTCCCAAAGACTGCTTATCATTAATATCATACGTAGCGGCCAAACCTATATTGGAATTTGTACCGTAATATCGTAGGGAATTCTTTAAAAACCCGTGATCTTCATCATTGGTCATAGCGCTGATACGACGCCGCTCGCTAGCATAAATAGGCATAATATCACGTTTACTACCGTGAATATTAACTTTTAACTTACCTAATGAGCCGGAATCAGCGCGCATAAAGAAATTGGAAAACGGTACGATATCACCGTCGCCTTTAGTTCTACGACCTTCCCCATTAAACTGAAGGCCAGCGGTCTTACGCGGTTTATTGGTAATAACATTGATAACACCACCGATGGCATCGGATCCGTATTTAGCACTGGCTGCACCTTGGATAATTTCTATACGTTCCACATTTTCTGTACCGAGACGTTGTAATTCATCACCAGCACCTTGATATTTGGCAAGGTCGCCCATCACAGGCTGTCCATCCACAAGAATCAAGGTATGACGAGGATCCGCTCCACGGATAGATACGCCGACGCGCCCCATCGAATCGACGGTTCTAGATACGCCAGTTTCGGAAAATACAATATCTTCTACGGATTTTGCCTGCTTTTTGACAATATCCTTCTTCGTGATAATCGTCGTCTGTTGAGACTCTTGTTTTGCCTGCTCTTCAGCCCATGTACCGCGAACATGAACCACATCGGTTGTTACAGTCGCATTGTCCGCCATAACCACCGGCATTTGCAACCAGCACGCTACTGCGCAGGATAGTATGACATATCTCCTTGCCCGCACCCAACTCCTATTCATTAAATTTCCTCCACACATATATTTAACCATGCATATAAAAATACACTTTACCACTATAACCAAATGACATTGAAAATCATTTACAGGTTTAATAGTAGCAAAGTGTATTATACATATCTACTCCGAATAGACCAAAAATATACGTTTAGGACAATATTTAATTTTCATAGACTATCAAACTTAGCCTAAAGCACAAAAATTTTTAGCTAGGATAATATAAGGTCCAAATTATTTAGACCTTACGATAAGCACTTGGCGTTACACCAGTAGCCTCTTTGAATGCACTAGTAAATTTACTACCATTCTCATACCCTACCGCATTAGCGATTTCTAAAATAGACTGATCTGAGTCTTGAAGCAATCGCTTCGCCGCATTAATACGACATTCTTTTAGATATTGATGTATGGTTGTACCAAATACACCTTTAAAGCAACGTTTCAGGGTAGATGTAGGAATATCAAACTGTTCAGACAAGGAATCAATAGTAATACGCTTCATAAACTGTGTTGATACATATTCACTTACAGCTTTTACAATATCTACCTGTTGCTTTCTATAGGTACTTCTCTTTTCAGGATTAGCTGTAGAGATAACAGATAATAATAAAAAGATTTCAATCACTTTTAATTTAAAATAGTGCTCTTTTATTTGATCTGACACATTATATAAACTGGAAAAAATGTGACGAACAGTTTCCGTTTCTTCCATCATCATACCAAAATCAGAATGCTCACAAAACCGATTGGCCAACTCAGTCAAATCAATTCGAGAATCACTAACAAGTGCATCTAATACGGGTTGAGCTTTTTCAACATCTACTAATAATACAATTCCTTTAAATAATTTTGTAGGAAAATAATTTTCATGTTGATAATCAGAGCGTATATGCCAACCTAACGACATATCCCCTGGCCCCATATATAAATACTCACCAGATGAAAACTTGCACTCTATGCGCCCCTCTTCACAGTGATTTATAGCAAACGTCTTGGTATGTGATTTAGCATAAAATTGAATCGTCTCTTGCTTCACATCTAAGAACATCAAATCGATACCGTCAAACACCGTATACCTTGACATAGATGTTCCAGCATGTGAGGCCGCATGATTATGTGGATTCATACTATCACCATATACACAAATTCTATAAACATAAATTAATAATATTATATTATAGTATACTTATTGATAGTCATTGTCAACTTCAAAATAGTAATAATTCATTTTACTTTCAAAAATATGAGTTGGCTCATTTTAGTAATATAAAACAATTACAATCATCGCTAGAAGTTGTGCTGGGTACTATAAAATAAGCCTCATGAATTAAACTGTAAGAATTTAATTCATGAGGCTATATTCAGAACTACGGATATAAATTCCTATTTTTTTGTTTTTATAATAAAAGCTAGTGCTATGATATGAGCGACCCATATAATGCCCATAACAATAAGAGCAATAGGCATATCTTGACTAAAATAGGCACCAATTGTCATTATGGCACTAACGGATATGAGAATGGACAACTTTGTCCGCAATGTCAACGCTTTATCGCGTTCATAAGCAGCAACAGTCTTTTGATATAAACTAGACGCCAAAAACATTTTATGGAGTCGTTCAGATCCACGAGCCAAACAAAATAACGTTAGCATATAAAAAGGAACTGTTGGCAATAGTGGTAGTACGATACCTGCTGTACCAAGGGCAAAACTTATGGACCCAATAGTCAGGAATACATATCGAACAACTACATTACGATGTTGCTCAGTTGTTTTCATTAATCCTCTTCTACATAGTTAATAACTTTACCCTTTGTTTTAATAAAGTTAGGAACAATGAGTACTAAAGCGGCAATAGCTACAATGCCATAAATACCTGCCATACCTACCCATTCATAAGCATTACCTAATACTAGACCCATTACGGCAAAGTCCGCATCACCAAAGGTTGTATTTTGGAAGCCTAATACCACCGCAGTTGGAGCATAGGTGAAGAATACGGCACAATCTACAGCTGGAATTGCATTAGGGATAATTTTTGTAGCAATGCCTTGGAATGCAGGAATTAAATCACCTAAGATCATACGCACACCAGAGTATACGATTGTTACACCAACAGCAAAGTTCATAGCACTCATAACAGCATATAAATATGGGCTCATATCTCCGGATAAAGTGGCTACAAACTCGGAACCAGCCGCAAAAGCCGCAATTAAGTAGAATACAATCATAGTCAATGCGGTAGATAATGTTGAGTCCCGTAAAAAGCCCCATTTTTCTGGTATTTCAATATCTTCTGTACTATCTTCAGCTTTACCAACATATTTAGCAACCCAAGCCGATAAATAGTAGCCTAAACTACCAAAATGACCAATGGCAATTTCATCACCATCTGTCACTTTGGATGTATAACTTTGACCAATAGCTGGAGAAATGGCAGACCATGCCCCCATTAAGAAACCACCTACAAGTATGAGTTCCATACCAGATAAACCTGCAGTACCAAGTACGGCAGACATAAGGCATGCCATAAATAAGCTGTGATGACCTGTTAAGAACACATATTTAAACTTGGTGAAACGTGCAATACATAAATTCATCAATAAGCCTACAACAAGAATAGACATTGTTTCAACGCCAAGTACCTTTTGTGCAACAGCTACGATAGCTTCATTATTTGGCACTACACCAGTAATATGGAATCCATGTTCAATCATTTTTCCCAATGGGTCAAGATTGCTAACGATAACACCCGCACCTGCCGCTAACATTAAATACCCGAGAATAGGTTTTAATGTGCCCGTCATTATTTTATGAAACGGACGTTTCAAGGCGATCAAGCCTATACATGACATAATACCAATCAAAAGTGCCGGTTGAGACAGCACATCACGCAAGAACTCTAATACCATTTCCATGGCACTACCTCCTATATATAATTGTTACATATTATTGAGCGGCTTGTTTTAATGCTTCAAGAACATCTTCTGTAATCTTCTTTTTATTAATATAGCTACGAACAATAGCAACATTTTTATCGTCAAATTGTTCAGCCAATTCTTTTACAGTTACGATAAGGTCAGCCTTACGACCTTGAGCCGCGTTAAAATCGATAGATTCAACTTGTGCATCGATACCATTTTCAGCACAAATTTCTTCAATTTTCATTTTTAACATCAAGCTAGAACCAATACCATTACCACATACAGTTAATACAGAAATCATACTTGCCTCCTTCTAAATGTTTATTGCTCGTCTAAATGCTCTGCCAAGAATGCTTGTACGTCGTCAATACTTTCAAAGTCAACGGCCGCATCTAAGAATTCTTCATCCTCAAATAAAGTAGCAATATCTGTTAACAATTGAATATGCTCATCTTTATTGGGAGCACATAAGAATAATGCGACAGATACAGGGTCATTATCAGGACTGCCAAAATTCAATGGTTTTTCCAATGTCACCAAAGCCGTTCCTACACGCTTTGCACCATGTTCTGGGCGAGCATGTGGCATAGCAAGACCTGGAGCCAATACGATATATGGGCCCATTTCGCGAACTACTTCAACCATAGCCTCTGTATAAGATGGCTCCGTAAAGCCCGCATCAACCATCAGTTGACCACCATGACGAATAACATCCTCCCACGTCTCAGCGGGATAATGAAAGGATACATTATCCTCAGATAATAAATCTTGTATCAAACTAACACCTCCTAAACGTACTTCTGTACATATAGTTCTATTATAGCTATTATAATAAATTTTTCATATATCAAAATAACAATGAACTTATAAAAATGAATAAAGCTAACATAAGATTTTGCTATTTATAATTTAATAAACCCTTATACGTATAATACCTATACAGGTATTAATATTGTATATATATTGAAAATTCTCTATACTTAGATAAGACTTAAACTACCTAAATAAAAAATAGAATAAGGAGATTTTATGCAGACTTCGGTAAAAGTATTTGTACTCTGTCTAATCCTCTGTATTTCATTAGTAACAGCTTTACAGTTTGGCGCTAAATTCATTTCTCTAGACCAAATTATTTCAGCACTTATGTCTATGATTGATGCAAATACTACAGCATCTGTGACTAATACGATTATTACAGATATCCGCTTACCACGACTTATTTACTCTGTTCTAACAGGTATAGGTCTATCACTTGTAGGTCTATTAATGCAAACTGTCACGCGCAATGCCCTCGCAGATCCCTATGTATTAGGTGTTTCTTCTGGCGCAAGCACAGGTGCCGTTTTCGCTATTATCATGGGTGGGCTTCCATTCTTAGGTCAGTACAATACGCCTATTTTTGCGGCCCTGGGCGCAGCACTTTCAATTATATTAGTCCTCTTATGTGTTGGTAAAAGCAACAGCCCCGTAAAACTTATCCTCATAGGTATGGGTATGACTGGTGTATTCTCAGCCTTAACGATGATGATTATTTACGGAGCCAAACACGAAGCTCAAGTGCGAAGTGCCATGTTTTGGCTACTTGGCAGCTTTGCGGGCATACAATGGAGTGATTTACCATTAACAGCAATCATCGTAATCTTATTTATGCTATATATCTATATGTTCAATCAAGACCTTGATGTGTTGCTACTCGGTAATCATGAAGCAGCACAAATGGGCCTTTCCGTTAAGCAGTTACAATTAAGCATCGTTATCATATCCTCTGTTGTGATCGCCACACTAGTATCAAAGGTTGGTGTAGTTGGCTTTATCGGCCTTATCATCCCTCACCTTGCTCGGATTATAGGCGGACCTAAACATAAACATACATTACTATTTAGTGCACTCATAGGTAGCATCGTTATGATCTGGTCAGACGTATTATCGAGAGCACTCTACAGTCCAGAAGAAATCCCTATTGGTGTGCTTACATCTTTATTGGGGGCTCCACTCTTCATTTGGATTATCATGAATCGTTATAAACACAATGGTTAGTGTATATCATATCTATAGGAGATACTATGTATCAAATTAATCAGCTGTCTTTTTCTTATGAAACCAAAGAAGTGTTAAAGAATATTTCTGTAACATTTCCTACCAATAAAATAACAGCCATAATTGGACCAAATGGATGTGGTAAGTCTACGCTACTTAGCCATCTATATCGACTTCATCCATCAAAAAACAAAATCACATTAAACGAAAAACCTTTAGAGTCTTATAAAGGTCGCGAGTTTGCTCAATTGGTAGCAGTCTTAACACAATCTAGAGACGCTATGATCGATGATTTTCTCGTAAAAGATATCGTTCTCATGGGCCGGTATCCGTACAAACAACACTTTGGCACCTATAGTTCTGAGGATGTTAAAATTGCAGAGCATTATATGAATGAAGTAGGCATCACCCATTTAGCAAATGAAGAAATTCATCATTTATCAGGTGGTGAGAAGCAACGCGTATTCATTGCTAAAGCCTTAACCCAGAAACCTCAAATACTTCTTTTAGATGAACCTACTAATCATTTAGATATGAAGTATAAAGTGGCACTTATGAAGCAATTGCGTGCTTTTAAAGGCACTACAATTGTAGTCCTTCACGACTTAAATCTAGCGGCTCAATATTGCGATCATATTGTCATCATGAACAGCGGAACTATCCTAAAAGAAGGTTCCCCTACCGAGGTGCTCACACCTGAAATTCTTGAACCAATTTTTGAAGTTCCTTTCAAAACCTCTTGGGATGAAGGGCGCTATCATTTATATTATTAATTAGTAAAGAAAGGACTTACTATGTTTCAGAATTTAAGAAAGTCAAAAAAATTATTATTAATCGCTATGACATGTGCTACATTCGCTATTGCTGGTTGTGGTTCTGATACTACAAAAACTACAGCGGATAATGGAACCTCTGTAACATGGAGTGAAACATTTGATGGTACAAAAACAGACTTTACCGTAAAATCCGCCCCTACTCATGCAGTGTCCATGTCCCAAGCAACAACGGAAATGATGTTACAATTAGGCCTTGAAGACAAAATGGCTGGGACGGCTTTCAAAGAAGAAGAAATCTACCCACCTTTACAAGCGGCTTACGACAAAGTAAAAGTATTATCTGAAAAATGGCCTTCCTATGAAGTATTCATGTCCGTAAAGCCTGACTTCGCTACAGGATGGCCTGATTCTTTCAGCAAACGAGCTATACCTGCAGATAAAATGATTTCCCAAAAGGTTAATATTTGGATCCCTGAATCCATGTTATCTACTAAGGCTGACCTAGAAACCAACTTCAGCGACATGATTAAATTGGGTGAGATTTTCGGCGTAAAACCTAAAGCTGAAGAATGGGTTGCAGGTCAACGTAAAACATTGGCAGCTATCCAGAATAAACTAAAAGACTTACCTCGTAAACGCGTTTTCATTTATGACTCTGAAGACGGTCAACCATTCACAGCATTCGAGGGTTATACTACTAACATCTTAAAACTTATCGGTGCTGATAATGTAATGAGCGGCTTAGGCGTTGATAAAACATGGGCTAAAGGTTCTTGGGAAACAGTAATTGCACAAAACCCTGATTATATTATTATCGCCGACTATGGTAATTCTATTCGCAACGATGATGATTTCCAACAAAAAATTGAAAAGATCAAGGCTAATCCTCAACTTCAAGACATCACAGCCGTAAAAGAAGGTCACTTCATTCGTGTAAAACTTTCCGAAATCACACCTGGGGTACGTACAGTTGATGCTTTAAAACGTTTAGCTGAAGAAATTCACGGCATCAAAGTAGACTAATTTAATATAACAAGATATAGAGTAATATGTAATATGTAATATGTAATATGTATTGTATATTATATTATATATAACGAAGAAGGTCCCAATTCAAATGAATTGGGACCTTTTCGTACTGCTTGTATTGAACACAGCATATTGTTTTAGAGAGTAAAGATGTGTTGTAGTTGAAAGATTTAGAAATAATGAATTATTGTAAAATAGATTTAAAATGTATTAAATTGTATATGCTGTGACAATGCCTGATTATTCATACTTCTCGACTATATTGTTGCCTATATCGTTTATCATTATTTGCCTTAATAGCCATGATCAATGGCTTTAGCGAAAGAAACTCTTCATCACTGAGTCGAAAGGTTCTACCAATACGTTTAATAGGATTACGTGGGCGCCCGGCACCGCGTCTAGATCCACCCCATGCCATATACATACCTCACTTTTCACTTGAAAAACTCCTTCTACCGATAGTATAACCTCGGATACATAAGTATGCAATAGCCATTCACTTTAAACAACCTCTTAACAGCCTATAAATTAGTAATAAACTTCATTTATTAGTAAAATGCATAATCAACAAAACACATATTTATAAGTATTTTCCCCCTATTCAACTTGAATTGTAACATTAATGTTGCCAAATATAGATAAATCTCTTTTATAGAATATAGTATTTACAAACCAGTTTATTTCTATATTTTTAGACTATTTAGATACTATCACGTACATATATAGTAAATAGAATTTTAAAATAGAAAAGCAAATTATTTATAAATATGACAATATAGCAAGAATATTTTGGTAAACAAAAAAGACTGCTTTTGCAGTCTTTTTTACGGTAATAAAAAGTATATGAATTAGCCAAATAGTAAGTGACCTACTTCATAGGCAATAGCGGCAACGATGCCAGATAATGGAATCGTTACAAACCAAGCCATAACCATAGATCTTGCTACGCCCCAGTTAACAGCTTTAATGCGTTTAGAAGAGCCTACACCTAGTAAAGAACCACTTACTACGTGTGTAGTACTTACAGGTAAATGTAAGAATGTAGCTGTAAAAATAGTAATCGCCGAGTTTAAATCAGCAGCGAACCCATTAATAGTTTCTAGTTTGAAAATCTTGGTACCCATTGTAGAGATAATTTTCCAACCGCCTACAGCAGTACCCATAGCCATTGCAGTAGCACAACAAAGTTTTACCCAAATCGGTACATCTAATGTATCGATGAAACCACCGCTAAGTAAGGTTAATGTGATTATCCCCATCGCTTTTTGTGCATCATTAGAGCCATGAGAAAATGCCATCATAATTGCTGATACAATTTGCATGGATCTAAATCGATCATTTAAAGCAATCGGAGAAAATCTACCGAAAATAAGCAACAATACTTTCATTACAATATAGCCACCAATCATGGCTACAATTGGAGATAAAATAAGAGACAAAAAGATTTTTAAAATCCCCGCCTCATTCAACGCGTCAAATCCTACAGACCAGCCCACAGCACCGATGATACCACCAATCAAAGCATGGGATGAGGAACTTGGGATTCCCCAATACCAAGTTAAAAGATTCCATGTAATGGCACCGATAAGGGCTGCAGAAATAATACCACTATCGATAAGAGATGGCGACATTACTATATCACCACCGATAGTCTTTGCAACACCTGTACTAACCATTGCACCCAAAAAATTGAGAGCAGCGGTCATCATAATCGCCTTTTTAGGCTCAATAGCTCGTGTAGAAACGGATGTGGCAATGGCATTCGCCGTATCATGAAAGCCATTGATATAGTCAAAGGCTAACGCTAAAAATACAACTAGCCATACTAAATAATGGGCATCAAGCATACTTCAATACTACCCGGCGGAATGTACCAACCAAATCTTCGCAGCCATCGATTACATCTTCCATAGCGCTAAGGATTTCCTTCCATTTGATAATTTCAATTGGATCTGTACACTCTGTAAAGAGCTTAGCCATTTCTTCATGATAAATATTATCCGCTTCAGACTCAAGTTTCAATACTTGGTGAACACGCCCCTCTACCTTCACATGATCCTTTTTAAGACTACCCATATAACCAATGGATTTATTGATATGCTTAACGCATTTAACAACAATTTCACTCATGCGAATAGCACCATCACTTGGTTTGCCAACATGATACATAACCATTTTATCCATGATTTCTTTGATATTATCCAATGTAGTATCCAGTTGGTCAATCAAAAGCTGAATATCCTCACGATCCATTGGAGTGATAAATGTTTTACGTAAACGCTCTACAGTTTCATTTACTAATTCATCGGCAGCTTTTTCCTTTGTATCAATTTCAAGAAATGCCTCTTCCTTAGAGATATCCCCTTTAAATACGCGTTCCATCATTTCCGCACTTTCATAGGTTAGTGCAGCATGCTTTTCCAAAATACTGAAAAATTTTTCTTCTTTTCCTTTTAATTTAAAAGCCATGAAGATCCTCCCGAACCAGTATTGATTGCTTCTATAATAACAATTTAATTATAGCATACTACAGGTAATTCCTAAACCAATTTACCAATCTCTATATTTTAACCCCTATGCGTATATGGCATATATAGAATCTACATCTGTGAAAGCTTTTATTGACCATATTTCCATTATATAAAATAGATAAAAAAGCAGATAGCTGACTAACATATCAACTATCTGCTATATATTTCTTAGCTATCTTTGTGCTTTTTATTAACTAATAACCATCAACTCTTAGCTATTAGCTTCCGCCGCCGCTTTAGCCGCCTCTGCCGCCTTTTTTAAATTAGGTACGGATGTAGGGCATGTAGCAGGCGTACAAGCGCCATTAGGGCCTAAATCTTCAGAACGATTTACAAAGGTAGTATGTAACATATGATGTGCTTTGTGGCTCATAGGTTTGCCATCAAAAAACTCAGCATACAATTTTTGGATATCTGGATTATCACAAGCAGCTTTTACAGTTACTTCTGCATCGCGAGTATACAAGGATGCAATACGAGCTTCACGAGCTTTGTCAGCCATCGGTAATTTAACGCGTGGTTGACCACCACCACCGATACAGCCACCACGACAAGCCATTACTTCGATAAAGTCATAATGGATATTTTCTGCACGCATGTGTTCTATGAACTTACGCAAATTACCTGTACCATGAACTGCCGCTACGTGTAATGTTTTATCCCCAATCACTACGTCTGCTTCGCGAGCACCATCCATGCCACGAATAGCTTCAAATGGAATCAATGTTTGAGGTGCATCTTCACCTGTCGCCATCTTGTAAGCCGCACGCATAGCCGCTTCCATAACGCCACCAGTGTTACCGAAAATGATACCACCACCAGAAGCTTCACCCATCAATGGGTCAAAAACAGAATCTTCAAGATCATCAAAGTTGATTTCTTCTGCGCGCAACCATTTTGCAAGTTCCCGTGTAGTAATACAGTAGTCTGTATCGCGCATTTCTGGTGTATCCCAGTATTCCGCAGAGGAATTCATTTCATCGCGACGAATCTCAAACTTCTTAGCTGTACATGGTGTTACTGCAACGGCAACAATTTGTTTTGCATCAAGGCCCATTTTTTCAGCAAAATATGTTTTTTGTGTAGTCGCTTGCATAGCAATTGGGCTCTTAGCCGTAGATAGGTTTGGCAAGAATTCTGGATAGAATGTTTCCGCAAACTTAACCCAAGCAGGACAACAAGATGTGAATTGAGGCAATACTGCATCACTATTAATAACGCGTTCTAATAACTCAGATGCTTCTTCCATGATAGTCATGTCCGCACCAAAGTTTGTATCAAGAATATAGTCGCCACCCAATTTACGAAGAGCAGCCACCATTTTACCTTCTACAAACGTACCAGCCTCAAGGCCAAATTCCTCGCCTAAACCAACACGTACGGCAGGCGCAGTTTGGAAAATGACGATTTTATTAGGGTCAGCAATAGCTGCTTTTACTTCATCAATTTCAGAGCGCTCATTAATGGAATCAAATGGGCAAATAGACGCACATTGACCACAATGAATACAAATTGGATGATCCCCATTTGTTGTTAAATCATAATAATCAAATACACCCATGTCTACAGCACAAGCTTTACGACATAAGGAGCAGTTTTTACATTTAGTTAAATCTTGTACTAATGCAATATTTCCGTCTTCAATTGGCACGCGACGGTCTAAAAATTGGTACTTACTCATGAGTTCCTCCTACTTAGGTAACGTTGTTATCGTTAATCGTAGAAATTATACTATACATTGTGAGTTTTATCAATAAACTTACACGTAATTCCTTTGCATAACAGATATTAAAAAATAGCATGATAAAAGGAATTATAGGCGTTCCTCTAATTCCATCCACCGTTCAGTGAGCGCATCTATTTGAGTCTGTGTTTCTTCTCGTTCCTCCATCAGTGACTGCATTTTTTCATAATCAGTAGCCACTTGGCTTATCATAACATCGAGGCCCTTCACTAAATGTTCTAGCTTAGGCAATTCATCCATAATTTTGGCATACTCCGCGTCTTCTGCTTTATTGAGACCCTTCTTTGGTATTTCTTTGAAAGTATCTGTTTTATCACCAGCAACAACATTATCATTTCCAAGGGTATCTACCCTATTAGATTGATTATCAACAGAGTCATCGCTATCAGCCTCTCCACCTACTACAGCTCGTACCACTTTGGAATTAGCCGGTATATTATCATTTGGCATATAGAATGGGCGCTTGCTGCCACTACTTTCATCAAGAGCATCTTTGTAGTCAGAATACGAGCCATGAACGATTTCAATATGTCCATCGCCGGTAAAAACAAACAGTTTATCCACTACGCGGTCTAGGAAGTACCGATCGTGGCAAACGGTGATGATGACGCCACTAAAGGAGTCAAGGAAATCCTCTAATACCTCCAATGTTGGAATATCAAGATCATTCGTCGGTTCGTCCAGCAATAATACGTTAGGGGCGCTCATCAACAATTTTAAGAGGTATAAACGACGACGTTCCCCGCCAGAGAGTTTTCGAATCGGTACACCATGTAATTCTGGGGTAAAAAGGAATCGCTCAAGGATTTGTCCTGCGCTCAATGTAGATCCATCACCGAGCACCATATAAGAGTGGTCCTCACGAATATAATCGAGAACGCGCATATCTTCATCAAATTCAGGTAGCTCTTGTTTAAAATGAGCAATACGAACGGTCTCACCTTTACCAATAGTACCTCTCGTCGCTTCGTAGGTGCCATCAAGGATATTCATAAAGGTAGACTTACCAACACCATTGGGCCCTACTATACCGATACGATCATGGCGTACCACGTGATAGGTAAAGTCCTTAATCATAGGACGTTCATCAAAATAAAACTCTAAATGCTCAATATCAAAGATGGTTTTTCCTAAACGTGTCTTCAGCGCAATAGGATCCATTTGATCCGGACGACGGGTTTTCTCCATATTCTTTAATTTTTCGTAACGGTCAAGACGAGCCTTTTGTTTTGTAGTTCTTGCCAGAGCACCACGACGTACCCATTCGATTTCCCGCTTTAAAAATTGACGTCGTTTTTCTTCCGTAGCAGCTTCACGAGCCTCTCGATCAGCTTTCAAGGCAATAAATTCTTCATAATTGCCATCGTATTGATACATATGACGATTTGATAGCTCTAAAATACCATTACATACGGAATCGAGGAAATATCTATCATGGGTACTGATTAATAATCCTCCTTGACGTACACTCAAATACGACTCTAGCCAATCAATACTATCTTCATCCAAATGGTTAGTCGGCTCATCTAGTAATAAAAGATCACATGGATATAGCAATGCTTGCCCCAATGCAAGACGACGCTTTTGCCCTCCTGATAACATAGCTACCTTTTGCTCCACATCAGGAAAGCCCAATTTAGATAAAATAATGCGCGCCTCTTGCTCTACTTGCCACCCGTCTTGCTGATCCATTTGCTCCAGTGCATTCATATAGTTGCGAGATATTTTAGCATCGTCTTTACCAGACTCTTGCATTTGGCGATACTCACGACTAATACGTTCAAAGACTTTTACCATTTGCAACCGAGGATGATTTCCATCAAGAACGGCCTCAAGCAAAGTAGCTTCCGCATCAAAATCAGGTGTCTGCGCTAAGTAATAAATGCTAGCCTTACCATTACGCTCAATGGTGCCTTTATCAGCTTCCATTTGTCCTGCTAATATTTTTAGAAATGTAGACTTACCCGTTCCGTTGATGCCCACAAGACCTAATCGTTTTTCCGTGGTAAAAGTCATACTCACCTCTTTAAACAGTAGCCTTGTGCCATATGATTTCTCTATGTTCTGTAAACTAATAACGTTCATATTCCGCTCCTATTTTGTAATTCTGTTATTTATTATACTACACATTACCATTGACAGTAACAGGCGCCCTCAGTAGAATAAACGTAACATATATATTCATGAGGAGGTCCACATGGCGACGGATATGGTTTTAGACTTTTATGAAAGTATCAACTTTGAACTTATCGACATTGATGGGTATGACACATTATTTACTGAGCTCTTAGAGGATGGCACGTATGCAACTGTGTCCGATGATGACGGCTATATGCCAGAGGACTTAGAGACACCAGTCGTATTCAATGTGTACGACGATAACGACTCCTTCCAATGGAGTGTTACCCTTGATGACTCTTACCAATTAAAAGATCTATTGGATGGTGCAGAAAGTACGGATGCTTTCTTAGTTACATTACAAAAACTTCGAAAAGAACATATTGAACAGTATCAATAGAAAAAAGCGATGGCCCTTTAGGTCATCGCTTTTTCTATATTGGTTAGCTAATTGCCTCTTGAGCTTTCACAAGCTCATCTTGTGCACTAGCATCTAAAATTTCAATGAGACTATTTACGATATCAGCAGCCCCATCCACATGCCATTCGCGAGCACGTTCAGACATTTGTTGAAGTCGCGGAGAATTAATTAACAGTGCAGTTACCACATCTTCTAAGTTGTGAATATCGCGAGCCCAACGAGCACATCCCCGTTGCTCTAACAATTCTGCATTTGCCTCTTCCTGCCCTGGGATAGCATTAAAGAATACCATTGGCAATCCGATTGTAACAGCCTCCATACAGGTCAATGCACCAGGTTTTGTGACGAGCAAAGACGATGATTTCATGAGCTCAGAAATATTGGTAGTATAACCATATACGGTAGTCTTCGTCTTCATAGATTCACTAAGGACAACTAACGATTCGTAAAGAGACGTATTTTGTCCAGCTACAACGGTAATTTCACCAATACCATTTACTTCATCTAGATGTTTTAAAGCCGTCTCAAGAGAGCCTAAACCCAGGCCACCACCCATAACAAGAACTTTCACAGGTTCCTCTAAGCTATACTCTTCAATAGCATCACGGAAAAAAGATCGCCGCACAGGAATGCCAGATACATGAATACGAGATTCATCGATACCTGAAGCTACCATTTCAGGTACCATAGATTCTGTTGCAACATAGTAAACATCAATCTGTGGATAGAGCCAAAACTGATGACTACTAAAGTCTGTCATAATAGCCACTAGTGGTACATCTATATGACCTTGACGTTTTAAAATCGATGCCGCCCCACAAGGAAATGGATGTGTAAAGACCATTACATCTGGCTCTTCTTGTTGTACTAGTTTAAGCATGCGGCTTTTAAGTAGGTACGACAATGCGGTTTGCATAATGGTACCTCGTTTTTCCCCTTTCGATACGCGATAAATCATATCATAGAGCATGGGGAATACGTCAATCATCTTGATATAGGTACCCTTAATTAAATGCTCTACAGACATAGTTTCTGTATCAAGAAAATCAACATGGGTAATTGATGCTTGTGGCTCTTTTTCTTTCCAATATTCTTCTATGGCTCTTGCGGCTTGCATATGTCCAGTGCCGATTGAGGCAGACACAATGAGAACCTTCCTTGATGTTTCGTTATTCATAATGCACCCTTTCTCTGTGCATTATACCATAAATAGATAAAAAAAAGAGACCTCGAAAGGTCTCTTTCACATCCAATATGGATTATTTTTTGCGTTTTTTAGCTTTTGCAGCGTTAACTTGTTCTTTCAAACCTTTACCAGCTTTGAATGCAGGGGATTTGGAAGCTGCAATTGTGATAGTTTTACCGTTTTGTGGGTTACGGCCTTCACGAGCTGCGCGTTCACGAACTTCGAAAGTACCGAAGCCGATAACTTGTACTTTGCCACCAGCTGCTAATTCTTGAGCTACTGTGTCAAATACAGCTTTTACTGCTTTTTCAGCATCTTTTTTAGTTAATTCAGTTTTTTGTGCAACACTTGCGATTAATTCTGTTTTGTTCATGACAGAACCTCCTTAAAATTACAATACCTTAGAAGTGTATAAACCTCTAGGTTACTTTTCCTGCACTTTAGCCTCCTCCCAAAAAGCATCGAGCTCAGCTAATGAAAAGTCTTCCCATGAGCGATCGCTTTGGTTAACACAAGCTTCTACATGTAAAAAACGCTGTCGGAACTTTGTGTTTGTGCGATTTAGTGCATTTTCACCGCTTATTTTATACCATCTGAATAGATTAATCAAGGAAAAAAGCACATCTCCTGCTTCTTTTTCCATATTTTCTCTATCATTTTGGTCAATAGCCTCCTTAAATTCCCCCATTTCTTCGGAAACTTTAGCCCAAACAGGATCAAGCTCGTCCCAGTCAAATCCTAGCTTTGCAGCCTTTTCTTGGAGTTTATAAGCCGCCATTAAAGCAGGTAAACTTTTCGATACACCATCCAATACAGAATTTTGAATATTTTTCTTTTCTTGTGCCTTTAATTCATCCCAAGTGTATGATTTTTCATCATTTTCTGGGCTAAAAACACGAGGATGACGACGAATCATTTTTTCAGCGACATCATTAATTACGTCTTGAAGTGTAAAATGACCAGCCTCCTCTGCCAATTGACTGTGAAAGACAACTTGCAATAATACATCACCTAACTCTTCACGAAGATTTGGCATATCTTTATTATCAATGGCATCTACTACTTCGTAAGTCTCTTCTATAAAATAGCGGCGTAAAGATTCATGCGTTTGCTTTTGATCCCAAGGACAGCCATTTGGTGCACGCAAAGTTTTCACTACATCGACTAAAGGTTGAATATCAATATTGTTCTTCATATAGCTTTGCTTCCTCCCTATTGCGTCGAGCTTGTAAGCGCTTGCCTATGATTGGGAAATGGTATATATCATCTTTTACGACAGCTTTAGTAAGCCATAACGATAAACCATATACAAAAATAGCCACTACAATTGCTGCAGCCACAGCGCCACCATTGCCTAATAAATCAACAGTGCTCACATAGATGACTTGTGTAGCACCGCCCATGGCCATGGCAGATACTATTATTTTTAATAACTCTAATGTGCTGAGTACCGAACCTACATATTTTTTTACAAAAATATAGTTAATAAGCGCTGCAATGGCAAAGTTTAAATTCGTCGCCCAAGCTGCACCATTAATGCCCAACTCAACACTACCTGTCAATTCATAATCTAAGAATGTCTTCACTAATAAGCCGATAAAAATCGACACCATAGGAATTACTGTTCTTCCTAAACCTTGTAAAACACCTGCAGTAACCTGCTGCCATCCGAGGAACACAATACTCAAGCTAATAACAGCAATAACAGGCCCTGCGTGGGGTGTTGCATATATTAATTGCGATATTGGTGTAGCTAATACGCAGAGACCAATACAGGCTGGAATCGTAAACATATTAGCAATTTTAATCGCCGTCTCCGCCCGTTTCACGATGCGATGTACATCACCTTGAGTATGGGCCTCAGATACGGCTGGTACAAGACTAGCGGCTAAGGACGTAGTTAGAATAATTGGCAACCCAATCAGAGATGTTGCCATTCCCGTTAGATAGCCAAATTGTGTGGTTGCTTCATTGAGATAGTATCCAATATCCATCAATCGTTTCGGGACGATAAATGTATCAATGAGTGATACCATGGGAAGCATGATATTCGCCATAGAAACCGGTATGGCAAGACTAAACAATCGTTTAACTACGGTGCCGTTACTTTCACAAATGGCATTAGGATTCTGTTGTGAAAGCATCTTCTCTCGAACATTACGTTGTCGGTAGTAAAAATAAATTAATACCAGTAACCCTGCCAATACGCCTGGGAATGTAGCAAAGGTCGCACCACCCGCCGCCAAATGGAGTCCACGATCAATGAAGTAGTATGCCAAACCTACCATAGAAGACACGCGAAAGATTTGTTCAAATACTTGACTCGTACCAGTAGGCACCATATACTGGAAACCTTGGAAATACCCTCTAAAACAGCTCAGGATGGTCACTACAAAAATGGCTGGAGATAATAGCTGAATAGCAATTAAAGCACGTGGATCGGTGATGATTTGATTATCTACGAGCCATTGCGCACTACCATATAAGGCCAAACTAAATACCAGCCCTAATATAGCGAGTACCCTCAAAGATACGGAAAATACTTGTTGTACGCCTCGCATATCATCATTAGCAAGTTTCTCTGCAATCATAATAGATATGGCTACAGGAATACCTGCAGCAGAAATACTAACGATAATTTGATAGATTGGATAGGCCATCATATATAGCCCAATTCCTTCACCACCTAAGATCCGTGCAATAAGAACCTTACTAAACGCACCGATGACCTTCACGATAATACCGGCTAAGGTTAAAATCATGGCTCCTTTTAAAAATCGATTCATAGGCCCTCCTTAGTCGGTGACTTGTGGCTAAGAGCCTTTATCACCGCTTCCGTAATGGTCAAAACAGAACCTTTCATGCCATTAAGATTCACATATAATGTGGCTGGCTTGGTGTCCATAAACTTCATTTTTTTCCATAAATCTTCTCGTACAGCCCCCATGTCCCAATCGGCCATTTTAGAATCGTCATACCAATGGATGGTGAGCTGCTTATCTCTACGGACGATACTCTTAATACCCAGTAGGCGCGCTTGCTCCTTAATTTGAGCAATGCGCAACAAACGGTCTACTGGATCGGTTGGTGTACCGAAACGATCAATGAGCTCATCCGTCATATCGTCGAGTTGCTCTTTAGATTTAATATGTAACAATCGTTGGTATACAGAAATCTTACGAGCACTATCTTTGATATACGCATCATCAATAAACGCATCTACCTCTAAGTCGATAGCTGGATCAATGGATACATCTCGCTCAACTTCTTTATTTTGAGCCTTTGCAATCGCTTCTTCTAACATGCTCACATACATACCAAAGCCGACAGATGCGATATTACCATGTTGCTGTGAGCCTAATAGATTACCGGCACCGCGAATCTCTAAATCTCTCATGGCTAACTTAAATCCTGCGCCGAGCTCGGTGAACTCCTCTATAGCTTTTAAACGCTTTTCAGCTGCCTCTGAAAGTATTTTATCTGGCCGATACATGAAGTATGCATAAGCACGTCTACGAGAACGTCCTACACGGCCTCGCATTTGGTATAGTTGAGATAAACCTAAACGGTCTGCGTCATAAATGATGATAGTATTGGCATTAGGAATATCTAAGCCAGTTTCAATGATACTCGTGGACAAGAGTACATCATAATGACCTTCATAAAAATCGGTCATAATCTCCTCAATTTGACGGCCTGTCATCTGTCCATGAGCAATAGCATAACGCAAGCCAGGCAATGCGGATTCTAATAGTTCTCCCATGTGATTAATGGACGCGACACGGTTATATACGAAATAGACCTGTCCACCTCTTGCAAGTTCTCGTTTGATAGCATCTGCTATGAGATTCATATCGTATTCCACCACATAAGTTTGAACAGGCAATCGCTCCTCTGGCGGAGTATTGATAACAGACATTTCTCGAACCCCAACAAGGGACATATGTAAAGTCCGCGGAATCGGTGTAGCACTCAAAGTGAGTACATCAATATTGCTAGCCCACTCTTTCCACTTTTCTTTTTGTGCTACCCCAAAACGTTGCTCCTCATCTACAACAAGCATTCCTAAGTCTTTGAATACAACCTTTTTGTTAAGTAATGAATGAGTTCCAATAAGAACATCAATAGATCCATCCTCTACGCCTTTAAGAATTTGTTTTTTCTCTGATGTAGTTCGGAATCGATTAAGCACATCTACTTTCACCCCAAATGGAGCAAAGCGATTCAAAAAAGTTTGGAAATGTTGCTGTGCTAAAACCGTAGTTGGTACAAGTACTGCTACTTGTTTTCCGCTCATAACAGCCTTGAAAATGGCGCGCATAGCCACTTCCGTTTTACCAAAACCTACATCACCAGCGAGCAAGCGATCCATAGGAACAGGTCTTTCCATGGATTCTTTAATCTCTGCGGTAGCCTGTAATTGGTCTTCCGTTTCCTCATATGGGAACGCATCTTCAAACTCTTGCTGCCATGGTTGATCTGGCAAGAATGCAAAACCTTCTGTGATTTCTCGTTGTGCATATATCTCAACGAGTTTATCTGCTAAATCATCAATAGATTTTTTTGCCTTTGTAACAACCTTGCTCCAGTCACGACCACCCATCTTATTAATACGTGGCACATCACCTTCGTTGCCAATATATTTTTGCAGTTGATCTAAATTATTAGCTGGTAAGAACAGTTTGTCCGTTCCAGCATAAGCAATCTCAATATAATCGCGGTGAATGCCTTCCGTCTCAATTGTTTTAAGGCCAATATACTTGCCGATACCATGCATGTTATGTACTACATAGTCACCAGGCGTTAAATCTGTAAAATAATTGATTTCTTGGCCCTTTTTAGGCTTATTACGAAGCTTGCGCTTTTGCTGTCCGTAAATATTACCTTCTACAACAACCACGAGATGGCTATTGGGCAATTCAAAACCATCTGTTAATAATCCCTTTAAAATAACGACAGTGTTCGGCTTTGCTATCCATGTATCACTATGAATAAATGCAATATTCTCTCCTTCAAGGGCGCGCTCAATACCTTCTCGTCGTTGCTGATTATTTAATACTAGTACCACTTGGTGATTTAAACGATGCCATTGCTTTATTTCGTCTGTTAATAGAGGAATTTGACGCTCAAAGCTCGTCATCGTCTTCCCTTGAATGCCAATAGGATTAAATCCTGCAAGTCCAATAGAACGTTGTTGCATAAATGTGAAAGCCACTTGATTCGTAGCATCTACAGTACGTTGTAGTTCATTCCAATCACAATGATTTTTCCGATGTGTAGGATCTTCTTTTAAGAATTTCTTTAACGCCTCTTGAATACGACCTGGCTCATCATAAATCAAAGTGCCCTCTTTCACATAAGATAATAAAGTACTGTCCGCATCACTTTTACCAAGAAAGAAAGGCGTCACCGTATAGGATTCGATTTGCTCAATAGAACGTTGATTCTCAACAGAGAAGAAACGCAATGTATCGATTTCATCACCAAAAAACTCAATGCGAATCGGATGATCACTATTTACAGGATAAATATCCAAAATATCTCCACGCACGGCAAAATGACCACGTTGTTCCACCTGGTCTACGCGTTCATATCCAATTGTTACGAGCTGTTCAAGAGCTACATCACGTTCAATTGTATCATTCAAAGCAAAATGCAACGATTGCCCCTTTAAATAATGAGGGGATACAACATATTGTGTAACCTCTTCAGCATTGGCAATGACTACTGCCGGCTCTTGCCATGCTAATAATGCTAAAGCTCGCATTTGTGCACCTTGGTCTTCAAGACTACGTGCTACAGTTGTAAAGTCTACATGATCTGTTATAGGAAATGATTGGACTAGCACATTAGGCCAAAAGAAAGCTAAATCTCGCTCCCACATCTCCTTATGATCCTTATCATGGACTACGATGACTACAGGCTTTTTAAGACCTACAGAAAAAGCTTGGCTTAAGAGGAAACTTTTTTGAGATCCACTAAGACCATATATGACTGACTTTCCCTTACGCTGAAATGCGTTTAGCCCATCCACAAAGGATGGGTTCTGTGAAAGCAGTTTTGTTAATGTATTATTCATACTGCACCATATAGTATTACTATGATTGTATTAATTAAATAGTTCTAACTTATTTATTATAACATATAATGTAGTAGTTAATTCTGTCCCTACCCTACTATTAAATTACAAGTTTTTATCGATATAAATATCCACATTAACTACTTAATTTTAGGCAAAAAAAATACACCTCTAAAGGTGCAATAAAGTTGGTGCGGGAGAAGGGACTTGAACCCCCACGCCGTAAGGCGCCAGATCCTAAGTCTGGTGCGTCTGCCAATTCCGCCACTCCCGCGTCTCAACTGAAATAATAATATCATGTATGGAATTCATCGTCAATCATTTTTTTATAAATGACTTAAAATCCATATATCTAAAAATAAATTCCAAGAAAAGCAACTATCTAAACCTTATGATTTACATAAACCTAAAACAAATACTAAAACTAAAAAATCTTAACTCTACAATTGTATATCTATTAACGCTTAACGCCTCATCTAAACCTAAACTCTACAGGTCTCAATCTAAAAGGTCTTACCGATAATTAATATTTGCAAAATAAAAAGAGACTGACCCAGAATCCGAACTACTAGAACCCTGGGTCAGCCTCTTTTTTAGGATGATGATGAATAAATGCATGCCCTACATTTACCATAAAATATATTAACAGTCATAACATATGTCATGCTGGTAATACCAAAAAGGTAATCCACCATGACCATAGCACGACATTTAGGTCGTATAGAACTAAAATCTAAATCAACTATAATGCAATTTAGATCCAATAGAACTAAAAAATCCTTTTTACGAATACGTAAAAAGGAGCTATTAACTTCTCCTCCCTATCTCTCGTAGGTCAAATGGTGAATGTTGAATAGGCAGTTCTCCTGACTCGGCGTCATCGCTCATCTAGCCTTCCCAGTTTCCCAGTGACTTAATTTAGACTCGCTCGACCATACAGTGGCGGGACCGTGCCGGCCTTTAACCGGCTTCTCTATTATGCTTTTCAGCACCTATTCCCAAATATGATATTTTCTATGCCTTTATTCTAACAGTCTACATTCATTTAGTCAATACGGCAGTAGCATATTTATTAATAAAAAAATGCTATATAGGTCTGCCGTATTGTTATAACAAAATATAAAAAGTTTAACAATCTAATCATTAGCTTTATCCAACGCGATTTCTAAATAGCCATCCTGCTATGGACATGCTTATAATGATTAGGATAATCATAGGAATAAAATTAAACCAAATATCCGTCAATCCTGCACCTTCTAAATAAATCCTGCGCATTGCATCAACAGAAAACCGCATAGGATTTCCATATGTAAGATATTGCAATATTTTCGGCATGTTATGTACAGGTGTGATTAATCCGGACAATAATGCTAGTGGAAAAAGAAAGACAAAAACATATACGAGAACTTGCTGCATATTTTTTGCAATAGCCGAAATAGATAACCCCAATCCAATACTACTACTTATAAATGTAAACAACACGGCATACACAAGAAATATGTTGCCCCGAAATGGAACTTTAAACCAAAACATGGCTATTAATAACAATACAGTACTTTGAAACAGTCCTATTATCATGGGTGGTATAGACTTTGCAATCAAAATTTGCATAGATGATACGGGCGTCACCAATAATTGATCAAAGGTCCCCTGCTCTCGTTCTCTCGCCACAGATAAGCCCCCCAACATGATAACTTGTGTCATACTGATCAATATAACGAGACCTGTCAAGAAAGTCCAGGAAGACTGCTGATTTTCATTGTACCAGGTACGAGATTCAATCGTGATTCCCTTATGCTCAACACCTAACCAAGTCTGATTGAATTGAGAAATGATTTGCCCCATATAGGCTGCTGCAAGACCTGAAGTCATTGTATTCGTTCCATTTACAATAACAGTAATAGATGTAGGTTGTTTATGCTTTAAATTTTCTTCAAAATCCTGAGGTATGATAACCGCCATAATAACCTTGTTGGAGTCTATTAGTGGTGCGATTATATCCGGAGAGTTCGCAGATTGATACAGTTCAAAAACACCGGATGAATTAATAGTCGATTCTAATGCAGCTGCGGTCTGCGTATGACTTTCATCAATCAATACATAGGGAACCTTGTTGAGATTATAGGTTGCGGCGTAACCGAAGAGGAACCCTTGAATAATAACTGGTAACAGTAAGATTATACGAGTTTTCGGATCTTTAAAGGTGGCTAATAGCTCTTTCCATATGATGGAGACAATTTGATTCCAATACAGTCGCCAATTCATTATTCCACCTTCTTCCGCGTAATATAAATTGTCAATATTGTAAAGCAAATAGCAAACCCCGATAATACGGCACTATTTTTAATAATCAAATACCAGTTATTTCCACCTAGGAACAATGATTTCAGTAATTCTAAAAAATATGTAGGAGGTAAAAGCCGTGAAATATATTGAATCACCACAGGTTGTGAATGTGGATCAAATAAAAACCCCGTCAATATCAACGCCGGTAAAAAACTGGTAAGTAACGCCATTTGACAAGCTAAGAACTGTTTCTTCGTAAACGCAGATATAAGTAGTCCCATATTTAAGGAAACAATCAAATACAATGTGGACACGATGCAGATGATCCATAAGGAACCACGCATAGGTACTTCATAAAAGAAATACGAAACACCGAGGCAAAACAACAGCCCCAACATGGCCAATACATAATAAGGCACTACCTTAGCCAAAATAATTTCAATAGGCTTAACTGGTGTAACGAATAAAGACTCAAAAGTACCACGTTCCCATTCTCTAGCCATAACGACAGCCGTAAGAAAAACGGATACAATCGTCATGATAATCATGATGAGCCCAGGAATCAAAAACCAGGTACTTGTATTTGCTTCATTAAACCACATGCGAGGGTTCATTGTTATATATCCACCACGTAGCATAAACGGAATATTCTTAACGGCCCATAAGTTAATAGCTGAGTTTACATAACTTTCTATGCTCATCGCTACCGAAGTATCGACACCATAGTAAATCCCCTGCACTTTCCCTTGTCCACGCATAACTTGAGCAGAAAAGTCCTGTGGAATCACCAATATGGCATCTACCTTTCGTTTTTCCATCAATAGTTCCGCCGTTTTTCTATCGCGAACCGCTATAGGTTGAAAGTACTCAGAGCCGTATAAGGAGTCATACACACTCTGGGTCATAGAATCTTGCCGTTCCATAACCACTGCTATCGGCACGTGTTTAACATCCAAAGTAACCCCTGAGCCGATGAGGATAATAAGTAGTATAGGTAGCACAACACCCAACAAAATAGTGCTAGGGTCGCGCAATACTTGTAAGGTCTCCTTGTATACCAATGAGGAAAACCGTCTTATAAATCCGTTCATACGTCATCCTCCTGTTCCCGTTTTTTTAGTATGACGGAGATAAACGCTTCATCCATAGTACAATTCTCATCGCCGGCAATCCGTCTAACTTCATCAGGTGTTCCCAGTACAACGAGTTTTCCTGCATCCTGAATCATAATACGGTCACAATATTCCGATTCATCCATAAAATGAGTCGTAATAATAATCGTTGTTCCTCGCTTTGATAAAGAAGTAATCTGTCGCCAGAAATTACGCCTTGTAAGAGGATCAATACCACTTGTGGGCTCATCCAAGAAAAGAATTTTAGGCTCATGCATTAAGGCAGCCGCCATGGACAAGCGCTGTTTATAACCACCAGGCAAATCACCGGCTATCATATCTCTCACGTCATTCAGACGAAACTCACTGATAACGGCTTCTATACGATCAAGCTTCTTCTGTCCGTGAAGGCCGTACACACCGGCAAAAAAATTCAAGTTTTCCATAACAGACAGATTACCGTACAAAGAAAACTTTTGCGCTACATATCCGAAATTGCTTCTTGCCGCCGTACGGGATTTAACGACATCAATGCCGGCCACGCGCAAATCCCCGCTCGTTACAGGCAATAATCCACACAACATACGAAATGTCGTCGTCTTCCCTGCTCCGTTTGGTCCGAGTAACCCGAATACTTCTCCGCGCTGCACCGTAAATGATGTATTAGCCACCGCCGTAAAATCACCGAATGTCCTCACCAAATGAGATACGGAAATTTCTACTGGACGCTCAACCATTTCATTGGGGGCCAACAAATGCTTTCGTTCTTTCTCTATCACACTTTCATCCAAATCCATATCGATACTATCTAAAGGCTTAGCCCCTTGTTTTGAGGCAATTTCATCCTCTTTTAACAGCATCATAAAGGTATCTTCCAAACGGCTCTGAACTGGTTCTTCCTCCATACCGTACTCATTAAGCCATGGAATCGAAAGCATTTCTTTTGTTTTTATGTACCTCACAGCACCGGCCTCCGGAACTGCATCCGCCACGCATTTCCTGTCATCCATCAATGCGGCCTGTACATTTCGCATGCTCAATGACTTCGGAATCTTTACCTGAAAGCATCGTTCCTCAGACATTTGAGTCAACTCATACGGTGTCCCGGTTGCTAAAAAGCGCCCCTTATTGAGGACGAAAACATCTTTACAACGCTCCGCCTCATCTAAGTATGCAGTGCTAACAAGTACGCTAATTCCATCTGTACATACCAGCGACTCTAAGATCTCCCATAACTCCCGCCTTGAAAATGGATCGACCCCTACGGTAGGCTCATCGAGCAGTAATAGCTCCGGAGAACGAACCAATGTACAAGCTAGGCTAAGCTTTTGCTTCATACCGCCTGACAATTTACCGGCTTGACGCTTAGTAAATTTGGCTAGCCCTGTCATATGCAGTAATTCTTCAAACCGCTTCGTTCTCACATGCAAAGGAATACCGTGTAAATCTGCATAGAGATTCATGTTTTCACTGACGGATAATTCCTCATAAAGCCCAAATTTCTGAGGCATATAACTGAGTCTATCTTGAACTGCCTGTGAATGTGCTTTCACATCCATTCCGAGGACCTCTAAAGAACCAGCCGTGGCATCCAATAAACCAGCTATCAAACGAATCAAAGTCGTTTTTCCCGCCCCATCTGGACCAACCAACGCAGTTAAACAGCCTTTCCGGATTTTAAAATCCAAATGGTCCAATGCTATTATAGGATCAGCTCCGACAAGGGGGAATTCTTTATATAATTGTGACCCTTCGATTGCATATACATCATTCACTGCACACCTCTATATATCAATGGAAACAGTGGCAGGCATTCCTAAACGGAGACGATTATCAGGATCATCTACATATACCCGCACTTCATACACAAGTGTAGTACGCACATCCTCCGTTTCTACCGATTTAGGTGTAAATTCCGCTACGGAGGATATATATCCGATTGTACCGTGAATCGGTTCATTCTTATTGGTATCCGTCGTCACATTCGCATCCATACCGTTATAAATTTTTCCTAAATCCCGTTCGTTCACATATACACGAACCCATTTCTTAGTATTCTCAGCCAATTTAAATACAGGTGTATTCGGTGAAGCCATATCGCCAACCTGTAATAATCGGGCCGTTATAACACCGTCTATCGGGGACGTTAATACAGATTGGTTCAACAAGAACTCCTGACGGGCCAGTTCGCTTTTCATCGCATCCAATTGGGCTTGGGCCTGTGCTATATCTTCCTGTCTTGGCCCTGCGACAGCTAAATTGTATGCTTGCTGAGCCTCGTTTAATTTGGCTTCCGATACTTTCACCTTCGCCTGTATATCATCTACAGACTGTCGACTAACGGCCTTACCATTTGAAGCATTATAGGATTTTTGTAACTTCTCTGCCTCCTGTTTCGATTGAGCTAACGCAGCTTCTGCAGATGTAACTCGTGCCGATGCTTGAGCGATTTCTTCTGGTCTACTGCCTGCCTGCAACTTGGCCACTATAGCTTCCTGTGCTGCAATGGTAGCCTTAGCCTGCTGTACAGCAAGATTCAATTCATCAGAATGTAAATACCCCAAAATCTGCCCTTTGCTCACCACCGCACCTTCATCCACCAAAAGGCTGGCAATCCGGTCACTTCCCCGAAATGCAACATTAACTTCACGCAGATTCACATTGCCTTGCAACACAATATGATGAGAGGCCATGTACACTTCGTATTGATTATAAGCATAATAACTTACTCCACCCAAAATTATTAGAAAGGCAATCATTATACCTGCGCACTTTTTTCTATTATTCGCCATCCACCGTTTAAGGACATCAAGTTTCTCTTTCATAATCATTCCCCGTTTCTCACACTATTTCTTAGCATGCGAGTCCGCCTCTGCCTCCTGATCCATGTCCATGGCTTCCCAACCACCGCCTAAGGATTTGAATAAACGAACGGTATCAGCAAACTCTTGCCCCCGACTCATGATATATTGCCGCCTTGCAGACAATACATTTCTTCGTGCATCAAGAACACTTAAGTAATCGCTAAGACCGGAGTCAAAATTGGTTTGCGCCAAAGATTCCGCTTGCTGTGCAGATTCTACAGCAGATTTCAATTCCTCAGACTTAATATGATCCTGAGATGCATCCGTTACCGCATTTCGGACCTCTCCTACAGCTTTCAAAACAGTCTCTTCGTAAAGTGCCAAGTATTCCTGTTCCTTTTCCGTTTGTACTTTTATATTCTTACGAATAGCACCGGCATTGAAAATAGGCATAGTGATAGATGGTCCTATTCCTATCATTTTACCGATAGCCGAAATAAGACCTCCCGATGAAAACGACTCCAAGCCTATACTGCCATTTAGTGAAAATCTAGGTTTAAGATCAGCCTTTGCAGCCTTGGTTTTCTGTTGTTGCGCCGCAATACGTCGTTCCGCCGCCTGAATATCAGGCCGTTGTCGTAAAGCTTCCGCCGGTATGCCGATAAACATGTGTGGATTCACTGTAGGTAATGAAGTATTTTCCATCAATAACCCGTCAATCTCGCCTGGAACTGTTCCTGTCAATATAGAAAGAGCAGCCATTGTGGAAGCTATATTTTTCTTTAATGAAGGAATCTCCGCTTGAGTCTGAGATAATGCATATGTAGCCTGTTGCACAGGTAATTCATTAATAATACCAGACTGATTATTTATCTTAATCAGTTCCAATGCTTCCTGTTGACGCTTCACATCATCTTCTGTTATGCGCAATTGCTCCTGTAAAGTTCTTAACGACATATACTGTAATGCGGTTTCCGCGCTCAAAGATACCCAGGTGGAATATAAATCCGCCTGTGATGCTTGTAACGAATTCGATGCAGCACGTGATTTTGCTTTTTGTCTTCCGAATATATCAATTTCCCATCGCGCATCAATTCCCAATTTACCGGTTTCTACATTTCTCGTCATCTTATCAGATATAGGTAAATTCTTTATCGCTTCTCGGTCTGAATCCCATTCACCCTGACCTCTATTAGCCGACCATGAACCGGAAGCATCTAGCCAAGGTAATCGCTGTGCTTCAGCAATACCCAACTGTAACCGCCCTTGTCTAACTCGAGAGCGAGCTACCTCTAACTGCCGATTATTTTTGAGGGTCAAATCAATTAATTGATCCAATACGGGATCATTAAAAACCTTCCACCAGTGGGCTAACTCTTCTTCACTGACCGCTTTCCCTTCCACAACCACATACGGTAACGGATGTTTTCCCGCTTCTTCTACCCAAGAATGTTCATTCAATTCTTTAGTTGCTTTTTGTTTCTCTGAAAGCTTAGTCTCATCAGCAGCAGTGCTCTTTTTCTTCTTTTTTTTGCCATCTTTGTAATACGATGCAATAACAGGACTACCTTGGGCAGAATCGTCAACAGTTTTTTCAGACTTATGCTGTATTGTCGTATTATCTCGACGTGTTTGATTCGTATCTCTATTTGATTGACTAAAGCTGATGCCAGCGCTAGCACTCCAAGCCCCTAATGCTAAACATATATAAACAATTAAAAGTTGTTTTCTATTCGTCTTCATAGCAAACCTCTTTTCATTTCCATATATATCAGTATCATTATATGTTCATTTTATAATATAAAACCATTATGTATCAATAATATGAAGTATCATTTCAATCTAACTTGAGTTTTATCGAACTTTCACATAAAATAAAAATGTATTAATATAATTCAAGTGGAGGCGATTATGTATATCGGTGAAATCATTAAAAGCTATCGCGAACAACATAATATGACAGTTGAAGAATTCGCAAATAAATCGAATCTAAGTCAAGCAGAAATCACCCAATTGGAAGAATTATTTCAAAGTGATAGAACAACACCTTATCCTGTTGCAATGCGACAAATTAAAAGTATAGCTGAAGCCATCGAACAGCCAATCCCCATCATTATGAATCTTATTTCTGCAGATCAAGAAATTGTCGTTAACGTAGTAGCTGAATCAGATCAGCCACATGCGAAATAATAAAACTTAGTTAATTAAATAAAGATTATTAACTCATAAAAGGACCCTACATAAATATGTAGGGTCCTTTATATACATATAAAAAGCAAAATAAAAAAGCACCACATTACTGTGATGCTTTAATTTGGTGACCCAGAAGGGATTCGAACCCCTGGCCTTTTGATTCGTAGTCAAACGCTCTATCCAGCTGAGCTACTGAGTCATGTACAAGGTACTCACTTATATTAACATAATGATTGCGGCTACGCAAGCATTTTTTAATATTTTTTGAGTAATTTTATGGACATGCGGTCCGAAGACCGCCATCCAAAATTTGGCAGGGGCAGTAGGACTTGAACCCACAACCAACGGTTTTGGAGACCGCTACTCTACCAATTGAGCTATACCCCTATGTTCATCAAGCTTTGCTTGATACTTGATTAGTTTAACAAATATTACATACTATGTCAAGAAATATAGGCTTATTAATCAATAAATAATAGGAAATATTAAAGGAAAAGAGCCCTCTTTCAAGGGCTCTTATGTCTACTTAACTTTTACCTTTATATATACGGGAGATGGTATATATAATTAGAGAGTTTTGTATATGTATTGTTTTGTTTATACACAGGGAGAGTATTGTTGTGTATTTAAGTGTTGTTTTATGTGTTGTATTGTTTTGTGTTGTTTGTATTATTTGTAAAAGGGACAGGTAAAAGTTATTAGTAGTAGACCTCCATTTCCTTAGTTGATCTCAATCAACTATAGCTAGTATATAGATAGTTCGTGAAAACATAGTGAAAGTGATATGAAATATAATCAAAACGAGTAATTTTTGGTACATTTTGGTATATTATTAAATATCAGAAAGATAGCTATAAAGCACGTATTTACTAGGCTAGATAGGGACCTATATAAAAAAGTGATAATTCTATGCATGAATAGAATATGTAATAAATAGTAATTATTAAAATTTATAATTAGACCTTCATTAATTATTTATTATCAATTAACTGATAATATAATTAAAAAATAATGAACTAAGTGATGCAGTGAATCTGTCGTCGTTTCACTCCTCCATCTTCTACTGCCCTGCTTACCAGGTCCCCTGGGAGGATAGGAAGCCATATACAAAAAAGACACACCCTCAGGTGTGCCTTTAAGCAATCAGCGGCTTCCTATCACACTCGCCCATGGCAGTTTTAAGATTATAATCAAAATTAAAATATATACCTTAAGGTCTTCGTCGAACCTGATGCAATGGACGTATGCGTCGCTGCGCTCCTTTACGCCCTATTGCCCTAGGCTTCCCACGCCGTCTCTATTGATCAATACACATAGACAATACTTCTACAACCTTGGCTGGAGGCTGCTCTAGTAGGGTTAGCTAGTCGAAGACTAGCAAAAAGAAAAAGGCCTACCTTTAGGTAGACCTTTTTCTTTTAGTCAATCAGCGGCTTCCTATCCTCCCAGGCCGTCTCCAGCCAAGTACTTTCGGCGTTTATGAGCTTAACTACTGTGTTCGAGATGGGAACAGGTGGATCCTCATAGCCATCGCCACTGAATCTGTCAGAGTTTGTACTCTGAAAACCACATAGAAGTATATATATTTGTTGCACATTCTGCTTAATGTTTTGTTGTATGTTGCGTCCCATACTCAAAGTACACGTCTGGAGGATTGCGTCGAAGCCTGTGGATTTCACATCGTGAAATCTTACGTTTCGACGTAAGCGACTCCACGCAACTTGTGCGTCGCGTTGCTCCTTCAAGTTGGTTACGCTGCTTAAGTAAAGCCCTCGATCGATTAGTACCAGTCAGCTCCAAACCTCACGGCTCTTCCACACCTGGCCTATCTACCATGTCGTCTACATGGGATCTTACTAGCTTTTGCTATGAGAAACCTCATCTCAAGGCTGGTTTCACGCTTAGATGCTTTCAGCGTTTATCCGTCCCGAACGTAGCTACCCAACTGTACCCTTGGCAGGATAATTGGTACACCAGCGGTTCGTCCACTCCGGTCCTCTCGTACTAGGAGCAGCCCCCTTCAAGTTTCTTACGCCCGCGATGGATAGGGACCGAACTGTCTCACGACGTTCTGAACCCAGCTCACGTACCACTTTAATCGGCGAACAGCCGAACCCTTGGGACCTACTTCAGCCCCAGGATGTGATGAGCCGACATCGAGGTGCCAAACCTCCCCGTCGATATGGACTCTTGGGAGAGATTAGCCTGTTATCCCCAGGGTAGCTTTTATCCGTTGAGCGATGGCCCTTCCACTCGGCACCACCGGATCACTAAGCCCGACTTTCGTCCCTGCTCGACCTGTCCGTCTCGCAGTCAAGCTCCCTTCTGCCTTTACACTCTTCGAGCGATTTCCGTCCGCTCTGAGGGAACCTTTGGGCGCCTCCGTTACTCTTTTGGAGGCGACCGCCCCAGTCAAACTGCCCGCCTAAGACTGTCCGGCCGGTCGTTACTCGGCCCGTTAGAAATCAATTAATGAAAGGGTGGTATCCCAACAGCGACTCCCCTAAAACTGGCGTCCTAGGTTCTAAGTCTCCCACCTATCCTGTACATTCATTAACTAAGTTCAATCTTAGGTTGCAGTAAAGCTCCATGGGGTCTTTCTGTCCAGTCGCGGGTAACCTGCATCTTCACAGGTACTTCAATTTCACCGGGTCCCTCGTTGAGACAGTGCGCAAGTCGTTACACCTTTCGTGCGGGTCGGAACTTACCCGACAAGGAATTTCGCTACCTTAGGACCGTTATAGTTACGGCCGCCGTTTACTGGGGCTTCAATTCAGAGCTTCGACCGAAGTCTAACCCCTCCTCTTAACCTTCCAGCACCGGGCAGGTGTCAGCACCTATACATCAGCTTTCGCTTTAGCAGGCACCTGTGTTTGTGGTAAACAGTCGCTTGCGCCTCTCTTGTGCCACTCATTCATGCTCCAAGCGCTTCTGCTCTTCACACTACATGAGTCCTCCTTTTCCCGAAGTTACGGAGGCATTTTGCCGAGTTCCTTAACGAGGGTTTTCCCGCGCACCTTAGGATTCTCTCCCCGCCTACCTGTGTCGGTTTTGGTACGGGCGATGTGTCTCTACCTAGAAGCTTTTCTCGACAGTGTAGGATCAATCACTTCGCGACTATTGCTAGTCACTCGTCATCACATCTCAGCTTTTAGAGCTACGGATTTGCCTATAGCTCAACCTACCTGCTTAAACACGCTCTTCCAATCGCGTGCTGACCTACCTTACTGTGTCACTCCATCGATCAAACGATTCACACCGGTACAGGAATTTCAACCTGTTGTCCATCGCCTACGCTATTCCGCCTCGGCTTAGGTCCCGACTTACCCTGAGACGACGATCGTTGCTCAGGAACCCTTAGGCTTTCGGTGGAATGGATTCTCACCATTCTTTTCGCTACTCATACCGACATTCTCACTTCTCATCAGTCCACAACTCCTTACGGTACTGCTTCAGCCCGATGAGAACGCTCCCCTACCCATATACATTGCTGCATATGACACGACTTCGGTTTTACACTTTAGCCCCGGACATTTTCGGCGCAGAGTCTCTCGACCAGTGAGCTATTACGCACTCTTTAAATGGTGGCTGCTTCTAAGCCAACATCCTGGTTGTTTTGGAAATTCCACATCCTTCGCCACTTAGTGTAACATTGGGGACCTTAGTCGGTGTTCTGGGCTGTTTCCCTCTTGACAATGGACCTTATCATTCACTGTCTGACTCCCGAGTATAAGTATAGCCATTCGTAGTTTGACTAGGTTCGGTAACCGGTATGGCCCCTAGCCCGATCAGTGCTCTACCGCCTATACTCTCTACCTCGAGGCTAGCCCTAAAGCTATTTCGGGGAGAACCAGCTATCTCCGTGTTCGATTGGCATTTCACCCCTATCCACAACTCATCCCAAAGCTTTTCAACGCTCACGAGTTCGGTCCTCCACACAATTTTACCTGTGCTTCAACCTGGCCATGGATAGATCACTACGGTTTCGGGTCTACTATTACTAACTATACGCCCTGTTCAGACTCGCTTTCGCTGCGGCTCCATGTTTTCCACTTAACCTCGCTAGCAACAGTAACTCGTCGGTTCATTCTTCAATAGGCACGCCGTCGTCCTGATATATATACAGACTTCGACTGTTTGTAGACATACGGTTTCAGGTTCTCTTTCACTCCCCGCCAGGGGTTCTTTTCACCTTTCCCTCACGGTACTATGCGCTATCGGTCGATATCAGTATTTTGGCTTGGAGGGTGGTCCCCCCTGCTTCCCACAAGGTTTCACGTGTCTCGTGGTACTCTGGATACAGTCCCATGTATGCAAGGTTTCGATTACAGGGCTTTCACCTTCTGCGGCTGAGCTTTCCAGCTCCATTCTTCTACCTCATTTACACTTGATGACTGTCCTCAACCCCGGTGCGGTTGCCCGCTCCGGTTTGGCCTCTTTCCCGTTCGCTCGCCGCTACTAAGAAAATCTCGTTTGATTACTGTTCCTCCGGGTAATTAGATGTTTCAGTTCCCCGGGTGCCCTCCTCATAGTCTAAGCTATGGGTGACAGTGCATAACCACTGCCGGGTTCCCCCATTCGGAAATCTACGGGTCACAGGTTGCTTGCACCTCTCCGTAGCTTATCGCAGCTTACCGCGTCCTTCTTCGGCTGATATCGCCAAGGCATCCACCGTACGCCCTTAAAATCTTTACTTAAAATGCAATATATTTTGCGCTTATCTTCGTCATACTGCATTCAGCTCGTCTTGCGTATACAAATACGCGGCGACTTCGCTTCACTGGTATTCCTTGATAATCATCAAAATCTATTGATTTGAGATTTTTTAGACATGCATTAGATACATTGTCGTTTTTTGTAGCCGTACATTTTCATGTACGTCACCATTAAGTCAGAGAATTATTTCCTATGTGCTCGGGTCAACCTACTTAGAAATTCTAAGAGATGACCTTACAAATATATATTAATTCTTCTATGCAGTTTTCAAAGAACAAACAATTAGTATA